>JBEHXI010000384.1:0-4793 GCA_048498775.1 Actinomycetota bacterium | reverse complement strand
CGCCGGGAGCCTTCCCGTCGGGTGACCGGCGCGCTCGTCCACTGTCACGTCCCGCCTCTGCCTCGTTCCGCCCCGCCCTCCCCCGCCCCCGCACTGTCGCACAGCGCCGTCACGCCGTGCGGGTGTCCTTCCGGTAGAGCCAGGCCGCCCCGCCGGCGAAGACCGCCAGGTACAACGCCAGGAGCGCCACATCCGTCAGGTGTGGTGCGTTGCCCACCTCGATGGCCTGGCCGAGTGCCGCGTAGGCGTGCGTCGGCAGCCACTTGGCGATGTTCTGCAGCCACTGCGGGAAGATCGTGAACGGCATCCACAGCCCGCCCAGCAGCGACAGCCCGAAGTACAGCAGCATCGTCACCGGCCGCACCGCGTCACCCGAGACCAGGTAGCCGATGGCCACCCCCAGCGCGGCGAAGACCAGGCTGCCGGCCCAGATGGCACCGGTGAGGGCCGCCCACTGCCACACCTGAAGACGCACACCCTTGGCCGCCGCGGCGACGATCTCCACCACCACGATGGACGGCAGGGTGACCGTGGCGGCCGCGGCTATCTTGGCGAGCACATATCCCCGGCCGGGCAGGGCGGTCAGCCGCAACTGCCGTACCCAGCCGTTCTCGCGCTCCTTGGCGATGCGCTCGCTGTTCCCCATCAGGACGGAGGTCAGCGAGCCGAAGGACGCCATGGCGACCATGTAGTACAGCTGCATGGTCAGGGCCGTGCCCGGCACCACGTCGGTCTTCTTGGCCGGCCCGGAGATGATCAGGAAGAGGATCGCCGGGTAGATCACCGAGAAGAACATGAACCGCCTGTTGCGGAGCGTGCGGACGATCTCCAGCTTGATCAGGGTGTTCATCGGTCGGCCTCCTCGGCGGACGCGGCGTCGGTCAGGGCGATGAACGCCTGCTCCAGGCCGAGGCCGCTGACCTCCAGATTGCGCGGGTACAGGTCGAGTCGGTAGATGGCGTGCATGGTGGCGTCGGCGTCCGTGGACTGGATGCGGACCGTGCGGCCGGAGACCGAGAGGCCGGTCAGGAACGGCAGCCCCCGCAGCGCCGCTTCGTCGATGGCCCCTTCGAGATCGAAGACGATCCGGCGCGCGCCGGCCTTGGCCTTGATCTCGGCCGCCGAGCCGTCCGCGAGCACCCGCCCGCGGTGCAGCACGATGACCCGGTCGGCTATGGCGTCGGCCTCTTCGAGGTAGTGGGTGGCGAAGAGCACCGTGCGGCCCTGCGCCGCCTGTTCACGCATGGAGGCCCAGAAGGCCTGCCGGACCGAGACGTCCATGCCCGTCGTCGGCTCGTCCAGGATGATCAGGTCGTTGGCGCCCGCGGTGGCGAGCGCGAAGCGGACCCGCTGACTCTGGCCGCCGGAGAGCTTGTTGACCATCCGGTCGGCGATGTCGGCTATGCCGGCGCTCTCCAGCACCTGCTGGACCGGGTAGGCACGCGGGTGCAGGTCACAGGCGAGCTTGACCAGCTCGCGGACCTTGACCTCCTCCATCAGCCCCCCGCTCTGCAGCATGGCGCCGACCCTGCCCTTGGCTATGGCCTGCGCGGGAGTGCCGCCGAAGACCTCCACGCTGCCCGAGTCCGCGGTGCGCAGCCCGAGCAGGAGGTCCAGGGCGGTGGACTTGCCCGCGCCGTTGGGTCCGAGAAGAGCGACGGTCTCCCCCGAATACAAGGCCAGATCCAGCTCGTTGACGGCCCTGACCTGGCCGTAGCTCTTGTTCACCTGCGAGAAGCGCACCACGGGCGTGTCCGTCCGCTCTGCGTGGGTGGCTCTCGATGCCGCTGTAGCGCTCATGGTGAACAGCTTCGCCGCTGCGGGCGGTGCGCGGCAGTGCCCGCCGTCGTGTCCTGGTGATGACAGATGTCATGCCGGAAGCGTGACCTCCGGCCGGAATCCGGCTCCCCTCACGCCGGATTAGGGACGGACAAGGGACGGACAAGGGACGGACAAGGGACGGGCCGGGCGGCCGGAGGTGACCCTCCGGCCGCCCGGCCCGTTCCGCCGCGCCCGCTCGACGCCTGCTTCACGCCCGCCCGACGCCTGCTTCACGCCCGCCCGACGCCTGCTTCACGCCCGCCCGGCGCCTGCTTCACGTCCGCGCGGCGCCTACTCGCGCCGGTATGCGGCTATTTGGCCACGTTGGTGATGACCGCCGTCTTGACCGCCGCCGTCTTGCGCAGCTCCGGCATCATCGCCGAGGCCACGTCCTGCGGGGTGACCGGCGTCTTCGTACCGTCGCCGCGCTGCAGCAGCACCCCGTCGAAGGCGTTGCCGTACAGCTCCTTGAGGGTGGGCAGGTCGAAGTGGAGCACCAGGTTGCCCTGGCCGTCCGAGACCAGCGTCAGGATCTTGCTCAGCGACCGCTGCGGGCTGAACGGCACCGACTTGGTCCCGGCCACCACCGTGATCTTCCCGGACATCGCCGGGATGCCGATCTCCTTGATGGCCTGCTCGAGGGCCGCCTGGGTGACCTTCGGCTGGTGCGTGGTGACCGCCAGGGCCACCGGCGGCTCCTGGCCGGTCTCGGCGCGCTGCAGGTAGGCGTTGGTGACCTGCCGGACCGCGGCGTCGGCGTCGATCGCCTGGTACGGCCTGCCCGGCACGGCCACCGGCCGGCCGTCGACGAACTTCACCATGCCGTCCGACCCGCCGACGCCGCCGGCGCCGCTGAGGGTCTGCAACTGGCCGCGGAGCTTCTCCTGGTCGACGACGACCGCGGGCGCCACGTCCCGGGTGCCGCCGAACAGCGCGCCTATCACCGTGATCGGGTTGTAGTCGGGATGGGCGACCTGGCGGACCGTCGCCTGGGTGTCGATGGCCAGCCCGGCGAGTTCCGGCTTGAGCTGCACGTTCTGGGTGCCGATCCGCACCGGCAGCGGCGCGGTCCCCCGGGTGCCGGCGACGGCGTCGAGCGCCTTGACCGCCTCGTCCCGGGTCTTGCCGCCGATCTCGGCGCCCATCACCACCGTCCCGTTCGGCACGTCGGCGTGGTCCATCAGCAGCCCGGCGCCGTACGCGAGCGCGGCCGCGGCGACCAGCCCCGCGCCGAGGAGCGCCGGCTTGGAACGGCCCTTGCGGCCGCCCGCCGAACGGGCCGAGGCCGGTTGGGGCTTGACGACGCCCCCGGAGACCGGGACCGAGGGCGCGCCGGTGTGCAGGGTGTCGCTGCTGCCCTGCGGCGGGGTCGCCGAGGCGCCCGGCGGGTACGCGCTCGGGCCGCTGCTCGGCGGCCGGTAACCGGAGCGCGGCTCACCGGCCCCGGGACCGGGCATGTCGGGCACTCCGGGCACCGGCGGGGTGCCCGGCAGGGTCGGGCCGCCCGGCATCCGCGAGGCGCCGGTGACCGGTCCGGTGGTGGCGCCCGCGGGCCCGTCCGCGTCCGGCGGCGTGCCCCAGGGGTCGCTGCCGGGCGTCAGCGGGCTGGTGAACGGCGAACCGGCGCCGGACGGGCCGGAGGTGCCGAGCCCGCCGAGAGTGCCGCCGTCGAACGCCCGCTCGTCCAGCGGCGAGGAGCCGCCGAACGGGGACGAGCCGCCGAACGGCGACTCACCGCCCAGGCCGCCGCTGCCGCCACGGCTGCCGCCGCCGAAGGGCGACTCGCCGCCGGCCGGGGGCGTGGGCTGGGCGGACGGGGCGCCGGACGGGCCGGGGTTCTTCCCGGAACCCGGCGCCGGGATGTCGCCGCCCCCGAGATAGGGGATGTTCGGGCGCGGAGCGGCCGGTGCCGCCGGAGGCGCGGCGGCCGGCGGCTGCGCCGGCCCGGCCGGGGGCGCGACGGGCTTGCGTGGCGCGAACCAGTCGCTGGCGGCGGGCTTCTCCTTGGCGGGCTTGGCGGCCTTGGCGTCGCCGCCGTCACCACCCGCCCCGGCCGCGGGGCCGTCCGCCGACGGCTTCCAGGGCGCGGGCGTCTCCACGGTGCTGCCGGAACCCGACTGCGGTGCCCCGTCCTCACCCGCCTCGGCGTCGGAGACGGGCCTGCGGACCACCACCGGCGGAATCGGCCGCGATCCGGGGATGTTGATCCGGATCCGGGTGGTCAGCGTCGTCTCGGTCTTCGGCTCTTCGGCGTCCTTGGCCCGCTCGCCGCCCGCGGCACCGCCGCGCGACTCCTCGCGCGACTGCGGTGACGCGTACTGGCCTGTTCCGTACGGCGGGGTCCCCGAGGGGTACGCGGCGCCGCCGCGGCCCTGGGGTCCTGAGGACGAACTGTCAGTTTCACGGCTCAAAGCAGGTTCTCCCGGTTAGCTTCGCCACCACTCACGGCCATCCGCAGGCGGCTCGCCGGCGCGCACCACCATACTGGCCAGCGGGGACCGAGTTCCGGCGACCGCCAATCCGGTGGAACCGGGGGCGGCGACGAAGGCCGCGTCAAGCCCCAAGTCGGGCGTTCGAACGTGCTGATGAGGGCGCGGATCGGCAAGGGTCGTGCCGCGATGGCATACTCCTGCCGGTCCGGACCCGGCCGGGCGGCGCCCGGTGCGCCGCCGTCCCGCCAGGCGGTGCCTCAGCCATGCCCGGACATCCCCGGGCCCGCACTCCGCCGGACCACTTCACGAACCGGCCCGAACCGGACGCCGGGAGAGCCGAACCGGACCCCGGCAACAGCCGGACCGGACGCCGGGACCAGCCGCACCGGACGCCGGGACCCCCGCACCGGACCCAGGACCAGCCGCACCGGACGCCGGGACCCCCGCACCGGACCCAGGACCAGCCGCACCGGACGCCGGGCCCCCCGCACCGGACCCAGGACCAGCCGCACCGGACGCCGGGCCCCCAGCCCCGGACCA
>JBEHXI010000383.1:0-4838 GCA_048498775.1 Actinomycetota bacterium | reverse complement strand
CTTCCCCCCTTCCCTGCCGGTGTGGGGTGGGTTTTCGTGCCGGCTCAGGCGGCGGGCTGCGTGGCCGCCGCGATCCGCTCCGCGCGCAGCGCGTCGTACCAGGTCTCGTCGACCGGCGGCAGCGCGTTCACATCCAGGGCCAGCTTCAGCAGCATGTCGGCGATGAGCGGGTTGCGCGCCATCACCGGGCCGTGCATGTAGGTGCCGAAGACCGTCTCGCACCAAGCGCCCTCGGTGCCGTCGCCGGTGCCGTTGCCGTTGCCGACCCGCACCCGGGCGAACGGGCGCGCGCCGGGGCCGACGATCGTGTTGCCCTGGTGGTTCTCGAACCCGGTCAGCTGCGGCAGGCCGAGCCGCTCGTCGACGTCCGCCAGCACGTCGCCGACGTGCCGCGGACCGTCGTTGCGCACGCTGCGCACGTCGAGGATGCCCAGGCCCGGCTCCGGGCGGCCGAGGTCGTTGACGAACTCGTGGCCCAGGATCTGGTAGCCCGCGCAGACCGAGAAGACGATCGCGCCGTTCTCGACCGCGCGGTTCAGTCCGCCGTCGCGCCGCAGCCGTTCGGCCGCCAGCCGCTGCGGCCGGTCCTCGCCGCCCCCGATCAGGTAGATGTCCCCGGAGGTGGGGACCGGCTGGTCGGAGCGGACGTCGATGCGGGTGACCGGGACGCGCCGCTGCTGGGCGCGGCGCTGCACCACCAGCGCGTTGCCCTGGTCTCCGTAGGTGCTCAGCAGGTCGGGGTAGACCCACACCAGGCGCAGGCTGGAATCGCTCATGCTCGCAAGGTCCCTTTCTCGGTGGCCCGGTCAGTTGCCGACGCGTCGGCGCAGGTCCTGGAACGCCGTGTAGTTGGCGATCACCTCGATGCGGCCGGGCGGAGCCATGCCGACCGCCTCGTCGAGGTCCGCGCACACCCGGAACTCCAGGCCCGCCACCTCCAGGCGCACCGCCAGGTCCAGCTTGCGGTCCCCGAGGACGAAGATCGGGTGGCCGGCCAGCCGGGTGTAGTCGACGTCCCACAGCCACGAGGTGTCGGTGCCGTCCGCGCCGCGGGCGTTCACCGACAGCACCACCGGCGCCGGCGGGCCGTCGATCAGCGAGAACGTCTCCAGCCAGCCGGCCGGGTTCTTCGCCAGCAGCAGCCGCAGGTCCCGGCCCTGGTACGGCACGACGTCGTAGCGCCCGGCGACGGCCTGCACCGCGTGCATCCGCTCCAGGGCGACCTGCGGGGGGACCCCGAAGATCGCGGCGACCGCGGCGGAGGTGGCCGCGTTCGCCTTGTTGGCCCGGCCCGGCAGCTGGAGCTGGATCGGCCAGGCCACCCCGTCCGGGGCGACGACGTAGTCCCCGGACAGCGCCCAGGTCGGCGGCGGGCGCCGGAAGCCGCAGTCACCGCAGTACCAGTCCTCGCCGGGCCGCTGCAGCACACCGCCGCAGGACGGGCAGGACCAGGCGTCGTCCTTCCACTCCTGGCCGGCCGCGACCCACACCACGGTCGGGCAGGAGGAGGCGGCCCAGGCCACCAGGGGGTCGTCGGCGTTGGCGATGATGATCGCCTCGGTGCCCGACAGGCCCTCGCGCCACCGCTCGGCCAGCATCCGGGTCTCGGCGGCGCGGTCCAGCTGGTCGCGGGAGAGGTTGAGCAGCGCGATCGCCTTCGGGGTGACGTCGCGGGCCACCCCGGCCAGGTACTTCTCGTCCACCTCGATCACGCCGTACTGCGCGTCCGAGCCGCCGGCCAGCGCGGAGGTGATGCCGGCGGGCATGTTGGCGCCCAGGGCGTTGGAGACCACCGGGCCGTTGGCCCGCAGGGCCTCCGCGATCAGCCGGGTGGTGGTGGTCTTGCCGTTGGTCGCCGAGACCAGGACCACGTCCAGGTGTCCGGCCAGCCGGGCCAGCAGGTCGGGGTCGAGCTTGAGAGCCACCCGGCCGCCGATCACCGATCCGCTGCCGCGTCCCGCGGCCCGCGACACTGCCGCCGCGGCCTTCCCCGCCGTCACGGCCAGCTTGGCCCGCGGCGACAGCGGCTCCGTGTTGCCTGCCATCGTCTTCCGTTCCCTCCTTGCGTCCGGCACCGCGTCCACCCCACCCTGGCCTTTGACCGGTACGGGCCCGGCGGGAGGCTTTGGTCGCGGATCAGCCTATCCACTCCCGGCTGTTGCGCAGCACCGCGCCGACAGCGGGGGACTTCGCAACGTTACCGGCTGGGTACGCGGCGGTGCCGGGGGCACCCGGTCGCGCGGCGCTACGCTGGCCGCCATGCGACCTCGTGCCATCCCCGGGAGCCGGGGCACCGTGCGGCCGGTGCGGCTGCTGGGGGATCCGGTCCTGCACACCGAGGCCGCGGCGGTCACCGCGTTCGACGGGGAGCTCGCCCGGCTGGTGGAGGACATGTTCGCCACGATGTACGCGGCGGACGGGGTGGGCCTGGCGGCGCCGCAGATCGGCGTCCCGGCGCGGGTGTTCGTCTACGACTGCCCCGACGACGAGGACCGCAGGCACCTGGGGCACCTGGTCAACCCGGTCGTCGTGGAGGCCGACGGGGTGGCCGTCACCGGCGAGGAGGGCTGCCTGTCGCTGCCCGGCATCCTCGCGCCGACCACGCGCTACGACCTTCTCACCGTCGAGGGGGTGGACGTGCGCGGGGAACCGGTGCGCCTCGAGGGCAGCGGCTTCTTCGCACGCTGCCTCCAGCATGAGCTTGACCACCTCGACGGCCTGCTCTACACCGACCGGCTCACCGGCCGGCACCGGCGCCGGGCCCTGCGCGCCGCCCGCCGCGCCCCCTGGGCCGCTCCGGAGAGCCCGGCGTAGCGGCCCGGGCGGTGGCGGACCGGGGTCAGAACCCGGGCCCGCCCGGCAGGTCCCCGGCGGCGGCGAGCCGGCCCCACAGCAGATCCGCCAGGTGGCCGACCAGCTGCGCTCTGGGGTAGGGGCGCTCCCCGAGCCACCAGTCGCCGGCGCCGTGCATCATCCCGACGATGCCGTGCCCCCACACCCGCGCGAGGTCGGCGCTGTTGGGGCCCAGGTCCAGCCGCTCGGCGATGATCGTGGCCAGCTCCTCGCCCAGCCGCCGCAGCAGCGGCGCGGACTGGCGGCCCACGTCGAAGCCCTTGTCGGCGTCCTGGACGCCCGCGGTGGGGTGCATCAGGAAGCGGTAGACCTGCGGAGCCGTCTCGATGGAGGAGAGGTAGGCGTCGAGGGCGGCCTCGACGCGCTCCCGGCGCGCCCCGGGCTGGTCGAGGGCCTCCCGCAGGGTCGCCAGCAGGACGTCGGTGTGCCGCTGGGCCAGTGCCCGGTACAGTCCGTTCTTGTCGCCGAAATGGCGGTAGAGGATCGGTTTGGTGATCCCCGCCTCGGCGGCGATGGCGTTCATGGACGCCTCCGGTCCGTCGCGCAGGACCACCCGGTTGGCGGCTTCCAGGAGCTCCCGGCGCCGGCGCTCCGCCGCTTCCTGCTGATCCAGTCGCTGGCTGGTCTGCACCTGAGCCTCCCCGCCCGTTCGTTCGATTCGTGACTGTCGCGCCCGCGCAACGTAACACCCCCGACGTGCGCAGTTGCCCCCGACTAGCGAGTTGACATGACCTACCGGCCGGTAACACACTGATGTTACCGCTAGTAACAAGCTCCGCGGAGGGAATGATGGGCGAGTTCACGCTCGAGCTCAACGACGACCAGAAGGCCGTACGGGACTGGATCCACGGCTTCGCCGCCGACGTGATGCGTCCGGCGGCCGCCGAGTGGGACGAGCGCGAGGAGACGCCCTGGCCCATCATCCAGGAGGCCGCGAAGATCGGCCTGTACTCGATGGACTTCTACGCCCAGGCGTACTTCGACCCGACCGGTCTGGGCATCCCGGTGGCCATGGAGGAGCTCTTCTGGGGCGACGCCGGCCTCGGCCTGTCCATCGTGGGCACCACGCTGGCCGCGGTGGGCGTGCTGACCAACGGCACCGACGAGCAGATCGGGACCTGGATGCCCGAGATGTTCGGCACCCCGGACGACGTGAAGCTCGCCGCGTTCTGCTCCTCCGAGCCCGACGCCGGCTCCGACGTCTCCGCCATGCGCACCCGCGCCGTCTACGACGAGGCCAAGGACGAGTGGGTCCTCAACGGCACCAAGACCTGGGCGACCAACGGCGGCATCGCCAACGTCCACGTCGTCGTCGCCTCCGTCGACCCCGAGCTCGGCTCGCGCGGCCAGGCGTCGTTCATCATCCCGCCGAACACCCCGGGCCTGTCCCAGGGGCAGAAGTTCAAGAAGCACGGCATCCGCGCCTCGCACACCGCCGAGGTGGTGCTGGAGGACGTGCGCATCCCCGGCTCGTGCCTGCTCGGCGGCAAGGAGAAGCTCGACGAGCGGCTGGCCCGTGCCCGGGAGCGGCAGCGCTCCGGCGAGCGCGGCAAGAACGCCGCGATGGCCACCTTCGAGGCCTCCCGGCCGGCGGTCGGCGCCCAGGCGGTCGGCATCGCCCGCGCCGCCTACGAGGTCGCGCTGGACTACGCCAAGACCCGGGTGCAGTTCGGCCGCCCCATCATCGACAACCAGGGCGTCGCCTTCACCCTCGCCGACATGCGCACCCGCATCGACGCCGCCCGCCTGCTGGTGTGGCGCGCCTCCTGGATGGGCCGCAACAACAAGCCGTTCACCGCGGCCGAGGGCTCGATGTCCAAGCTGTTCGCGGGCGAGACGGCCAAGTGGGTCACCTCCTCCGCCATCCAGATCCTGGGCGGCAACGGCTTCACCCGCGAGTACCCCGTCGAGCGGATGCACCGCGACGCGGCCATCTACACCATCTTCGAGGGCACCAGCGAGATCCAGCGCCTGGTGATCGCCCG
>JBEHXI010000382.1:0-4915 GCA_048498775.1 Actinomycetota bacterium | reverse complement strand
CCGGGCCGCGCGGAAGGTCCGGCCCGGCGCCGTGCGGTCAGCTCGCCGTGCGGTCAGCTCGCGGTGCGGCGCGGCACCCGGTTCTCCGCCCAGGAGAGCAGTTCGGGATCGGCCAGCGAGGAGACCCACAGGTCCACCAGGGCCGTCTCCTCGGGGCCGGGTCGCGGCCCGACGCCCAGGACCCGCATTCCGGCCCGCGACGCAGCCTGGATGCCGCAGAGGGAGTCCTCCACGGCCAGGCAGTCGGCCGGGTCGGCACCGCAGCGGCGCACCGCGGTCAGGTAGACGTCCGGGTGCGGTTTGGGGCGCACGGCGTCACCGGGGACGACGATGTGCGCGAAGTAGCCCCGCATGCCGGCGGTGTCCAGGCAGGACTCGACCACGTCACGGGGGCAGTTGCTGGCCACCGCCAGGGGGGCGAACCGGCTGGTCCGGCGTACCAGTTCCACGGCGCCCGGCATGGTGACCGGGTCCTCGGCGACGAGCTTCCTGAACGTGGTGAGCAGCTGGCGGGTCATCTGCTCGGCCAGTGCCGGTTCCCCGGCGGTCTCCGCCATCAGGCGGCCGCACTCCGCGTAGTGCAGGCCCTTCGACCGTGCCGCGAACTCCGCGTCCGGCGCGGTGCCGTGCCCGCGGAGCACCAGGTCACGCGCCTGCTGCCAGTGCTGTTCGCTGTCCATCAGGGTGCCGTCGCAGTCGAACACGACGGCCGCGGGGGTCCAGCCGAGAATGGGGTGTGCTGTCATGTCTCTGCCGTTCATCGGTGAGATGCGCCGGGGTGGGCGGTGTGGGCATCACCGGGTCCGCAGCACGCTGGATCACTGGGGACGAGTCACCTGGGGCGGTGCGCGGTGGAACGTTTCCGCCGCGCCCGCCGGGGCTCGTGGGGTGGCCCGCACGGCCGGGCACAGCCGCGTGGCAGGTGCATTCCGGGTTAAACCACCCGGAAGGTCATGAACGCTACGCAACCCTAATCACAGCTGAGAAAAGCAGTCAACGGAGCACCGAGGGCACTGAGTTCGGCAGGTAGTCCGGCGCCCACGGCACCGGCCGGGCGCTCGCCACCCCGAGCCACGGCGCACCACCGCGGCACCATCCGCGGCCCCGCGCACCACGGTTGGCCGGGCGCCTCGGCGGACCTGCGACGACAGGGGCATGCCAACCCCACCCCGGCCACGCAGGCATGCCGAAGGGGCGGCCGGTGGAGCACCGGCCGCCCCCGGAGGCTTCGTCAGGCGGCGGCGGCCTGGTACGGCCCGGGCACCAGCCGGCGCCCGGTGCGCGCCCACCCGGCGGTGCCGCCCGCCACCGAGTACGCCTCGAGACCGTGCGCCCGCAGCCACCCGGCGGCCCCGCGTGCCCGGTCCCCGCGAGCGCAGATCACATAGACCGGTTCCTCCCGGGACAGCTCGCCGAGCTGGTCGGCGACCCGGTCCAGCGGCACCGGCCGCGCGCCGGGCACATGCCCGGCGAGGTAGTCCTCCTGGTCCCGGACGTCCAGGACGACCACGTCGTCCGCCAGGGCGAGAGCGAACGCCCCGAGGCTTACTTCCCGTACCGCCACAGCAACCACGGCCCAACCTCCACGCTTATACCGGCAGGGGTATCCACACCCTCCCAGACGGCGAACCCGCCTGGCAATGAGATGGCAAACACACCGCCAAGCCGGCCCCAAGCCACCGCTCCCGGAGTGAGGCGCGGACTCCCAGGTACCGGCTTGGGGTTCCCCCGCGCTCCCCCGCCAACCCCGCCTCGCCGCACGGCTTCCCGCCTCTTCCCGCCTCTTCCCGGCTCTTCCCGGCATCGGACGGCCGGAACGGGACACCTCAAGAACGGGAGTGGACGAGACCTTTCCGGGAGGAACGCGATGCGGAACCCGTCCGTGGCACGGCAGCTGGTGGACGTCCTGCGGCAGGCGGGGGTGGAACGGATCTACGGAGTCGTCGGCGACAGTCTCAACCCGATCGTGGACGCGGTGCGGCGCACCGAGGGAATCGAGTGGGTGCACGTCCGCAACGAGGAGGCCGCCGCCTTCGCGGCATCGGCGGAGGCGCAGCTGACCGGCCGGCCGGCGGTGTGCGCGGGCAGTTGCGGGCCCGGGAACACCCATCTGGTCCAGGGCCTGTACGACGCCCACCGCTCCGGCGCCCCGGTGCTGGCGATCGCCTCCCACATCCCGGCCCGGCAGATCGGCACCGGGTTCTTCCAGGAGACCCACCCCGAGCGGCTGTTCACCGAGTGCAGCCGGTACTGCGAGATGGTCAGCACGCCCGAGCAGATGCCCCGGATCTCCCGCATCGCGGTGCAGAGCGCGCTGGGCCACGGCGGGGTGTCGGTGCTGGTCATCCCCGGCGACCTGGCGCACGAGCCGGCGCCCCACCCCACCGGGGCCACCGACCTGGTCACCCGCCGCGGCCGCCTCACCCCGCCGCCGGAGCAGGTGCGCGCCCTGGCCGGCAAGCTGAACGCGGCGCGCCGGGTGATGCTGTTCTGCGGCGCCGGGGTCCGCGACGCGCACGCCGAGGTGATGGAGCTCGCCGGCCGGGTGCACGCCCCGGTGGGTCACTCACTGCGCGGCAAGGAGTGGATCCAGTACGACAACCCCTATGACGTCGGCATGAGCGGACTGCTCGGGTACGGCGCCTGCTACGACGCCATGCACGAGGCCGACCTGGTCGTCCTGCTGGGCACCGACTTCCCGTACGACGACTTCCTGCCGCAGGCGCACACCGTCCAGGTCGACCACGACGCCGGGCACCTCGGCCGCCGCACCGTCCTGGAGCTCGGCGTGCACGGCGACGTCCGCGAGACGCTGCGGGCGGTGCTGCCGCTGGTGGCGGAGAAGCCGGACCGCTCGTTCCTCGACCAGATGCTGCGCCGGCACACCCGGGCGCTGGAGAACGTGGTGGACGCCTACACCCGTGACGTGTCGCGCCGGCTGCCGATCCACCCCGAGTACCCGGCCGCCATCCTGGACGAACTCGCCTCCCAGGACGCGGTGTTCACCGTGGACACCGGGATGTGCAACGTCTGGGCGGCCCGCTATCTGACGCCCAACGGCCGGCGCCGGGTGATGGGCTCGTTCGTCCACGGCTCGATGGCCAACGCCCTGCCGCAGGCGATCGGCGCCCAGCTGGCCGCTCCGGACCGCCAGGTGATCTCGCTCTCCGGCGACGGCGGGCTCGGCATGCTGATGGGCGAGCTGCTGACGGTGCGTCAGCACGACCTGCCGGTCAAGACGATCGTCTTCAACAACTCCTCGCTCGGCATGGTCAAGCTGGAGATGATGGTGGACGGCCTGCCCGACTACCAGACCGACCACCGGATGGTGGACTACTCGGCGATCGCCCGGGCCGCCGGGATCGACTCCGTGCGCGTCGAGAAGCCGGACGAGATACGCGACGCGCTCGCGCGTGCGCTGGAGCACGACGGCCCGTTCCTGGTGGACCTGGTCACCGACCCCAACGCGCTGTCCATCCCACCGCACATCTCCGCGGAGCAGGTGAAGGCGTTCGCCTTCTCCGCGGGCCGCACGGTGCTGGAGGGCGGCGTGGGCCGGATGCTGGACCTGGCCCGGGCCAACCTGCGCAACATCCCCCGGCCCTGAGCCGCCCCGCACCGGACCACCGGACGCCGGCCGGCCGGTACCCACACCGGCCGGCGCCCGGCCGCCGGCCCTTACCCCCCGGCCCTTACCGCCCGGTCACCGCCCGGCCGGTTCCGCCGCGCCGGACCGCGGGCGCGGGGTGAAGCCCGCCGCCCGGTAGCAGTCGTCGATCAGCCGCATCGTCTCGACCGCGTCGTCGGCCCCGGTGGGCAGCGGGGCGCCCTCGCGCAGATGCGCCGTGAAGGCCTCCAACTGGTAGGTGTAGGAGGTCCGGCGGCCCAGCTCCTCGACGCGTTCGCCCGCCGCGGTGGTCACGGTGATCCGGTCGTCCAGGTGCGGCACGGCGAAGTTGTGGGCGAACGCGCTGCCGCGCGAGCCGGTCAGCCGGCAGGTGAAGCGCACCTCGGGCGCGTGCATCCCGCACCGCAGGGTGCCCGTCACGCCACCGGGGAACTCCCAGTCGGCGTCGAGCCATTCGTCGACCTTCGGGTGGTCGGGGCGTTCCCCGCCGCGTGCCGCGACCAGCCGCGGTGCCCCGCCGGCCCAGGGCGCCAGCATCCGCAGCGCGTGCACCGCGTAGCAGCCGACGTCCATCAGGGCACCGCCGGCCAGCTCGTACGACCAGCGGGGATCGGTGTCGTCCGGCGGCGGCATGACCATCTCGGTCTCCACGGCGCGCAGTTCACCGAGCTCGCCGCTCTCCAGCAGCTCGTGGAGCCGCCGGGTGACCGGGTGGTAGAGGTAGTGGAAGCCCTCCATGAAGACGACTCCGGCCGCCCGGGCCGCGTCGCGGACCTCCCGCGCCTCCTCGGCGTTGCTGGCGGAGGGCTTCTCGGTCAGCACATGCTTGCCGGCGCGGATCGCGGCCAGGTTCCACGGCCCGTGCAGCCCGTTGGCCAGCGGGTTGTAGACGGCCTCGACCTCCGGGTCGGCGACCACGTCGGCGTAGGAGTCCAGGACCCGCTCGACGCCGTGGCGGCCGGCGAAGTCCCGGGCCCGGGAACGGTCGCGCGCCGCGACGGCGACCAGGCGGTGACCGGTGGTCCGGGCGGGGTCGACCATGGCGATCTCGGCTATGCGGGCGGCGCCGAGCACGCCGATGCGTAGGGGTTCCATGCGCCTTTCCTACCAGCCTGGGCACGCGGACGTCGAGATCCCGGTCAACGTTCGGTATTGCGAACAATGGGGTGCCGGGACGCCGACCGCGGTGTGCGGCCGGCGCCCCGGCAGTGGCTGCCCGGCGGCCGTGTTCGCCTTATCGGGCCATATCACGCCTTATCGGGCGCAATGTGCAGCCTGATCACGCCT
>JBEHXI010000381.1:0-4920 GCA_048498775.1 Actinomycetota bacterium | reverse complement strand
CATCGGAGCGCCGGCAGCGGCAGGGAAGAAGCGCAACAGGCGCCGCTAGGACGCGCGCCCGCCGCGGCCGGACCCGAGCGCGTACAGGGCGGGTCCCGGCCCGCCGGCGGGCGGTCCGTTCCCGACGATCCCCACACCGCGCCACCCCACCCCCATGTCACCAGGGCCGGGATCGGAGGGAAGTCGGCGATTGGCAGACGCTCACCGTGCCGTCTGACCAGGCATGGTGAGTGGCTGGCCGCAGATTCGGTGCGGGAGATAGTGCGCCGGATCGTGCACCTGATTGTGCGGGGGATTGCGCGGGGGATGCAGCGGCCTACCGGCCGAGCCGCGGGCCGCGGCGGTCGGGTGCCGGCGGCTCGTACCGGCGGGGCTGCCGTTCCGGGGCGGCGCGGGTGGCGGCGCGTCGCCGCACCTGGTCAGCTTGCTGGGCGGCGCGGGCCCGCTCGGCGACTTCGGCGGCGGCCTGCTGGGGCGTCAGTGCCTTGCGCAGGGCGGCTTCTGTGCGCAGGCCGGCCGCGCGGCCGGTGAGGTCGGCTGCGGTGGCGCGTGCTTCGGCGGCCTGGTCGACCAAGCGCCGGTGCTGGCTGCGGTCGTAGGCGTCCAGCCGTGCGGCGAGCGAGGGCAGTTCGGCGCGGCGGTCGGCGAGCTGGACGTCCAGCGGCTTGTAGGAGGCGTACTGCCGCCCGTAGGCGATCAGCTCCTTGGCCTGCCCGCGCAGCTGGTCGGCCTCGCTGCGCAGTTGCGCGGCCTGCGCGTGGAGGGCATCGATGTGCGCGGTGCGGTCGGCGACCCGCTGCCGTAGGGCGTCCGCGTCGCCCAGCAGGCCCTTGCGCTGACCGAGCAGCGCGGAGCGCGTCAGCGCCGCGCGGGCGCGGATGCGCGACTCGATCGCCAGCTCGCTGCGGTTGGTCTCGTACAGTCCGGCCACCTGGGCTCGGATGGCGCCGGCCTGCCCGTCCAGGTGGTCGGCGTGGGCGAGCTGCCGGGCGGCGGTCTCCAGGCGGGCGGTGTGCGCGGCGACCGTGAGCCGCGCGGGCTGCTGGTCGGTGCCGAGCACCGCGGCGAGGGCTGCGGCCTTGCGGTCGGCGTCCTCTGCTGCGGCGAGCTGTGCCGCGGCCTGCTGCTCCGCCTTGGCGGCGGCGGCCAGGAGGTTGCCGCGCAGGTGCCCGAACTGCCGCTCGCGCCACGGCTGGACCGGCGCGGTCGGCTGCTGCAGAACCTCCGCCTCACCTCGCTGCTCGGGCACCGGCGCGGCCGCGGGCTCGGGTGCGGGTCGCAGCTGGTCGGAGACCATGCGGTCGGGGCGGTCCTGCTTGAGCAGTGCCGCGTACGCGGCGACCGCGCGCTCCAGGCGCTCGGCGTCGCTGCGGGCGTCTCCGAGCCGGGCTCGGGTCTCCTCAGTCTCCAGTGCGGCCAGCGGCAGCCACAGGTGGTTCGCCTCGCGGGCCCGGGTGATGCCGGGGTAGAGCGCGTACGCGTCCGCACCGTGCCCGTAGGTCAGCGCCGTGGTGGCGGTCAGGCCCTGCGAGGCGGCGATCGTCATGGCGTAGCCCAACGACAGGGCCCCGCCGGCGACCTGGTCGCCGGTCAGCCACGCGCCTTCCTCGGTCCCGTCCGCGGTGCGCCAGGTGATGTGCACCTGGTGCTTGGCGTCCAGGCTGTCGACCACGGCCCGGTAGCCGTTGAGCAGGTCCGGCCCGCGCCCGGTGCGGGAGCGGTAGTCGTTGACCCGGACCCGGACGACATCGCCGACCGCGAGGGTCAGCCGGTCCCCGCCGGGCAGGGCGTAGGTGTGCTCGGGCCCCAGTTCGCCGGCGGCGCGGCGCAGGGCCTGCGCGCCCTCGTTGAGCGCGGTCACGTCGTCGTTGCGGGCAGCGAGCACGACCAGCTCGGCGATCTGGTCGTGCGGGTCGCTCCACCGGCCGCGTTCGGCGTCCCATGCGGCGAGCACCGCCGTGCGGGCGTCGTCTGCGGTCTCGACGGCGTGCACCCGCTCGGCAGCGGCCAGCAGTTGCAGCGCCTCCTGGCGGGAGCCGGTGCGCCACACCTCCAGCGCGGCGCGCTCGCCGAGATGGCGCTGGCGCCGGTTCTCGGCGAGGACCTGGCCGCCGACGATCCGGTGGACCTCGGCGAAACCCCCGCCCGGCCCGATGGCCCGCAGCTGCTGAGGGTCGCCGATCGCCACGACCTTCGTGCCGGTGCGCGCGGCCTCGGCGAGCACGGTGGCCATCTGCCGGTCGTCCGCCATGGCGGCCTCGTCCACCACCAGGACGTCGACGCCGTCCAGGCCGGGCCCGTTGGCGATGCGCTGCGCCCACGATGCGAGGGTGCGCGACGGGATGCCCGCTCCGGCCTCCAGGTTCGCCGCGGCGACGGCGGCGAGCGCCGCGCCGGCGTAGGTGGTGCCGGTGGCGTCCCACGCCAGGCGGCACGCCTGCATGAGCGTGGTCTTGCCGCTGCCGGCGACGCCGACCACCGCGTCGACGCCGTGCCCGGCAGTCAGGACGCGCTCCACGACCTGGCGCTGCTGCTCGGACAGCTCGAAGCCTGCGGCCACCTCGAAGACCGACACCGAGGCCGCGGCCTGGTCGGCGGTCAGCTGCGCGGCGCCCTCGCCGTAGCGGGCGCGGGCCTGCTCCACGATGACCTGCTCCGCCGCGAGGACGTCGGCGGTGGTGAAGCGGGCGGTGCTGCTCATCACCCGCGAGCCGCGCTCGGGCAGCGGCACCGCGTACCCATCGACGGCGAGGACCTGGTCCGCGAGGTCGTCCAGCGTCCCGACCTCCGGCCCGATGCCGTACGGCGCCGCGTGCGCGACCGCGGCGAGCAGCTGCGCGCGGGAGAACTCCTTTTCGTGGGCGGTCAGCCCGTGCTCCGGGTCGAAGACGACCTGGGCGAGCTGCTCGGGCGGCGGGATCTGCGGCCCACCGCCGGGGCCGCTGATGCCAGCGCCGCCGGGGCCGGGCGGGCCGGGCACGGCGGCCGCCATCATCGCGTCGACGTCGACCAGGTCGTCGGCCCGCTGCCGCCAGGAGGCGCGGACGTCGGCGACGTCCTGGTCGTGCTTCTCATGCCGGGTCGCGGTCGAGACCCGGTGCTTGTCCTCGCGGCTGGCGTCCGCGCCGGCCAACTGGTCGACAGCCGCCCCGCGGCGGGAGAACGCGGCACGCACGTGCTCGGGGATGCCGACGACTTCCCAGGCCCCGGTCCGCGCATCCTGCTCGTACCGCATCCCGAACCGCTCGAACGCCAGCGCCCGCACCCGCGCCTTGAACAGCGCGTCGAACGCCTTGGCGTGCCGGTGCAGGTCCTGGCCGGAGTTGGCGATCGACCGCCACCTGCCGTCCTCGCACAGCGCCAGGTTGGCAACCACGATGTGCGCGTGCAGGTGCGGGTCGCCGGGGGAGTCGTCCACCGGCCGGGCCGACTGGTGCTCGACACTCCAGCCCATCAGCCCGCCGGTGGCGATCCGGACCAGTTCGCCGTCCTCCCCGGCGACCGCGTAGCCGATCCAGTCCTCCAGTTGGGCGAACGCCTCGCGCTTGGCCTGGTGGAACAGCTCCCGGAAGTCCTGCGCGTCCTCCCCGGCGAGCAGGCCGAACACGACGGACGTGGACTTGTCCAGGTCGGCGGTGAGGTCCCAGCCGCGTACGCGGACGCTGACCCGGTCGTCCTGGTGGGCGAGGGCGTCGGCCAGCTCGCCGGGCTCGTAGACGTCCGCCAGGTCCAGGCCGGCCGCGCGGGCGAGCCGGTGCAGGGTGCCCACCTGGACGCGGTGGGTCTCCCCGAGCCGGTTGACCATCCGGCGCAGCGTCTTGAGAGCGGCCTGCTGCTTCGGCTTGCCGTCCAGGAGGTCCGCCGCGTCGTCCAGGCCGCGGCCGGCGGCAGCAGCCTCCAGCGCCTCCAGCAGTCGCGCGCCGGTGAGCTTGGCGGCGGGATGGGCGCGAAGTTCCGCGGGCACCAGGCGGGCGCCGGTGGCCGGGTGGGCGCCTGCCATGAGGAGCCGGGCCGCGCCCTTCCCGGCCTCGTCCAACGGACGTCCGGCGGTCAGCCCGAGACCTTCCAGGCCGCTGCCCATCCACACCAAAACGCCGTCCGCCTCGGCGCGCATCCGGTAGGCGACGGCCGCGTCCACGGCCTGGCCGTCGCGCTCGGTCTCGACGTAGCACCCGGCGTCCTCGCGCAGCCGGTAGTCGACCTGTTCGTCGTCGCGGATCGCGGTCACCCACGCCACCAGGTCCACCCCCTCTGCGCTCACCCGGCCCGCCAGCCGGACCCGGCGGGCCGGACCTCCCCGATAGGGGAGGTCCCTTGGTCCCTCTCCTCTTTCCGATCAAGAGTGTTCCTGACTGTAGTCCGGTACTTCGGCCGGTCCAAGTGCTCTCCCGGGACATGGGATTGCCCCGGCTTTTCTCAACAGGGCAACGCCTCCGGGGAGTAGTCCGGGAAGTAGCCGAATGGAAATGCGGGATATCTAGCATGATTGGCTGCATCGTTGGGCGGGGTGGGCTCTGTCGTAGGCTCGACATGAAGCGACCCCCGGCACTTTCCCTGCCGGGGGTCGCTTCGTAGGGCGGTGGGTCAGCCGAGCCAGAGCAGATCCGTGATGCGGAACTCGCGGAGGCCGGGGTAGCGGATGTAGCTGATCAGGATCGGCAGGCCGGGGACGTCGACGTTGTAGCGGCCGTCTCCCATGGGCAGACCAGGCAACGACTTACCTGCGTCAGCCGCGGCACCGGCCTCTATGGCGAGCGCGCGCAGGAATAACACGACCTGGTCGTGCAGCTCGGTCTCGCCGCCGGCGCGCATCGCTTCCATGACGTTGGCGGCGTCCTCGCTGCAGAACACCGTCCAGCCGCGTTCGCTCACTCCTCACCGCCGGCGAGGTCGGGCAGCGGGACCAGGCGGCGGCCGGCC
>JBEHXI010000380.1:0-4932 GCA_048498775.1 Actinomycetota bacterium | reverse complement strand
GAGCCGCCTAAGGGAATCGAACCCTTGACCTACGCATTACGAGTGCGTCGCTCTGGCCGACTGAGCTAAGGCGGCGTGCTACCGGGACCGGCCGTGCGGAGTGCAGGCCGACGTCGGCAACGGCGCTAAGTCTACACAGTGCGGACCGGTGGTCCGAACGCCGACGGCCGGGCCCGGTGGGGGCGCGCTACCCGCAGCGGGTGCCGTCCACGGGGGGACGGTTCTGGAGGAGGTAGGCGTTGACCGCGGTGTCGATGCAGTCGCTGCCGGCGGCGTAGGCGGTGTGGCCGTCGCCGTCGTAGGTCAGGAGGCGGCCGGAGGTGAGCTGGTGCGCCAGGGAGCGCGCCCAGGCGTAGGGGGTGGCCGGGTCGCGGGTGGTGCCGATGACGACGATCGGGGCGGCGCCGCGTGCCGGGATGCGTTCGGGCCGGCCGGTGGCGTGGACCGGCCAGTAGGCGCAGCTCAGGCTCATCCACGCGAAGTCGGTGCCGAAGTGCTGGGACGCCTGGCGGAAGGCGGGCAGCGCGGAGGTGATGTCGGCGGGGCCCTTGGCGGCGGGCGGCAGGTCGAGGCAGTTCACGGCGGCGTTGGCGGCCATCAGGTTGGAGTAGACGCCCTTGCCGTCGCGCATGTAGTAGCGGTCCGAGAAGGCCAGGAGGCCGGAGCCGTCGCCGTCGTTGGCCTTGCGGAGTGCCTCGCGCAGGGGGACCCACTGGTCCTTGGAGTACATCGCCTCGAGGAGGGCCGTCGTGCCGAGGGCCTCGCCGAGTTGCCGCTTCTCCCCGGTCGGCAGGGGATGCGCGTCCAGGCTCGCGAGGAAGTGGTCGATGTACGCGTTGGCCGCCGCGGTGTTCTCGCCCATCGGGCAGTCGGTGTGCTGGACGCAGTCCTCGGCGAAGGCCTCGAAGGCGGTCTCGAATCCGCCGGCCTGGGTGCGGCTCATGTCGAGGGAGCTGAGCGAGGGGTCCATCGCCCCGTCGAGCACCAGGTGGCCCACCCGGGAGGGGAAGAGCCCGGCATAGGTGGCGCCGAGGAAGGTGCCGTAGGACTTGCCGACGTAGTTGAGCCGGTTGTCGCCGAGCGCGGCGCGCAGCAGGTCCATGTCGCGGGCCGACTCGATGGTGCTGACGTGCGGCAGCAGGCGGCCGGAGTGCTGCTTGCAGCCCGCGGCGAACTTCCGGTCGGCGGCGGCGAGCGCGTTGATCCCGGCCTGGTTGTCGGGGGTGGTGTCGACCTGGGTGAACGCGTCCATGTCGGAGTCGTCCAGGCACTTGATGGGCTCGCTGCGGGCGACGCCGCGCGGGTCGAGGCCGACCATGTCGTACCGGGCGCTGACCGGTGCCGGGTACTGCCCGGCCGCGTACTGGAGGTAGTCGATCGCCGAGCCGCCCGGGCCGCCCGGGTTGACCAGCAGCGAGCCGATGCGCGGCCCGGGGCCGGTGGCCGTCTTGCGGGCGACGGCGAGTTTCACATCGCCCGCCGAGGGGTGGGCGTAGTCCAGCGGCGCCCGCAGGGTGGCGCACTGGAGGCCGGACAGGCCCGCGCAGTCGTGCCAGGCGAGCCGCTGCCGGTAGTACGGCTTGAGCGCGGCCGGGACGGCGGTCGGCAGCGGTGCCAGGGCGGCCGGCGAGCGGTCCGGGGAGGACGCGGCGACCGGGGCGCTGTCGGCCGGCGCGGAGGAGCCGTTGGGTGAGCCGCCGGACGAGCATCCGGAGAGCAACAGGCCCGCGACGGCGAGCAGAGTGCCTGAGGTACGGAGCAGGCGCGCGGTGTCCATGGGTGCCAAGGTCCTCCCGTCGGGTCTTGCGAGCGTATCCGCCCGTCGGGTCCGCGGGTGCGACCGCGAACTCGTACGGGTGAGTCGTGGCGGCGATGTCACCGCGTTGCAGTCGGGGGTTCCCCCGGGGAGCGCAGTTGGTGGGTGAGATACCCGGCGGCCAGCGCCAGGGCGCGGCGGCGCGGCCCGCCGCCGAGCCGGGGATCGACCGTCACCCGTTCGAGGGTCCGCACCCGGGCGCCGTTGCGGCGCAGGGTGCGCTGGAGCCGCTGCGCGGAGGCGCGCTGCTGGTCCTCCCCGAGGACGGTGGCGAGCAGCACATGGGGCTGCTGGTCGGGGCGGGCCGCGCTGTAGCGGGTGTCGTAGGTGCCGGACACGCCGACGGCGGCCTGGTAGCGCTCCGGGTGGCCGAAGGCGTCCCGCAGCGCCCAGGACGCCAGGGTGTCGATGCCCAGCACCGCGCGGGCGGAGCGGTCCGGCAGCACCCGGTAGCGGTGGGCGACGGCGTCCACGGCGGCCGAGGGGTCGACCAGGCAGTCGCGCGGCAGGACGAGGACGAAGGGCTGGGCGAAGCCGGGGGCGGTGTGCGGCGCGAAGGCCGGGTAGACGTCGTCGGCGTCCGGCGCGCCGGGCGGCACGCAGACCACGACCAGGGGGAAGGCCCGGCGCGCCGCCGCCGGGGCGTCGTACTGCGGCGGCAGCCACACCCGGGTGCCGTCCGGGAACTCCTGGAGGGTGCCGCCGGCCGGGCGGCCGAGGGTGCGGGGCTGGTCGGGGGCGGGAGGCGGCGGCGCGGGGTGGGCGTCGGCGGCCGGGCGGCCCGCGGCGGGCGGTGCCGGGTTGGGCTCGGGCTCGGCGGCGGCACCGGCCCCGGCCGGCTCCCCCTCGTACGGTCCGGCGGGCAGCTCGACGACCAGCGCGATGGCGGTGGCCAGGATCGCGGCGGCGGCGAGCGCGCGCAGCGCGGCCGGGCGGTAGTCCACGGGCAGTTCGTAGACGCGTGCCGAACGCTCGGCCGACCAGCGGCCCACCGCGGAACGCGCGAGCATGACCGCGGCGGCCACGGAGGAGACGAGCAGGACCGTGCACAGCAGGGCTGAGGCCACGGCAGGCACCACCTGACGGGGACGGCCGCGGGACGGCCGGGCGGTTCGGGACGCTGGCCCCTACGCCTGCCCGGTGCGGCCGGGCCGCCAACCGCGCGGCGGCCACGATCACCCGCCCGCAGCACGAACCGCCCCCGGTCGGCGGACGGGGTGACGTGCCGTCGGATGGTGACGTGCCGTCAGCCTCAGCCCGCGCGCAGCGCCATCGTCATGGCCTCGACGGCCAGCAGCGGGGCCACGTTGGCGTCCAGCGCCTCCCGGCAGGCCAGGACGGCCTCGATGCGGCGCAGGGTGTTCTCCGGGCGGCCGGCGGCGGCGACGCGCTCGACCGCGTCGCGTATCTCCGCGTTGGCGATCGGCGCCGCGGAGCGCAGCTGGACGGCCAGGACGTCCCGGTAGAAGCCGGCGAGGTCGGTCAGCGCCTGGTCCAGGGTGTCGCGCTGGGTGCGGGTGGCGCGGCGCTTCTGACGGTCCGCCAGGTCCTTCATGGCGCCGGCGGTGCCGCGCGGCATGCGGCTGCCGGAGCCGGACGCCGCGCCCAGGGCGGCCCGCAGCTCCTCGGTCTCCTTCGCGTCGACCTCCTCGGCGACCTGCTTGGCGTCCTCGGTCGCCGAGTCGACGAGGGTCTGCGCCGCCTTCAGGCAGCCGCCCACGTCGCCGAGCTGGAGCGGGATGCGCAGGACGGCCGCGCGGCGGCTGCGGGCCCGCTCGTCGGTGGCCAGGCGCCGGGCCCGCTCCAGGTGGCCCTGCGTCGCCTGGGCCACGGCCGCGGCGAGCTCCGGCTCGATGCCGTCCCGCCGCACCAGGACGTCGGCGACGGCGGCCACCGGTGGGGTCCGCAGGGTCAGCAGCCGGCAGCGGGAGCGGATGGTGGGCAGCACATCCTCGACGGACGGCGCGCACAGCAGCCACACGGTGCGCGGAGCGGGCTCCTCCACCGCCTTGAGCAGCACGTTCGCCGCGCCCTCGGTGAGCCGGTCGGCGTCCTCCAGCACGATGACCTGCCAGCGGCCGCCCGCCGGGGACATCGACGAGCGGCGCACCAGGTCCCGGGTCTCCTTCACGCCGATGGACAGCTGGTCGGTGCGGACCACCTGGACGTCGGCGTGGGTGCCCACCAGCGTCGTGTGGCAGCCGTCGCAGAAGCCGCAGCCCGGCGCGCCGCCCAGTGCCCGGTCCGGGCTGACGCACTGCAGCGCGGCGGCGAAGGCCCGCGCAGCCGTGGCCCGCCCCGAGCCGGGCGGGCCGGTGAACAGCCAGGCGTGCGTCATCCGCGAGGCGCCGCGCGGCGCGCCGGAGCCGGCCGTGACGACCGCGTCGGCGTCCCGCGCGGCCGCGACGAGCTGCTCGGTCACCTGGTCCTGCCCGACCAGGTCGTCCCAGACCGCCATGCGCACACCCCTTTCCGCGGATCCGCCCCCATTGTGGGCCACCCCACCGACACCCCGGACGCGGTCCGGGATCAGCGCCGGGATCAGCGCCGGCGGCGGCCGTCCCGCGGGCCGTTCCCGTCCTGGTCGTCCCCGCGTTCGTCCCCGCGCCCGTCCCCGCGCTCGTCGCGCGGGCCGAGGAGTTCGTCGGCCAGGCTCGGCAGGTCGTCCATCGGGGTCTCCTCGGCCCAGGTGGGACGGGGGCGCCGGCGGGCGGCGCTCTGGTCCGGGTCGACCTGCGGCAGCTCACGGGTCCGCTCGGTGGCGGGCTCGGGGCGGAACCAGTCCTCCGGCACCCGGCCGGCCGGGTCGGCACCCTGCCGTCCCACCGGGGGCAGCACGGCGGTCTCCTCCTCGGGCCGGACCTGCCGGACCGGTCCGGCCTGCGGGATCCGCGGCAGGGCCATGGTCCGGTCGGCGGGCGCGGCGGCGTCCCGCGGGCCCTCCGCCTCCGGGCGCACCGGCGGCAGGACCGCGGTCTGCTCGGCGTCGGGAGCGGCGGGCGCGTCGGGAGCGTCGATCCGCGGTGTCTCCAGCGTCCGGGTGGTCTCCTCGCCGGGGACGGCGCCGGGGAGCGGGGTCCGGATGGTCTGCGTCTTCTCGTCGTCGGCGGAGCCGG
>JBEHXI010000379.1:0-4940 GCA_048498775.1 Actinomycetota bacterium | reverse complement strand
GGGCCCGTTCGCCCGGGGGCCCGGGCCTCGGCGGTCAGTGCGGCGGCGTGATGTCCCCGCCGGACGCGTGGTGGGCCTCCTCGAACTCCCGGAAGGCCGCGAAGGCGCGAGCGCCGTAGACGGTGCCCGGGCCGCCGTTCATCAGGATCGCCACCCCGATGGCTTCGGCGGCCTCCTGCGGGGTCGCCCCCTTCTGCACCGCGGCGTGGGCGTGGGCCGCGATGCAGCCGTCGCACTCCTTGCTGACCGCGATGGCCAGCGCGATCAGCTCCTTCGTGCCGGCGCTCAGCGCGCCGCCGGCGAGCGCCGCGTCATGCAGCTGCCGGTACCCCTCGTAGACCTGCGGGATCGCGTGCCGCAGCTCGCGGGTGGGCCCGCGCAGCTCCTCACGTACCGTCGCCCCATAGCTCATCGCACACTCCTTCCCGCTCCGCACAGAGTGCCTCGGCGGTTCGGGAAGGGCGGCGCGACGAGCCGGAGGCACCGATACGCGGGCCGCAGGTTCACCCGGGTGGGCCGTGAGACGGGGTGTCCGTCAGCGCCGGACAGGCCCGGTTCCGGTCAGCGCGTCCTGTCTCGGTCGTCCATGGACTGCGACCGGGTCAGCGCGCCTGCCCGTCGGCTGCGCCCCGCATCAGTTCGACCGAGGCCCGGGCATCGAGCATGGCGGCTCGGAACCGGTCCCGGGCGCCGGGATCCCAGGACCTGGTGACGGCGACCATGTCGGCCGCGGTGGGGGCGCCGGGGCACCGCGCGGCGAGCGCCGCGAAGTACCGGTCCGGGTCGATGATCTGTTCGGGTGTGAACACGCCGTGCCGGTCGAAGGCACCGTCGATGAGGAGGCCCAGCGCGACGGCGAGCGGGATGCCGGTGAGGGCGCCCATGGTGGTGCCCGGCACCCGGCACAACGCGGCGCCTGCCGAGGCCGGCTCCCCCTGGCGTTGTCCGGCGGCGTACCCGAAGATCGGCGGCAGCCTCTCCGGGCTGAGCATGCCGGCCGTGGCCGGGGGAGGTGCCGCCCGGCCCCGCGCACGGTTGTCGCGCCCCGATCCCCGATCGAGGCCGTGGTGGCAGTGGGTTGTTCGCGTCGAGATGCCGATGCGTCTGTTCACGGCAGGCAGGCTGGGATACTCAGGCCATGGATGCCGGAGGCAGCGTTGCGCGATCGGACCTGACGGTGCCCGGGCGCGCCGTGGGCTGGACGCTGCGTCCCGCGTCGGCGGCGGACATCGAGGTCATCGCGGAGTTGCGGGCCGCGGTCATGCGTGCGGACCTGGAACGCCTTGGGCGCTACGACGAGCACCGGGTACGGCAGCGGTTGCGGGACTCCTTCTCCCCCCAGCACACGTCGATCATCATGATCGATCGTGACCTCGCAGGGTGTGTCACGGTCCGGCCCGACGAAGGCAGACAGTGGCTGGAGCACTTCTACCTTGCGCCGCACCGTCAGGGCCGGGGGCTCGGATCGGCTGTGTTGCGCACGGTACTGGAGCGAACGGACGCGCAGGGCATGGCCGTGGGCCTGAACGTCCTGCGGGGCAGTGCCGCCCGTCGGCTCTACGAGCGCCATGGGTTCGTCGTGGAATCCCAGGACCCGATCGACGTCTTCATGGTGCGGCCGCCGGGGGGCGGCGGCAGTCCCGCGAAGGCCTGAGCCGCGCCGGTGCCACCGCGAGCAGCAGTGGTGCTGTCGTTCCCGGGCGAAGGACCGGCAACGGCGCGTCGATGGCGAGGCGCAGTTCGAGCATGACCAGACCTGCCGTGCCCGCGGGGCACGCACCGGGGAAATGGCGGCCGCGCTCCCCGAACCGCCGTCCAGCAGACCGGAACGGGCCCGCCATCGGGCGGGTATGGTCCGACCCGTGGCCCCCTGCCTGAAACCGCGCGCGGAAGGGTCGATCTTTCGGCCGGGTTAGGCTCGGGTGATGGCCGGAGCTGACGAGCGACTCGAAAAGTGGACCGAAGGCGCGGGGCCGTTCATCACCCGTATCGTCCGGCGACTCGACGGCGGCGGAACGGCGGAGTGGGAGTCCCGCCTCGCGCGCAAGCGTGGTGCGGTGGTGGTCAGGACAGCAGACAATCCCCAGGGTGTTCGCCGCTATGCGGATGCCGCGGTACTCAGCCGTCTGCGCAGGCTGAATTCCGTCGCGTCCTGGGCCTTCGCAGTCGGTGGAGCGTTGTTCGTGCTCGGGGCCGCGGTGGCCCGGTTCGGGTGGGGAGACGCGACCACGAGCGCCGTGGTCTACTTCGCGGGCGGCCTGTTCTTCACCACCGGCGGATACACCTCCCTGCTCCAGGTGATCAACGCTCCCAGTCCGGAATACGGACCGCCGGAGCTGACCATGCCCCGCTGGCGGTGGTGGAGCTACGAGCCGAGGCGCATCGACTGGCTCAGTACCTTTCTCCTCTTCACGGGTACGCTCGTCTTCGGGGCCAACCTGGTCGACTCGTTCCTGCATGGTCTCTCGGCGCAGCAGACGAACGAGGTCGTCTGGGGCCCCGACATCGTCGGCTGCGTACTGTTCCTGATCTCCGGGCATCTCGCGCTGGTCGAGGTGTGCCACGGTCGGCTCGGCGTCCGGCCGCACGAGCTGGGCTGGTGGGTCGTCGCGGTCAACCAGGTCGGGTCCTTCCTTTTCCTTCTGTCGGCGCTGGCGGCCTACACCCGCCCGGCGACGGATGTCATGGTCGATGCGACGGTGGCGAACTGGGGCACGCTCGCAGGCGCGTTGTGTTTCCTGCTCGGCGGAGCACTTCAGTACTTCGAACGGCCTGTCGCTTCCTCCGCTTCGGTAGCGCGGGGCGATGTTGAGGGGATGGGTCTGGACCGGGCTTGAGTTCTCGGCACCGACACTGGCCGGCACGGCCACGCGGAGGTGCGTCGAGAGGCGCGCGGCGGATTCGGCGTAAGTGCCGACATGGGCGCTCGCATCGATGAGCGGATCAGCCGCACCCGGCCCCGGCGTTCGGTCACCTCGACCGCCGCGTCGGCCTCTCTCCCGGGCGGCCTGCCCGCGGGAGCGCTCGGCGGAAGGCCGCCGTGGAGAAGGTCCGCTCGTGCCGCGCTTCGGCATATGGCCGGCCCGTCATCTGGTGGAGTGGTGGAGGGCATGCTGCGCGGCCAGCCGGACGGGGGCGTTCACGGCCCCGTATCCCTGGTAGCCGCGGCGGCGCTCCACCAGTTCGAAGAAGACCCGCCCGAAGGTTGCCGTGTAGCAGTGGCGGAACTCGCCGTGCTGGTCGTGGTCGTAGAGGATGCCCAGCTCCCGCAGCTCGGCCGCCTCGGCCTCCGGCAGGGGGCAGCGTGCGTCCAGGTCGTCGTAGTAGTTGACGGGAATGGGCAGCATGGCGATGCCCCGGTCGCGCAGCCGGCGTACCGCGGCGGCCAGGTCCGGGACGGCCAGTGCGATGTGCTGCGGGCGGTCGCCGTCGTGGTCCGGCCCCGGGGCGACGTTGAGCGCGATCCGCAGCGACTGGTCGGCGTTGGCCATGGCCCGGCTGCGGAACAGGCCGTACGGGTCGGCGAGATCCAGGCTCTCCTGGGGGCGCAGCCCCAGCACCGCGGGGAAGAACAGGGTCGCCTCGTCGAAGTGGTGCCAGGGTTGGGTCAGGGCGATGTGGTCGATCCTGGTCACCCGGGGTGCCTCTCGGACTCGTTCCGCCGCCGCGGTGGTGTCCGTGTCCGGGCGGGTGAAGTCCTGGCGCCAGTTCGGCAGGCCGGGGCGGTCGGTGGCACAGAAGAACAACTCGGTGCCGTCCGGAGCGGCCACCGCGTCCAGGGGGACGTCCCCGGGGGCGCGGCGGCGCGGGAGCACCGGCGCGAGCAGTGACTCGGCGCGCCGCACGGCCGCGTCGGGCCGCGGGCTCTCCAGGCCGAGAGCGGCCAGGACGGGACCCTCGCGGCGCGCGGGCCCGGCCGAGTTGAGCAGTAGCCGTGCCTCGCCCCGCTCCCACAGTTCCACCGGTTTGCCCCCGCGGTGCCGCCCGGTGCGCGTGAAGCCGAGCGCGGTGAGCAGGCCGCGCAGCGGCTCGGGGTCCGCCGCCGCCAGTTCGGCGAAGGCCACCGCGGACGGCACGACGGGCGCGGGCGGCGCGGCCAGCCCCGCGGTCTCCTCCAGCACCAGCAGGGAACGCAGCGCGTCCACCGCGGTACGGGCGGCCGGGGCTTGCCGGAACACGTCGTTGAAGACCTCAAGCGACAGCGGGCCCGTATAGCCGGCCCGGAGGGCCGCCGCCACCACTGCGCTCACGTCGAAGCCGCCCTGGCCTGGGAAGCAGCGGTAGTGGCGGCTCCATTGGAGCACGTCCATGGCCATCAGCGGGGCGTCGGCCAGTTGGAGGAAGAAGATCTTCTCGCCGGGGATCCGCGCGATGCCCGCGGGGTCGCCGCCTCGGGAGAGGATGTGGAAGCTGTCCAGGCAGGTGCCCAGCGCCGGGTGGCCGGCGATCTCGACGATCCGCCAGGCGTGCTCGTAGGTGGCGACGTGGCGTCCCCAGGCCAGCGCCTCGTACGCGATGCGGATGCCGTGCGCGGCGGCTCGTTCGGCCAGCAGCGTGAGTTGTTCCGCGGTGCGTGCGTCCTCGTCCGGGGCGGTGGTGGCCACCGAGGAGCACACCAGGAGCAGGGTGGTGCCCAGGCGTGTCATCAGCTCGAATTTGCGCTCGGCGCGGCGCAGGTTGCGGGCGAGCTGGTCCGCGTCGGTCGTCTCGAAGTCCCGGAAGGGCTGGAACAGGTCGATGGACAGGCCGAGATCCGCGGCGCGGTCACGGACCTCCTCGGGCGTGAGGGTGCTCGCCAGCAGGTCGTTCTCGAAGATCTCGATTCCGTCGAAGCCCGCGGCGGAGGCCGCGGTCAGCTTCTCCGAGAGGGGACCGCTGAGCGAGACGGTGGCGATGGACTTGCGCATGGTGCTCTCCGGGTCGGGGATGCTGGGGACCTG
>JBEHXI010000378.1:0-4947 GCA_048498775.1 Actinomycetota bacterium | reverse complement strand
CCCGCACCGGCCCGCCTGGGCGGAGCCTCAGCCTCCGGCGCCGTCCTGAGGCCCCTTCGCCGGCTCGGCCCGCGGCTCCTCCCGCGATTCCGCTTGTGATTCCGTTTGCGGTTCCGCTTCTGGTTCCGCCCGGGGTTCCGCTCCGGGGTCCGCCGCCGGTTCCGCCCCGGGCGCCCCCGAGGCGTCAGAGCCGGGTCCGGACGGCTGCCGCGCCGGCTCCGGCCCGCCGCCGCCCATGGACCCGGGGGCGGATCCCTCCCGGCCCCGCGGCGGGTGCAGCAGCCCGCTCAGCCGCCGCTCCCGCTCCGCCACCTGCGCCAGCAACTGCTCGGCGATGTCGTTGATCAGGCTGTCCGGGTCCTCCGGGGCCAGCCGCAGCATCTGGCCGATCGCGCTGTTCTCCAGCTCGGTCGCCACCGCGGCCAGCGTCTCCTTGCGCAGGGCCAGCCACTCCAGGCGCGCGTAGAGCTCCTCGGCGCGGCTGGGTGGCGCCTCCTCCGGCGGGGGACCGGCCTCCCACTCGACGGCCAGGGCCCGCAGCGCGGACTCGTCGCCGTCGGCGTAGGCCTCGTTCACCCGGGCCAGGAACTCGCCGCGCCGCTTCTGCTCGTCCTCGTCCTGCGCCAGGTCGGGGTGCACCTTGCGGGCCAGCTCGCGGTAGAGGCGGCGGGCCTCCTCGCTCGGGCGGACCCGGCGCGGCGCCGTCGGGTCCTCGGTGTGCCGGACACCGTCCGAGCCGAGCAGCCCCTCGAAGAGCTCCTCCACCCCGGGCATCGGCATCACCAGCGCACGCGCCTCCCAGGCCTGCCTGATGTCCTCGCGGTCGCCGCTGCGGGCCGCTATCGCCTCGGCGATCAGCGCGTCGAGCTCGTCGAGCCGGGTGTACATCGGACCGAGCCGCTGGTGGTGCAGCCGCGAGAAGTTCTCGACCTCGACGCGGAAGGTCTCCACGGCGATCTCGAACTCGATGAGCGCGCGCTCGGCCGCCCGTACCGCCTTTTCCAGGCGGTCCTCCGCTCCTCGTTGCTGTTCTTCCTGCCTGCCGTCCGCGTTCGTCACGCGCCCAGGTTACGAGGCGGCGCCAGGGACGCGCCTACGCTCCCCGCGCGCCGGGCGCCCATCTCTCCTCTCGCGCCCCGCACTCCCGTACCAGAGGTGGTCAATATGAGCAATTCCCCGCCCTGGTACGCCGTTTCGTGCTTGCCTTGAGCGAGGACGTACCGCCCGGCCGCTCCACCCGGGCCACTCTCACGAGAACCGGACTCTCACGAGAACCGCAGGTGCAGAACGTTGGACGAGATGACCAGGCTCAGCACCGACCCGCCGGCCCCCGAACAGGCGATGGCCGCCGACCCCGCCGCCGCTGCCACCCGCCCGGCCGGTCCTTCGGTCACCACCGTCTCCCTGGCCCCAGGCGTCCCCGTGGCCCCAGGGGCCTCCGCGGTCCAGGCCGTCCCGGGTGTCCAGGCGGTCCCGGGTGTCCAGGCGGTCCAGGCGGTTCCGGCCGTCACACCGGCCGCCCCGGCGCTCTCCGGAGTCACCGCCCTGCTGCGCCTCGCCGTGATCTTCATCGATCCGGAGGGCCTGATCTCGTACTGGAACCGGGGCGCGGAGGAGCTTTTCGGCCACCGCTGGGAGGCCGTCTTCGGCCGCCCCGCCTCCGGGCTGCTGCCCTGCCCCCGGCCCCCGGCCGCCATCACGACCGACGCGCTCGGCCGCCTCAGCCCGACCGAGCCGATCGACGCCACCGACGCGCTGGACACCATCGACGACCTCACCCGCCCCCGCTGGACCGGGTCCTTCTCGGCCACCGACCGGGACGGCACGCTCCGCGAGACGCTGTGGTGGTCCTACCGGCTCACCGCCCCCGCCGAGCGCGGCCTGCTCGTCCTGGCGGCCGGCGCGCGCGGCGCACGCTCCGGAGCGCTCCGGCTCGCCCTCGGGGACCGCCTGATCCCGTACGCCCCGGCCGGTCCGGTCGGCCCCGACGGCCTGCGGATCACGCCCCGCTTCGGCCCCGCCGCGCCGGACGACGCGGCCGCCGCGCAGCTCGGCCTGCGGCTCGGAGCCGTCCTGCCCCGGGTCAGCCCGGTCCGGCTGGAGCGGATCATGCGCCAGGTGGCGGCGCTCGGGCACCCCGCCGTGGAGATCGACGGCTGCGGCCCGCTCGCCGTGCTGCCCTACGAGGCGGCGGGCACCCGCGGCACCACCGCCGGCCGCCGGAACGCCCGCCGCCACCACGAGCTGCCCCCCGCCCCGGCCGACGCCGCCCCGGAGCGGCCGCCGCTCACCCCCGTTCCCCACTTCCCGCCCGCCGTCCCCGGCAACGTCATCGACCAGCAGCTCGCCCTGCTCCGCGAGACCGGCGTCCGAGTCGGCACCACCCTCGAACTGGACACCACCGCACGCGAGTTGTGCTCGGTGGCGGTCCCGCGGTTCGCGGACTTCGCCACCGTGCTCATCGTCGACCACCTGTTCTCGGACACCGACGCCCCCGAACGGGCCGCGGACCGGCCCGCCGACGCGGACGGCGCGCCGCCCGGGCGGTCCGCGCGCAGCGTCACCGTCCGGCGGATCGCGGTGGCCGGGCGGCGCGGCGGCGAGTGGGAGGCCACCCTGCCGGAGGGCGAGCTGTTCACCCTCCCCGCCGAGGGAGCGCCCGGTATAGAAGAACCGTTGCTGCTGCCCGTCATCGACCCGATGCTCGCCGAGGACCTCGCCGCCGACCTGGGCATCCCCGCGGCCGGCCGGCTGCTGGCCGGCCACTCGCTGCTGATCACCCCGCTCACCGCACGCGGCACGGTGCTCGGCCGGATGTGCCTGGTCCGCACCCCGCAGCGCAGACCCTTCGACGCCTCCGACACCGCGACCGCCGCCGAACTGGCCGCGCGCGGCGCCGTCCACCTGGACAACGCCCGGCTGCACCGCCTCGAGTCACGCGCCGCCGCGACCCTCCAGCGCAGCATGCTGCCCACCCGGCCGCCGCGCATCCCCGGCGTCCGCATCGCCCACCACTACCGCCCGGGCGACCGGCAGGCGCAGGTCGGCGGCGACTGGTTCGACGCGATCCAGCTGCCCGGCGGGCGGGTGGCGCTGGTGGTCGGCGACGTGATGGGGCACGGGCTGCTGAGCGCCGCCGTGATGGGCCAGTTCCGGACGGCCGTGCAGACCATGGCCGCGCTGGACCTCCCGCCCGCCCAGCTGCTGCGCCACCTGGACAACCTCGCCCAGCGCCTGGGCACGGACCACCTGGCGACCTGCGTCTACGCCGTCTACGACCCGATCCACCGCACCCTGACGCTGGCCAACGCCGGCCACATCCCGCCGGTGCTCGCCCGCCACGACGGGCTCAGCGAGCTGCTGCGGATCCCCAAGGGCGCGCCGATCGGCGTCGGCGGGGTGCCGTTCGAGACCGTGGAGATCCCGGTGCCGGACGGCAGCTGGCTGGTGCTGTGCACCGACGGGCTGGTCGAGGTGCGCGGCCAGGGGATAGACGCGGGGCTGGCGGCCCTGTGCGCCAACGTCATCGAGCCGCAGCACACCCCGGAGGACGTCTGCAACCAGATCCTCGGGCGGGTGCACAGCGAGGACCGCGGTGACGACGTGGCGCTGCTGGTCGCCCGGTTCGAGGGCATCGCCCCGCAGGACGTCGCCGAGTGGCAGCTGCGGCTGGACCACGCCGAGGTGCGCACCGCACGTTCCCTGACCCGCAAGCAGCTCGCCGAGTGGGGGCTGGGCGGTCAGGTCTGCGACCTCGCCGAGCTGCTGGTCAGCGAGCTGGTGACGAACGCGCTGCGGGTCGCCTCCCATGAGGTCCAGCTGCGGCTGATGCGGGTCGGCAAGCTGCTGGTGGAGGTCAGTGACGACGACCACAACCTGCCGCAGCTGCGCCGGGCGGACGCCGACGACGAGGACGGCCGCGGGCTGACCCTGGTCAGCAATCTCTCGCACCGCTGGGGCACCAGCCGCAAGGCGGTCGGCAAGGTCGTCTGGTTCGAGCTGCCGCTGCCGGACCGCTGAGCGCACTCAGCCACGCTCAGCCGCGCTGAAGACCCTGAGCACACCCTGAGCACCCTGAGCACGCCGAAGCCGCCGCCCCCGCGCGCCGGGAGCGACCGCCCATGGACCGCATGACGCCTACGGTGCCCGTGCGGCAACGCGGGGGGCGTCAGACGCCGACCGCTTCCTCCATCTCCTCCTCCGCGTCACCGGCGTACGGTGCCGGGCCGGAGGCGCGGCGGGCGTGGACGGCGCGCGGGCGCACGCCTGAGACCGCGGCGGCCGCGGCCGCGGCGACGGCCGTGGCGTTCGCGGCCGCCCGGGCCTCGGCGGCTCGCCGCCGGTTCTCCGCGGTGGCCGCGACCAGCACCGCGAGCACCGCCACGACCAGCCAGAGCACCAGCGTCAGCACCTGCCCGCCCAGCCCGCGGTCCCCGAAGTAGACGATCCCGCGCGCTCCCTCCAGGAAGCCGGCGCCGTTCCAGAAGCTGTGCAGCGCGCCGAAGAAACCATTCTGCAGATCGGGCCGGAAGATCCCTCCCGAGCTGGTGAAGTTCAGCATCACGAAGAGCACCATCACCCCGAGCGTGGTCCATCGCTTCAGGAAGGTGTGGAGGCCCACCCCGACCAGCAGGATCCCGGCCGAGTACAGCCAGGCCAGCGCCCACACGCCCGCCAGGCCGTGATCGACCAGGTGGAAGACCGGACCGGCCAGCGCCGCGCCCACCAGGCTGACCACCAGCGACATCCCCGCGGCCACCAGCGCCCGCAGCCGCATCCGCAGCACCGCGCCGGCTCCGCCGATCACCGCCACCGAGGCGTACGAGCCGATGCTCACCGCGACCAGCAGGAAGAACAGCCCCTGGCCCGTCGGGTCGCCGGAGGCGGGCGGCACCAGGTCGGTGACCTTCAGCGGCAGGCCCTGCCGGGCGGCCAGCGGGGTGAAGA
>JBEHXI010000377.1:0-4954 GCA_048498775.1 Actinomycetota bacterium | reverse complement strand
GCCCGGCGGAGCAGGGCGTGCGTTCCTCCGTGATCCGCCCGGCGGAGCAGGGCGTGCGTTCCTCCGTGATCCGCCTGGCGCCGCTGATCCACCCCCGCCTCGACAAGCACGGCTTCACCACCGCACTGATCGGCTTCGCCCGTGAGCACGGCGTCGCCGCCTACGGGGGTGAGGGCGCCGGCCGCCGGCCGGCCGCCGACACCCGCGGCATCGGCACGCTCTGCCGCCTGGCGCTGGAGACAGCCCTCGCCCGAACCCGCCTGCACGGCGTGGCGGACGAGGGCGTCCCACTCGACTTCGCGCGACTCGACGGCGCGGTCTCCAACGCCCGCACCCGCCGGGCACTCGGCTGGGCCGACGACGTCGTGTCAGGTGAGCGGTAGGACATCCATGCCCGAGATGTCCTGCGGCACGGTCACGCCTTGCCGCGGCGGGCGAGCAGGGCGGCCCGCCTCTCCTCGAACTGCGTTGCCTGGCCGTCGAGGCCGCCCATGAACAGCCCGAGCTCCTCCTGGGCCCGCACCCCCTCCGGTCCGAGACCCGAGATCTCCAGCACCTTGAGGTGGCGCAGCACCGGCTGGAGTACGTCGTCGTGGTGGATGCGCAGGTTGTAGATGCCGCCGATGGCGATCCTGGCAGCCGCGCGCTCGAAGCCCTGTATCCCGTGGCCGGGCATCCGGAAGCCGGTCACCACGTCGGCGATGGCCCGCATGGCCTGATCGGGGGCGAGCTGCAGCGACGCCGCCAGCAGGTTGCGGTAGAAGACCATGTGCAGGTTCTCGTCGGTGGCGATCCGGGCCAGCATCCGCTCGCATACCGGATCACCGGACTCGCGACCGGTGTTGCGGTGCGAGATCCGGGTGGCGAGCTCCTGAAACGCGACATAGGCGATCGAGTGCAGCACGCTGTGGCTGTTGTCGGCCTCGAAACCGGTCGACATGTGCTCCATGCGGAACCGCTCCAGCTCCACCGGGTCCACCGCCCGGGAGGTGAGCAGATAGTCGCGCATCGCGATGGCGTGCCGGCCCTCCTCCGCGGTCCACCGGTGCACCCAGGTGCCCCATGCGCCGTCCCGGCCGAAGAGGGTGGCGATCTCGTGGTGGTAGCTCGGCAGGTTGTCCTCGGTGAGCAGGTTGACCACGAGCGCGGTCCGGCCCACGTCGGTCACCTTCGACTGCTCCGGCGCCCACGCGTCACCACCGAGCACGCCGTCGAAGTTCCGGCCGTCGCTCCACGGCACGTACTCGTGGGGCATCCACTCCTTGGCGACCTTCAGATGCCGGTTGAGCTCGGTCTCCACGACCTCTTCGAGCGCGTGCAGGAGCTGGACGTCACTCCAAGCCGCCGATGAGCCGGGACGGGTGAGAGCAGTGGTCACAGGGGGCTCCTGGTGGTGCGATGCCTGACCTACGGAACCGTAGGTTGAAGCGCGAAGCTACTACACCGCGTAAATGCCTGAGAAGCGGGGTTGCCCTGGAGCGCCGTGTGATCGGGTCAGTCTTCGAGGCGGACCGGCATCAGCAACGAGAAGGTGTCATCGGTGTCCGTGCGGCGGATCGCCAGGGGCGCCGTAGGGGAGCCGAACTCCACAACGAGTCGGTCCCGGGCTCCGGCGGCGAGGGCCTGGAGCAGGAACTCGCGGTTGACGGCGATGCGGCCCTGGCCGTCCGCACTGTCCGCGCACACGGACACCGTGCCGTCCCCCGCCATCGTGAGCACGCTGAGATCACAGGACACGCCCTCCGGCTCCCCCACCTCCATGACCCGGACCGGGCCGCTCCGCACCGCCTCCCGGAACGCCGGGACATCGACGACCCCCCGCTGCCCCGACGGCAGTCGGACGAGGCGACGGTAGTCGGGGAAATCGTGATCCAGGCAGGTGCCGGCCGCCTGGCGGTCCCCCGCCTCCAGGGCCACCCGGTCACCGTCCACCGTGAGCTTGGCGGAGGCGTCGTCACCCAGCAGCGCCCGCATCGCGTCGACGAGCGGGGACGGCACGATGACCTGCACGCGGGGGCCATCGTGCCCGGTGGTGCAGGCGTGCGCGACGGCCATCCGGTACCGGTCGGTGGCCACCACCCGCAGCACCTCACCCTCGATGTCGAACAGGACGCCGCCGAGCATCGGCAACTCCGGATCGGTACCCGTGGCGAAGCGGACCGCGTCCAACGCGGCGGCCAGCTCAGGCGCGGCGACGGACATCCGGACGGTGGCGGTGCGGGGCGCGGTCATGGGGTTCTCCCTGTGGTCGAGTAGGTCTCGGATCGTGGAGAACTCGCTGCGGGCACCGGCCAGTCCCCGTTCGAGGCGGCGCAGATGGGCCTGAAGCAGCTTCCGCACCAGGTCGGTGTCCTCGCCGCACCAGCCGGCCAGCACCAGCCGCATATCCGCCAGCGGCATACCGGCTCGGCGCAGCCGGGCCAGCAACCGGGCTTCTTCAAGCTGCTCGCGGCCGTACCGGCGGTAGCCGCTCGCCGGATCCACCCGGGCCGGGATCAGCACGCCGGCACGATCGTAGAACCGCAGCGCGCTCACGCTCAGGCCACTGTCCCGGGCCATCTCGCCGATACCGCGCATCTCGCTCTCCACGCCCGGAACTCTGCGCCCTTCACCAGGTCGAGGGTCAACCCCGGCCCGGCCGGCCGCCAACACCCCGATCACCGACCGCACGCGGTGCGGACGTTCACCCGCCGTCCGCGCCGCCCGTCTGCGACACCTGACGGGTGGTGGAGTGGATGCGGCGCAGCCGTCCGTCCGCAGCCAGTTCGCCGAACATGTACACCTCGCTGCTCAGGCGGTGCCCTTTGCGCATGGTCGCGTGCACGGTGTACCGGGCAGCCACGCGGTCGCCGGCCACGAGCACGTCATGGACCTCCACGTCGCAGGTGATCGCGTTCTTCCGGGCGGGGCGCGCGTGGGCGACCAGCCGGTCCCGGTCGAGGCATATCCCGTCGTTGTGCCACTCGATGTCCGGCGTGTGATAGCGGTCGACGACGATCCCGGGGTCCTCCGCTCCGAAGCCCATCTCCTGGATGTACGACGTCAGGTACGCGACGAGGTCCCGCGCGGGGATCGGATGGGGGCTGTTGTTCATGACGCTCCTTCGGGACGGGGCGGACGGCGGGCGGACGGGAGCCGCGGTGGCGCACCGGACGCCAGTTCCAGCAGTTCGTCGACCGACCACTGGTCATAGGCGTGCTCGCCGTACTTCGCCGCGACGACGCGGCCGTCGGGCGCTATCAGGAAGTCCGCGGGAAGGCCGAGCCGGCCACCGTGCGGTCTGCCCGCGGGACCGTGCTCCCTCCCCCGGAGGATCGCCCACGCGCTGCGCAGGACCGCCCGGGCGATCGGTGCCCAGGCGCGCGGGCTCAGGAGTGCGCGAGGCGCCGACTCCACGCCGAACTCGGTGTACAGGCGCTTGGCCGGATCGGCGACGACGGCGAACGGAAGGTCGGCGACATGCTCCAGCAACTCTTCGGCGGGCGAGTGGAAGATCACGACCTCGCGGATTCCGGCCGCCTTGATCTCCTCGTGCCGCCGCACCACCGACCGCAGGTGCAGGCTGCAGACGGGGCAGCCCGCGAACCGCCGGAACTGCAGGTGAATCAGCAGGCCGGCATCGGGCACCGCGACGTGGGAACCGGAGACCGCGGTGAGATCGCGGGATCTGACGGTGACGCCGGACCATGAGTGCCCCCGTGGCGTGTCCATGTGACACCCCTCCCGTTAGGCGTACAGGATACGCTTACAAGCGTAGGCGTGTCGCGTACGCTGTCAACCGCCATGCCTCGCCCCCGTTCACTCACCCCCGGGCAACTCGCCTCGGCCGCCCTCGCGGTCATCGATCGCGAGGGGCTTCCCGGACTGTCGATGCGCGCGGTCGCCAAGGAACTCGGAATGAGCACCATGGGGCTCTACCGGTACGTGGTGGACCGCGACGAACTCGAGCGACTTGTCGTCGAATCCGTGCTCGCGGACGTCGACACCGAGCCCCCGCCTCCGGAGACGCCGTGGGAGGAGCGGATCGACATCCTGGTGCGGCGCCTGCGCGACACCGTGAGCGCGCACCCCGCGATCGTCCCGCTCACACTCGTCCACCGGCACCGCTCCCCCGGCGTACTGCGCTGGTCGGAAACCGTGCTCGCGGTCCTCACCGAGGCGGGCTTCGACGGCGAGCGACGAGTCGTCGCGCTACGCGCCCTGCTCAGCTACGTGATCGGCGCCATCCAACTGGAACACCTGGGGCCCCTCGCAGGTCCGGGCACGGCCGCCATGTCGGAACTTCCCGCGGCCGCGTTCCCCCGCCTGGCGGAAACCGCACGGCACGCCCAGAGCGTCAGCGCCGACCAGGAGTTCCACGGCGGGCTCGCCGCCCTGATGCGCGGCCTGCGCGCATGAGAGGCACCGCGCGACGTGCCATCCTCCGCGACCGTGGAATCGTCCGCTCACGGGGGCCGTCATAGTCGGTGAGGGTCGCCCGCGCGGTGACGGCGGCGCCCCATACCGCGGGTGGTGAACGCGCCCGGTTCGATCAGGCTCACGGGGATGCCCAGGTGCCACCCCTCGTGGCGCAATGCTTCGATACAGCGGGCCAGGGCAGCCGTGGAGGCGGGGCCGCGGCCCGGTGATCGAGGGTGACGGTGAATCACCGATCACCGTCATGCCGCACTCGAAGACGCGACGCGTCGAACACCCGCATGGACGGTACGGGTTGGTCGCCATCCGCACCATGGCCGCGCTTCGGGCCGGGCCGCGCCGCGTTCCTCGACACTATCCGGAGCACCCTCCGGATCTGTTAGCGTAGTCCTACCAACCGGAGGAACCTCCGGTTGCCTGGCCCCGTTATGCCCTGAGGGGAATCTCAATGATCGTGTCAAGCCGTCTGCGTGACCGGCGGGGCGGAGGTGAACAGCCTTTTGTCACGCAGCATTGCCCACAGGACGTCGACCCGTCG
>JBEHXI010000376.1:0-4981 GCA_048498775.1 Actinomycetota bacterium | reverse complement strand
ACCGGCGGACAGGGGACCGGTGAGCACGGCACCGGCGAACATCCGCGGCCGCACACCGCCGAACTGGTGAAACCACCCCGTGGGGTGACCTTCCACGGCGGTCCCGCCCCGGTCCACGCCCTCGCCGCCCTGATCGTGGAGGCGGGCATCCCGCTGCGCCGCGCGGACGAGGCGGACGAGAGGGACGAGGGAGCCGGCCGGTTCGATCTCGACGGCGGCGGGTGCCTGCGGCTCACCGACGGCAACCTGCCCGGCCCCGGCGAGATCCACTACGACCTCGCCCTGGACTACCGGACGGCCTCCCGCGTCGCCGTGATGCCGGGCGCCGGGACCGGCCCGGAGGCCGTCGAGCGGGCCGTCGGCCTGTTCCAGGCACTCGGCAAGCAGGTCAGCGTGATCGACACGGTGCCCGGCATGCTGGTCGCCCGGACGGTGGCCATGCTGGTGGACTTCGCCGAGGACGCCGCGGCCCGGGGCGTGGCGTCGCGCGAGGACATCGACACCGCGATGCGCCTGGGCGTGAACTACCCGAAGGGCCCCCTGGAGTGGGGCGAGGAACTGGGCGCCGCCTGGGCGCACGGCCTGCTGCGCCGGATCCACGCGATCTGGCCGGCCGGCCGCTACGCGCCGTCCCTCGCGCTGAGCCGCCGCGTGCCGCCCGCCCCGGATGTGCTCTCATCATGACCATGGCACAGCGCAGCGAGGGCACCTCCCCCACCCGACGCGACACCTACACGCCCGACTCCCTGCTGGCGGTCGCCGTGGAGGTCTTCCTGGAACGCGGCTACGACGGCACCTCCATGGAGCACCTGGCGCGGGCCGCGGGGATCTCCAAGTCCTCGATCTACCACCATGTGCGGGGCAAGGAGGAGCTGCTGGAGCGGGCCGTGGGGCGCGCCCTGGAGGGGCTGTTCGGCATCCTGGACGAGCCGGAGTCCGGCCGCGGCCGGGCCGTCGAGCGGCTGGAGCACGTCGTCCACCGCACCGCCGAGGTGCTGATGGCCGAACTCCCCTACGTCACACTGCTGTTGCGGGTGCGGGGCAACACCCGCGCCGAGCGCTGGGCGATGGAGCGCCGCCGGGAGTTCGACCACCGGGTCGCCGAGCTGCTCGACGCGGCGGTGGCCGAGGGGGACCTGCGGGCGGACGTGGACGTACGGCTCGCCACCCGGCTGCTGTTCGGCATGATCAACTCGATCGCGGAGTGGTACCGGCCGGCGGTCGGCGGGTCCGGGCTCAGCGGCGAGGTGGCGGACACGGTGGTGCGTCTGGCGTTCGACGGCCTGCGGCGCTGACGCAGGCCCGCGGGCGCTGACCCACGGACCGGACGAGGGCGGCCGGCCGGCTCAGTCGCCGACCACCCGGTCGGTCTCCTCGAAGACCAGCAGCGTGCGGCTGCTGAGCACCTCCGGTATCGCCTGGATCCGGGTCAGCACCAGCTCGCGCAGGCTGCGGTTGTCCGCGGTGTGCACCAGCATCAGCACGTCGAAGTCCCCGCTGACCAGGGCGATATGGGCGACCCCCGGCAGCGTGAGCAGCTTCTCGCGGACCGTGCGCCAGGAGTTCTGCACGATCTTGAGCGTGATGTAGGCCGACGCGCCCTGCCCGGACCGCTCGTGGTCGACCCGGGCGGTGAACCCGCGGATCACACCGTCCTCGATGAGCCGGTTGATCCTGGCGTAGGCGTTGGCCCGGGAGACGTGCACCCGCTCCGCGACCGACCGTATCGAGGCCCGCCCGTCCTCCTGGAGCAGCCGCAGGATCGCCCGGTCGATCGGATCGAGCGGCCGCGCCGCCGGCCGGTCCTCGGCCGCCTGTCCGGCCATCTGTCCTTCTGCCATCCCCCCGCGCCTTCCTGTCACGGACGTACTGCCTCCATCAGAGGTTGTGGAGAACCGTTTGTCCACAGGCTGAACGCGACTGTGGCCAAAATGCCGCCACGACCGAACAATCGGTAGGGAGCGGAACGCCGCTCGTCACCGGCCCGTCCGGCGCCCGGCCCACCGGCCGCGGAGCCGCGCGTGCTTTTGAACACACGGCTCCCCGAGCCCCGGCTCGAAGATCACCGGCACCGCGCCGGCTCAGTCGGGCGCCGCCCACGAGGAGGTGCGTATGACCGTCCTTGACCAGCCCGACACCGCCGATCCCCGCCGCACACCACCCCCCGCCTGGCGACCGCGGACCGATCCGGCGCCTCTGCTCCCCGAGGCGGAGCCGTACCGGCTGCTCGGCACGCCCGCGGCCCGGCACCTCGACCCGGAGCTGCTGCGCAGGCTCCACGGCGAGTTGGTGCGCGGCCGGCGCTACAACCGGCAGGCGACGGCCCTCACCCAGCAGGGCAGGCTGGCGGTCTACCCCTCCAGCACCGGCCAGGAGGCCTGCGAGGTCGCCGCGGCCCTGGCGCTGCGCCCCCAGGACTGGCTCTTCCCCAGCTACCGCGACACGCTGGCCGTGGTGGCGCGCGGGGTGGACCCGGTGCAGGCGCTGACGCTGCTGCGCGGCGACTGGCACAGCGGTTACGACCCGTACGAGCACCGCGTCGCGCCGCTGTCCACCCCGCTGGCCACCCAACTCCCGCACGCCGTCGGCCTGGCGCACGCCGCGCGGCTCAAGGGCGACGACACGGTGGCGCTCGCCCTGGTCGGGGACGGCGGCACCAGCGAGGGCGACTTCCACGAGGCGCTGAACTTCGCGGCGGTCTGGCGCGCCCCGGTCGTCTTCCTCGTCCAGAACAACGGGTTCGCCATCTCCGTCCCCCTGGAGAAGCAGACCGCCGCGCCGTCGCTCGCCCACAAGGCCGTCGGCTACGGGATGCCCGGGCGCCTGGTGGACGGCAACGACGCCCCGGCGGTGTACGAGGTGCTCAGAGACGCGGTCGAACACGCCCGGGCGGGCGGTGGCCCGACGCTGGTCGAGGCGGTCACCTACCGGATCGACGCGCACACCAACGCCGACGACGCCACCCGCTACCGGGACTCCTCCGAGGTGGAGGCGTGGCGCGCCCATGACCCGATCGCGCTGCTGGAGACGGAGATGCGGGATCGCGGGCTGATCGACGACGAGGGCATCGGCGCGGTGCGGGAGTCCGCCGAGGCGATGGCGGCCCGGTTGCGCGAGGAGATGGGCCGGGACCCGGTGCTGGACCCGATGGAGCTGTTCGAGCACGTCTACGCCGAGCGGACCACCCAACTGCGCGAGCAGGCCGAGCAGTTGCGAGCCGAACTCGACGCCGAGGCGGAGGCGCAGGCCGACGCGTGTCCCGAGGAGGACCGATGAGCACCGCGACCGCCCCCACCGCGACGGCCGCCGCCCGCAAGCCCGCCACCATGGCACAGGCGCTGACCCGCGCCCTGCGCGACTCCCTGGCGGCCGACCCGGACGTGCACGTGCTCGGCGAGGACGTCGGCACCCTCGGCGGGGTCTTCCGCATCACCGACGGCCTGGCCAGGGAGTTCGGCCCGGACCGGGTGACCGACACCCCGCTCGCCGAGGCGGGCATCCTGGGCACCGCGGTCGGCATGGCCATGTACGGGCTGCGGCCGGTGGTGGAGATGCAGTTCGACGCGTTCGCCTACCCCGCGCTGGAGCAGCTGATCAGCCATGTGGCCCGGATGCGCAACCGCACCCGCGGCAAGGTCACGCTGCCGTTGACCATCCGCATCCCCTACGGCGGCGGCATCGGCGGCGTCGAGCACCACAGCGACTCCTCCGAGGCGTACTACCTGCACACCCCCGGGCTGCACGTCGTCACCCCGGCGACGGTCGCCGACGCCTACGGGCTGCTGCGCGCCGCGATCGCCTCGGACGACCCGGTGGTCTTCCTGGAGCCCAAGCGCCTGTACTGGTCGCGGGCCGACTGGTCGGCGGACAGCCCCGAGGCCGTGCCCCCGCCGGGCCGGGCCGTGGTGCGGCGGCCGGGCAGCTCGGCGACGCTGATCACCTACGGGCCGTCGGTGCCGGTGTGCCTCCAGGCCGCCGAGGCGGGCCGGGCGGAGGGCTGGGACCTGGAGGTCGTGGACCTGCGCAGCCTGGTGCCGTTCGACGACGAGACGGTCGCCGCGTCGGTGCGCCGGACCGGCCGGGCCGTCGTCGTGCACGAGGCGAGCGGGTTCGGCGGCGCCGGAGCCGAGATCGCGGCGCGGGTCACCGAGCGGTGCTTCCACCATCTGGAGGCGCCGGTGCTGCGGGTCACCGGCTTCGACATCCCCTACCCGCCGCCGATGCTGGAGCGCCACCATCTGCCCGGCCCCGAGCGGGTGCTGGACGCGGTCGCCCGCCTGCAGTGGGAGGGGTGAACCATGGCCGCAGTCAAGGAGTTCCGCCTTCCCGACCTCGGTGAGGGGCTGACCGAGGCCGAGATCGTGCGCTGGCTGGTGGAGGTCGGCGACGTGGTCGCCGTGGACCAGCCGGTGGTCGAGGTGGAGACGGCCAAGGCGCTGGTGGAGGTGCCCTGCCCGTACGGGGGTGTGGTCACCGCGCGCTTCGGCGAGCCGGGTGACGAGATCCCGGTGGGCAGCCCCCTGGTGACCGTGGCGGTCGGCGAGCCGGCGGACGGCTCCGGCTCGGCTGAACCCGGTTCCGGGTCCGGCTCCGGATCTGGTTCCGCTTCCGGCTCGGCAGCCGTGAACGGGGCTTCCGTGCCCAGCTCCGGCTCCGCGGGCGGAGATTCCGGTTCCGGCCGGGTGCTGGTCGGTTACGGCACCGCGGCGCCGGCCGCGGTACGGCGCCGCCGGGTGCGGCAGTCCCCCGCGGCCCGCCCCGCGGAACCGGCGGCCCCCGCGGCCCCCGCCGGGCCGGTGGCCGTGATCTCCCCGCTGGTGCGCCGCGTCGCCCGCGAACACGGCCTGGACCTGCGGGCGTTGCACGGCACCGGCCCCGAGGGACTGATCCTCCGCGGTGACGTGGAGCGGGCGATAGCGGCGCGCACCACCGCACCGGCGACTCCCCCGGCCCCCGCCGAGGCCGCGCCGTCCGAGCCGGC
>JBEHXI010000375.1:0-4986 GCA_048498775.1 Actinomycetota bacterium | reverse complement strand
CCATGCCGGACACCACCCATTCCCCCGAGGACATCGCAGTGGCGGAGTGCTCGACGCCGATCGGGCACATGGTCCTCGCCGCCACCGGCACCGCACTGCTGTACTGCGGCTTCGTCAACACCGACGCGCTGCGCGACCGGCTGGCGGCGGCCGGCGGGCACCTGCTGGACGGGCCCGCCCCGCCCCAGCGGAAGGTCCTGGACCAGGCCGTCGAGGAGCTCACCGCCTACCTCACCGGGCATCGGCGCGCCTTCACCGTCCCGTTGGACCTGCGGCTGGCCACCCCGTTCAGCCGCGAGGTGAACCTCGCCCTCGCCGGTCTCGTCCCCTACGGCAGCACCACGACGTACGCCGCGGTGGCCGCGGCGCTGAACCGTCCCCGGGCGGCCCGCTCGGTCGGTGCCGCGCTCGGCGCCAATCCCCTCTGCGTCGTCCTGCCGTGCCATCGGGTGGTGGGGACCTCGGGCCGCCTCACCGGGTACGCGGGCGGCGTGGCGGCCAAGCGCTATCTGCTCGATCTGGAGAGCGGCACCACCGGCACCCCGCCCCCGCCGATACCGCCGCCGGCCGAGTCCGGGCCCGCCCCGTCCGCACCGGCTCCCAAGGCCACCCCGTCGGGACAGCGCGGTGCCGCCGCCGGCTGAGGCCGCCCACGGAGCGGTCCCGGCACCCCAAGGACCCCTGTAATTCGAACCGTTCGGCGAACAGAACCACTCGGCGTTGAACCTTCGGTGCCCTTGTTCCGTGAAGAGGGGCGGGGTCCGCGGACCGCCGCCTCCACCGGGCGGGTCGGCGGCGGCCGCGGACCCCGCCACCACGGCGGTACGGCATCACACCGGCGCCGTACCGGAGCCGCTTGCAGCGCCCCGAAGGCGCCATACCCCGGGCAGTGGCGAATCGCACACACCTCCCCGAACAGCGGGGAAGAAATGAGGAGGGTCGTGTCCAACAGACGCTCGGCGGGATCCCACCGCTCACTGTGGCAGCAGCAGAAACGGCGCTGGCGGCTGTCCGGTCTCACCCTCGTCATCCTCGGCGTCCCCGTGGCGATGGCCGCGCTCGCCGGGACCGTCTTCGCGGCCGGTGTCTTCGGCCGGGGCGGGCACCACCGGCCACCCGGCGCGATGGCCAGTGCGTCCGCACCCGCGCAGGCCGCCGCCGCGGTGAACCCCAACTGCACCCTGGTCGTGCCCGCCAACCCGCTCACCGCGCAGGGCCTGGCCACTCCCTACCAGTTGACGGCCACCAATCCGGCGGGCGGCGCCTGCCACGAGGCCAACGCCAACCAGTCGGCGTTCGTGGAGGCGGCGATCCTGACCTCCAACGGCCAGTTGACGCTGTACGACCCGCTGGTGGTCGACCAGGGCACCCAGCCCGCCGCCGCCCCGGTGCCGGCGCAGGTCCCGGCGGGCTCCACCGTCGGTATCTGGTTCGGCTTCAACGGAACCAACCTCACGCTGCAGTCCGCCGGCGGCACCAACAGCCTGACCCAGGGCAACTGCGTCAACGGCCAGGGCGCCTCCGTCTTCGGGCAGTTCGCGTACTGCAACGCCGCCGCCTTCTTCTCCTCTGCCAACACCCAGATAGCCAATAACCAGTTGCAGATCCCGGCCGCCGGCACCGCCAAGGACGGCATGCCGTGCCCCACCGTGCGGGACTTCTCCGTGGTGGACCAGGACCAGAGCGACAACGTCGTGACCCACTACCTGGCGACCGCCGGCGGTCAGACGGCCCAGAACAACGCGGCGAACCAGGCCGCGCTGGCCGGCACCACCGACCTGGCCAACGCCAGTGACAACCTGCTGCTGACGAAGTTCGTGGACCCGGCGCTGGGCTGCACGCCCCTCACGAAGCCCGACCAGTCCAGCGACGGCCAGGCGACCGGCGCCCTGCCGCTGGACGAGTTGTCCGCCGCGGCCAACCAGCAGGCGCCGATCGCGCTGGTGCCGATGAACGACCCGATGACCCTGGTCAACGCGGCCGCCAGCGCGGCCAAGACGAACCTGTACCGCACGGGTGTCGACCAGCCCCAGACCGGCGCCGCGGCCGGCGCGGCGGCCGCCGACACCGGCAACGGCACGCAGTACTGCCAGAACATGTTCGGCAACGCGATGGGCATACCGCGGATCTTCAAGGACCAGGCGATGCTCGCCAACGCGCCCTCGCCGGACGCCGCGATGGCCACCAACCTGTTCACGTTCCTCGGGATGCGGGCGAACCAGTCGTTCACCAACCTGAACTGCAACAAGCTGCTCAACGCCCCCGACCCGGTGACGCTGACGACCAACGGGAACGGTGTGGTCACCGCCGCCACCTTCACCCCGCTGGGCCAGCAGCCGCCGGCCGCGAACCCCGGCGCCGGTGCCGGTGCGGGTGCGGGTACCGGTGCGAGCGCCCCGGCGTCCGCGTCCGCCACCGCCTCCGCCCCTGCCACCGCCATACCCTCGGCCGGTGCGGCCCCCTCCGCCACCACCCCCGGGATGCCGTCCGCGTCGGCGCCCGCGGCGCCGTCCACGAGCGGCGCCGCGGCACCCACCGCCACGGCCACGTCCCGCCCGCCGCGTCGGTGCCACTGGTAACCGCGCACAGCGCAGCCGCGGCGGGCGCCTCGTCCCCGGTACGACCGGGGGCGGGGCGCCCGCCCATGTGCCCTGGCCTGGGCGGCGGCGCATCTTACGGATCACTGACGTACCGGCCGAACCCGGTCCGGCGGCGGCCGGCGGCCCCTACGGTCGAGGGCATGCTGGTACTCGTCACCGGAGGTGCGGGCTTCATCGGCTCGCACATCGTCCGCGCGTTCACCGACCGGGGCCATGACGTCCGCGTGTTGGACGCCCTGCTGCCCACCGCCCACCCCACCGGGAAGCCGCCGGAGCTGCCGCCCGGCGCCGAGTTCGTGTCGGCCGACGTCCGTGACCGGGCCGCCGTCGAGGACGCGCTGCGCGGCGTGGACGCGGTCTGCCACCAGGCCGCCATGGTCGGTCTCGGAAAGGACTTCGGCGACGCCCCCGACTATGTGGGCTGCAACGACCTGGGCACCGCCGTGGTGCTCGCGGCCATGGCGGACGCGGGGGTGCGCCGCCTGGTGCTCGCCGGCTCCATGGTGATCTACGGCGAGGGTCACTACGCGTGCGCGCGGCACGGCGCCGTGCGCCCCGGCCCGCGGCGGGTGGCCGACCTGGACGCGGGCCGCTTCGAGCCGCCCTGCCCGCACTGCGGCGAACCGCTGGAGTGCGGTCTGGTCACCGAGGACGCCCCGGCCGACCCGCGCAACGTCTACGCGGCGTCCAAGATGGCCCAGGAGTACCTGGCCGCGTCCTGGGCGCGCTGCGTGGACGGCCGGGCGGTCGCGCTGCGGTACCACAACGTCTACGGGCCGGGGATGCCGCGTGACACCCCGTACGCCGGGGTGGCCTCGCTGTTCCGCTCGGCGCTTGCCCGGGGCGAGGCCCCGCGGGTGTTCGAGGACGGCGGCCAGCGGCGGGACTTCGTGCACGTCCGGGACGTCGCCGCCGCCAACCTCGCCGCGCTGGACGCCGATCCGGCGCCCGGCACGCTGCGCGCCTACAACGTGGGCAGCGGCACCCCGCACACCGTCGGGGAGATGGCGCACGCGCTGGCCGCCGCGTTCGGCGGGCCGGAGCCCGTGGTGACCGGTGAGTACCGTCTCGGGGACGTCCGCCACATCACCGCGTCCTCGGAGCGGCTGCGCACCGAGCTGGGCTGGCGCCCGCATGTGGCGTTCGAGGACGGCATGGTGGAGTTCGCCAGGTCACCGCTGCGCGCGGCCGGCTGAGGCACGGCACCGCCGCACCGCCGACGCCCGACGCGCGTCGGGAGCCTCTCAGCCCGCGGCCGGCAGGACGACCTCGAAGCGGCAGCCGCCGGGCACGTTGCGCACCGCGGCCCGCCCCGAGTGCGCCTCGACGATGCCCCGCACGATCGCCAGGCCGAGTCCCGCCCCGGCCGGAGGCGTGCGGGCGCCCGTGCCGCGCCAGCCGGTGTCGAAGACGCGGGCCAGGTCCTCGGGCGGGATGCCGCCGCAGCCGTCGGTGACGGAGAGGACCACCGCGTCCTGCGCCCGCCGCGCCGCGACCGCGACGGTGCCGTCCGGCGGGGTGCGGTGGATGGCGTTGACCAGCAGGTTGGCCAGGACCCGGGTCATCTCGCGGCCGTCCACCTCGATGGGCACCGGCTCCACGCCGTTGCCGACCAGCCGTACGCCGCGTTCCCTGGCGAGCGGGTAGGCGCCCGCGATGGCGTCGCTGACCAGGTCGTACGCCGAGATGCGGGCCGGCGCCAGGGGCAGGACGCCGGCCTGGATGCGGGAGAGTTCGAACAGGTCGCCCACCATGGCGCTCATCCGCTCGACCTCGGCGCGGATCTGCTGGTGGTAGCGCCACGGTTCGTCCGCGACCCCGTCCTCCAGCGCCTCCGCCATCGCCCGAAGCCCGGCCAGCGGGGTGCGCAGATCGTGGGAGATCCAGGCGACCAGTTCGCGCCGGGACGCCTCCAGCGCGCGCTCCCGTTCCCGGGCGGCCGCCAGCTTCTCGCCGGCCGCCGCGAGTTCACCGGCGATCTCGGCGAGTTCGGCGGTCAGCGGCCGCCGCGGCGGGGCGAACCCGCCGCTGTCCCCCAGTGCCCGGGCGGCGATCGCCAGCGCCCGGCTGCTCGCCACCATCCGGCGCCCCACCAGCAGCGCGACGGTCAGCGAGACGACCGCGGCGGTGGCGCAGACCAGGACGACGACCCGCAGGTCGTGCGAGGACAGGAACATCGCCCACGCCACCGACAGCGTCGCCGCCAGCATCACGCCCACCGCCACGGCCACCACGACGGCGAGCGACACCGCCACGGAGCGGGACCGCAGCATCCGCAGCGCCAGTTCGCCGAGCAGCCCGGCGAGCGCGGCCCCGGCGGCCGCGTACCCCGCGATGACGAGCAGGTCATCCACCGGTGCGCTCCCCCGAACCCGAACCCGAACCC
>JBEHXI010000374.1:0-4986 GCA_048498775.1 Actinomycetota bacterium | reverse complement strand
TGCTCGACGAAGATCTCTCACGACATCCGCCGCGAACACGGCGCGTCGGCCGAGGAGATCGAGGCGGGCATGCTCGCCAAGTCCAAGGAGTTCGCCGAGGCGGGGAACAAGGTGTACCTGCCGCCGGCGGACTGATCCACGAGCCCCGCGGCACTTCCGCCCGCCGGGTGGTGAACCCTCCATGCCTGCCGCCTCCGGTGCGCAGGCATGGAGGGGCCCGTGCCTCGTCTGTGCGCAGGGCCGCCCCTGTCACGGGTGCGGCACGAGGGTGCCTGTTCACGTCAAGATCTCTACTGTCGCTGACATGAATCGGATCGATCTGCTCAACGGTGTCGTGGGCGCCGTGATCGGCATGCTGTTCGCAGTGCTGTTCCAACAGCCTTTGCAGGATGCGTGGTACCGGCTGCGCAGGCGCTCGAGGAGTGTGATCCGGAGCTTGGGGCGTCGGGAGGAGTCGGGCCCCGCTTGGCGGGCGTTCTCCCTCGGACCGCTGCAGACGTCCGCCCTGATCGTCGAGGGCGACGGGGAGTCACCCATATCCCCGGAAACGATCCATGTGCACGTCCTCGACGAGGAGGTGGAACTGCCGGCAGAGATGGCCGGCTGGCGAGACGAGGTCGCCGAGGAGAGCGAGCGGCTGCGAGCCGAGGGAGGAACCCCGCTGTGGAACGGTCTGCGGTACGCGGTCGAGTCCCTGGACATTTCCCGCACCGCCCTCGAAGAGAAGCCCGAGGTACACCTGCGACTGCGCCCCACCGACTACTACACCTTCCTGGCCGCACAACAACTCGACCGCCGGCTTCCGGACGGCACGACGCCCCGGTCCCGTTATCTGGATCCGGACGAGCCGTTGAAGGCCCCCTCTTTCCTGAGGTGCAGCCTGGGCGTCAATGTCGCGGTCGTCACCGCCGATGACATGCTCGTGGTGACCCGGCGAAGCGATCGGGTCCGTATGGCACCCGGCGTCTGGAACTCCTCCGTCAACGAGGGACTGTCGCGGCACATCGACTCCTCGGGGAGAAACGCACCCGACCTGCACGCGGTGGCCCGCCGCGGAATGCGGGAGGAACTGTCGCTGGATCACCACGAGTACTCGCTCGACCTCCTGTCCTTCGTGCTGGACGTGGACAGGCAAGGCTGGAGCGCGCACTTCTCCGCACGGCTGAAGGACCTCAGCAGCACGGGCCTTCAGGCGCGGATGAGCCGAGGCGTCGCTGACCGGTGGGAGCACGGGACCATCGACTTCGTCCCCTTCCGTCCGGCCACCGTGCTCAGGTATCTGCTGAGGGACGACCGCATCCACCGGTGGGCGGCGACGGCACCCGCACTGTTCCACCTTGCTCTTGTGCATGCCTTCAGCCGTTCGACTGTCGAACGGGTCGCGGCACAGATTGTCCGCCGCCTGTAGCCGAACACCGGGCTCGGCCGACGCGCCGTGTCCGTGTCCGTGCCCGTGCCCGTGTCCGTGTCCGTGTCCACGGCGGATGTGGCTTCCGCGGCGGGGCGTTGGTCACCTGGACCGTGCTACTCATGGATGAGCCCTGCCCGCCCACCACTCATGGCAAGGACACCTATGGCCACCATTGACAAGATCGCATGGCTCCGGCTGGAGGGCGGCAGGATCCTCAGCACGCGGTCCCGTGGCAAGCGCGTCTACTACATCCCCGGCGGCAAACGCGAACCCGGGGAGAGCGACGTCCAGACCCTGGTGCGAGAGATCAGCGAAGAACTCACCGTTGCCATCGCCCCTGACAGCGCGGAACACGCCGGCACCTTCGAAGCGCAGGCCGATGGTCACTCTCCCGGGAGCACCGTGCGCATGACCTGCTACACCGCGGACTACACGGGCACCCTCAGCCCGAGCAGCGAGGTGGAAGAGGTCGTCTGGCTCACCTATGCCGACCGTGAGCGCGTCTCACCGGTCGACCAGTTGATCTTCGACCACCTCCACCGCTCAGGTCGGCTCACGTAGGGACTGTCCCCAGTCGTGATCTTGTGAGGTGTGGCCGAAGGGCTGCGGCGAGACCCGGTTAGGGTCTGTGTCATGTCTGCCGCCCCTGGGCCCCTGTTGAGACCTGCCACACGGGCCGACCTGCCCGCGGTGATCGCTCTCCTGGCCGATGAGGACACGGTGGTGGACCCGGCGGCGGTCGCGGTCACGGAAGTACACGAGCGTGCCTTCGCGGCGATCGAGGCGGATCCGCGCAACGAGATACTGGTCCTGGTCGAAGGTGCCGGGCAGGGCGATGGCGGCGCGATGGGGGTGGTGGGCTGCCTGCAGGCGACGTATATCCCGGGGCTTGGCAGGGGCTGCGTCGAGCGGGCTCTGATCGAGGCGGTACGCATCCGGGCCGACCGGCGCGGTGAGGGGCTTGGCCGGATCCTGATGCAGCGCGCCGCCGAACGGGCACGCACGAGGGGATGCGGACTCATCCAGCTGACCAGCGACAAGCGGCGCGAGGACGCGCACCGCTTCTACGTCGCCCTGGGCTTTGCCGACAGCCACGAAGGGTTCAAACTCGCGCTCTAGCGGGGTGTGACCTTCTGGGCACGCGCGCACCGGGCGGAACAGGCCGCCGTCGCCGGACGATGAGCGGTGGGCGGTGTCGTCGCGCCGGGGGTTCTGTTTGACTCTCCGGGTAGGCGTGGTGCGAAGGGGGACGGGATGCCGCTGGAATTCGGACTGTGGCGTGTGGACGACAAGCCGGTGCGGGTCACCATGCGGCCGATGCCCCTGGAGTCGCGGCTGGAGGAACTCATCGAGGCCGACCCGGGGATCCTCGGGCGGCCGATCCTGCTCATCGGGCGCCAGGTGGTCACGAGCTACGGGAAGGTCATCGACCTGCTCGGCATGGACGCGGACGGCGGCCTTCAGGTGCTCGAACTCAAGCGGGACCGCACGCCCCGCGAGGTGGTGGCCCAGGTACTCGACTACGCCTCCTGGGTGCAGGGGCTCACCAACGAGCAGATCCGCGAGATCCACGCCGACTACGCCCGGAGCCGTGGACTCGCGGAGGAACTGGACGAGGCGTTCGCTCTGCGGTTCGGTGGCAGCCCGCCGGAGGCGCTCAACGCCACCCACGCCATGACGATCATCGCGAGCGAGATCGACGCGGCGACCGAGCGGATCGTCACCTATCTGGCGTCCGGCTACCAGGTGCCGGTCAACGTGCTGTTCTTCCGGTACTTCGTGGACGAGGGACGCTCCTATCTGGCGCGGACCTGGCTGATCGACGAGCCCGAGGCCGTCGTGTCGTCGGCCGGACCGAAGGGGCGGGGCACGAAGGAGCCGTGGAACGGCACGGACTGGTATGTGTCCTTCGGCGACGAATCCGGCAGCCGCAGTTGGGACGACGCGCTGCGCTACGGGTTCGTCTCGGCCGGCGGCGGGGAGTGGTTCTCCCGCACGGTCCGGTCGCTGCCGCTCGGAGCCCGGGTCTTCACCCATATCCCCAAGGCCGGATACGTGGGTGTGGGCGTGGTGTCCGGTGAGCCCCAGCCGTTCGAGGAGGCCGTCCTCGTCGTCGACGGCGAGAGCCGCCCGATGACCGGGCTCCCGCTGAAGGGCGGCTACCGGGCGGCCGGCGGGCAGGCGGTGGACGGGCCGGACGGGCCGGACGGGGAGGACCGGCGCGAGTGGATCGTGCCGGTGACCTGGGAGTGTGCCGTGCCGCGCGAGAAGGCGTTGTGGCGCCCGGGCTTCTTCGCCAACCAGAACTCCGCGTGCAAGCTCCGGGCCCGCTTCACGATCGAGGAGGTCTCACGCCACTTCGGCATCGCCGGGGAACCGGGCGATGCCTGAGACGGGGACGCGGGGACATCCGGCGCTGGTCCTGGTGCACAGCCCGCTGGTGGGCGCTTCGGCGTGGCAGCCGGTCGCCGGGGCGCAGCTGGTTCGAGACGGTGCCGGCGGAGATGCGGGAGCACCTGCGCGGTCTGGCCCGGGAGGGCGTGCTGCCGCCCTGGGACGAGTGGTTCCCGCCCGAGACTATCGAGGAACTGCTTCCCGACCCGGCCGTGCGCGGCCGGTTCCGCGCGGAGCTGCCCCGGCTGCCGCCGGCGTACTTCGGCGAGAAGGCTCCCGGGCCGACCCTGCCGGTGCCGTACCGGTGCGCCTATCTGCGGTTGAGCGACGCGTACGAGGCCGAGGCCCGGCAGGCCGAGGGTGCGGGCTGGGCGGTGGAGCGGATCGACGCGCACCATCTGGCCCTGCTGACCGAGCCGGAGAGGATCGCGGCGGCGATCGAGGGGGTGCTGGGCGGGCGGGCGATGCCGGGGCGTTGTCAGTGGCGTGTGCCAGGGTGACGGACATGAAGACGACACCCGACGGGCGTCCCGTGCCGCCCGCGCATGCCGACGAACGCACCATGCTGGAGAGCTGGTTGGACTTCCAGCGCGCCACGCTGGCGCTGAAGTGCTCGGGGCTCGACGACGGCCGGCTGCGCGCGGCCACGGTGCCGACGTCGGAGCTGACGCTGCTCGGCCTCGTGCAGCATCTGGCGGAGGTGGAGCGGAACTGGTTCCAGCGGATCTTCGCCGGGCTGGACGTGCCGCCGGTGTACGAGTCCGGGGCGGGGGACGGGTTCGCGCTCTCCCCGGACCGGGGGATCGACGAGGCGCTCGCGGTCTGGCGGGCGGAGGTGGAGCGGGGCCGTGAGCTGACGGCCGCCGCCTCGCTGGACGACTCGGGGCGGCTCTCGGAGCGGGAGGCCGGGTTCGTCGGGGAGCCGGGGGTCTCGCTGCGCTGGATCCTGTGCCATCTGATCGAGGAGTACGCGCGCCACAACGGCCACGCGGATCTGCTCAGGGAGGCCGCCGACGGCGTCAGGGGCGCCTGAGGGCGGTGCCGCCGGGACGGGTGGTGTCCAGGCGGTGCCGAAAAGACGCGACACGGGGGGCCGTGCTCCAGTACCGTACGCGATCGTCTGTTCCGGCGATCTGCTCGGGCTATTTCACTTCATTACTACGGCTACTACGCCAACCACG
>JBEHXI010000373.1:0-5032 GCA_048498775.1 Actinomycetota bacterium | reverse complement strand
CGTTCGGCGAGCTCGGTCATCCGCATCCGGCGGTTCGGCGCCTCGGACAGCCAGACCAGCAGCATGTAGTAGATGTGCGGCATGCCGGCGTCGCGCTGCAACTGCCGGTCGACGTGGTCGGAGAGCAGCTCGGTCGCCGCCAGGTAGGCACGCCAGGCCTGCTGCTGGTCCTCGTCCAGCCACCGCGGTCCCGTGGTCTGCTCCATATGTCCAGCCTACGACTGATTGAAAGTTAAATAAAGGATGGGGAACGACGTGGTGCCGCGGAACGACGTGCGGGGTGTGCGACCGGATCCGCGTCCGGCCGCACACCCCGCAGGGGGTGCCGTGTCACGTCAGGCTCGGTGAGCCCGGCGTCAGTGGGCGATGACGGGGACCGCCACGTCCTCGGCCGCCTCACCGCTCGCGCCGCCCCGCGCCGTCGCCGCCGACGGACCGCCCGGACGGCCCCCGTTGATCACCGTGAAGGCGATCAGCGAGGCCAGCGCCAGGATGCCGACCGCCCACCAGATGGCACTGGTGTAGCCGTGGACCATCGCCTGGAGCTTCAGCACGGCCAGTTGCCGCGGGGAACGGGCGGCCGCGGCGTGGGCGACGCCGTACGCGGTCGTGGCGCTCGCCGCGATGGTGTTCAGCAGCGCGGTGCCGATCGAACCGCCGACCTGCTGCGAGGTGTTCACCATGGCCGAGGCGACCCCCGCGTCGCGCGGCTCCACCCCGTAGGTCGCCAGGCTCATCGCCGGCATGAACGCCGACCCCATGCCCAGGCCCAGCATGAGCTCCGCGGGCAGCACCAGGCTCGCGTAGCCGCTGTCCACCTGGAGCCGGGTCAGGATCAGCATGCCGCCGGCCGCCAGCAGGAAGCCGGGCCCCATCAGCAGCCGCGGCGGCACCCGGGTCATCAGCCGGGCGCCGATCTGCGTCGATCCGGTGATCATGCCCACCACCATCGGCAGGAACGCCAGGCCCGTGGTGACCGGGGTGTAGCCCTTGACCACCTGGAGGTAGTAGGTGAGGAAGAGGAACAGGCCGAACATGCCGATGACGGCCAGCCCCAGCGAGAGGTAGACACCGCCGCGGCTGCGCTCGGTGACCACCCGCAGCGGCAGCAGCGGGGCCTTCACCCTCGCCTCCACCGCGGTGAACGCGGCGAGCAGCACCACCGCGGCGACGAACAGCCCCACGGTGATCCCCGCGCTCCAGCCGTCGCTCTCGGCGCGGGTGAAGCCGTAGACGAGCGAGACCAGTCCGGCGGTGGCCAGCACGACACCGGGGACGTCGAGGCGGTTGGGGTTGCGGGCACCGGCGGGCTCGCGCACCACCCCGATCGCGCCGACCGCGGCGATGACGGCGATGGGCACGTTGACGTACAACGCCCAGCGCCAGTCGAGGTATTCGGTCAGCACGCCGCCGAGCAGCAGGCCGATGGCGCCGCCACCGCCCGCGATCGCGCCGTAGATGCCGAACGCCTTGGCGCGCTCCCTGGCCTCGGTGAACGTCACCGCCAGCAGGGACAGCGCGGACGGCGCCAGCACCGCGCCGAACGCGCCCTGCAGCGCGCGGGCGCCGAGCAGCATCCCGGTGTTCACGGCCGCGCCGCCGAGCGCGGAGGCCCCGGCGAAGCCGATCAGGCCGATGAGGAACGTCCGCTTGCGGCCGACGAGGTCCGCGATGCGGCCGCCGAAGAGCAGCAGCCCGCCGAAGGCCAGGGTGTAGGCGGTGATCACCCACTGCCGGTTGCCGTCGGAGATGCCCAGGTCGGCCTGGGCGGAGGGCAGCGCGATGTTCACGATGGTCGCGTCGAGGACGACCATCAGCTGGGCGAGGGCGATGAAGACGAGCGCTCTCCATCGTCTGGGGTCGAGCTGGGATATGTCACGTATGTCGGGCACGGTGGAACCGCCTCGGGTCAAATGCGGAAAGCAGGGAGAGAAAGAAGAGGGAAGGAGAGGGAAGGACTGGGATCAGGAGGCGCGGACGCTCATGAGGCGTCCCGCCGCAGGTCCTCGATGGTGGCGGGCGCGCCCGGCAGCGCGGACCGCGCCGGAGTACGCAGACCGTCGAGGAAGACCTGCAACTGGCGGTGGGCGAACCGGTCGGTCACCGGACAGCCGGTGCCCGGCAGCGGACGGGTGAGCTGGGACAGTGCGAGCAGGACGTCTCCGGCCGCGATGTCGGCACGCACCTGGCCGGCCGCCTGCCCGGCGGCGACCAGGGCCGCCACGGCCGCCCCCAGGTGCTCGCGCGCCGCGATCAGCTCGGGGTCGGCACCGTCGCACACCCCGGACAGCAGGGTGCACAGGGCGCCGATCCGCTCGTCCGCGGCCTGGTGGACAAAGCTCTCCAGGGCCCGGAACGCGTCGGGCTCCCCGGTGAGCGCGGCCTCGGCCCGCTCGGCGGTCCCGGTCAGCACCGACAGGGTGACGGTACGTGTCAGGGCGCCCCGGTCGGCGAAGTTGCGGTAGAGCGTGGCGTTGCCGACTCCGGCGCGCCGGGCGATCTCGTCCAGCGGGATGTCCGGGCCGCGTTCGACGAACGCCTCGCGGGCCGCGGTGACGATCCGCTCGCGGTTGCGGGAGGCGTCGGCGCGCAGCCGGTGCGGCTGGCGCGAAGTGTGTGCTTGCGTGGGCGTTCCCGTCATTACCGACCTCCCCCTTTCCACCGCTGGGCGTGTCCGTCCGGCCCCTCCGGCCTTCGGGGCCGGGCTGCCGGGCCGATATCCGGGGAACTCCTCCCCGGTTCGTGTCGACACAGGCATAACCGGGGAACCACTCCCCGGTATTTCACCTTCCCAAGGTGACCTGCGTCACATTCCTCCGCCGTCATGGAGCCGGAAACCGGCCAGATCGGTCTGGACAGTTGTCAGTGCCCTACCGGCGACAGGCCGGTGGACCCGAAGGGGAACGACCCGTGGACAACGCCATCCTGCACAAGGCGATCTTCCTGCTGCGCGACTGCCACGAGCCGGAGCAGCAGGTCGTCGACCGCCTCAAGGACTACTTCCCCGACCTCACCCTCGGCGAGCGGGAGCGCTACACCAGCGAGGCGTGGGACATGGTGCACGGGAAGCACTCCGCCATCTGACCCGCGCGATCGCGCACCAGGGCCGTGCCGGCACCCCCGGCGCGGCCCTTTTTCGTGCCGCCGGCCGGCCGGGACGGCCACGACCCCGGGGGATATCGAAGGATATTGCCGAGATTGGGCAGCGGTCGGCCACGACTGGGCAGAAGTCCCCGTGCAACTCGGATCCACTAAGGGCGACGAGGCCGCATCAGGCCGGGAAGGCCCGAGAAGGGACGGACACCGTGGCACGACCCAGGATTCTCGTAGTCGGCGCCGGTTTCGCCGGAGTCGAATGCGTACGCCGCCTGGAGCGCAAGCTCTCACCCGACGAGGCCGAGATCGCTCTGGTCACACCGTTCAGCTACCAGCTCTACCTGCCGCTGCTCCCGCAGGTGGCCGCCGGGGTGCTCAGCCCGCAGTCCGTCGCGGTCTCACTGCGCCGCAGCGCCCGGCACCGCACCCGGATCATCCCCGGCGGCGCCATCGGCGTGGACACCAGGGCCAAGGTCTGCGTCATCCGCAAGACCACCGACGAGATCGTCGACGAGCGCTACGACCACATCGTGCTCGCCCCCGGCAGCATCACCCGCACCTTCGACATCCCCGGCCTGACGGAACACGCCCGCGGCATGAAGACCCTCGCCGAGGCCGCCTACATCCGCGACCACGTGATCGCGCAGCTGGACCTGGCGGACGCCAGCCAGGACCCGGCCGAACGGGAGTCGCGGCTGCAGTTCGTGGTCGTCGGCGGCGGCTACGCGGGCACCGAGACCGCCGCCTGCCTGCAACGGCTGACCACCACCGCCCTCAAGCGGTACCCGCGGCTGGACCCCTCCCTCATCAAGTGGCACCTGATCGACATCGCCCCCCGGCTGATGCCCGAACTCGGCGACCGGCTCGGCCGCAAGGCGCTGGAGATCCTCCGGAAGCGCGGTATAGAGGTGTCGCTCGGCGTCTCCATCGCCGAGGCCCACCCCGAGCACGTGGTGTTCACCGACGGCCGCGTGGTGCCGACCCGCACCCTGATCTGGACCGCCGGAGTGGCGGCCAGCCCGCTGATCGCCACCCTGGGAGCGGAGACCGTCCGCGGCCGGCTCGCGGTGAACCCCCAGTTCACCGTGCCCGGACTGGACGGCGTCTTCGCACTCGGCGACTCCGCCGCCGTCCCGGACCTCTCCAAGGGCGACGGCGCCGTCTGCCCGCCCACCGCCCAGCACGCCATGCGGCAGGGCAAGGTCGCGGCCGACAACGTCATCGCCACCCTGCGCGGGCAGCCGCTGCGCGACTACGTCCACAAGGACCTCGGCCTGGTCGTCGACCTCGGCGGCAAGGACGCCGTCTCCAAGCCGCTCGGCGTCGAGCTCCAGGGCATGCCCGCCCAGGCGGTCGCCCGCGGCTACCACCTGATGGCACTGCGCACCGGCACCGCCAAGACCCGGGTGCTGACCAACTGGCTGCTCAACGCCACCGCCGGCGACGACTTCGTCCGCATCGGCTTCCTGGCCCGCAAGCCGGCCGCCCTGAAGGACTTCGAGTACACCGACGCCTACCTCAGCCCCCAGCAGGTCCGCGAGCACACGGCGGCACTGTCCGCCCGGGCCCGCTGACCGCCCGCCGGACCGCCGGGACCGCCGCCGGGACCGCCGCCGTCCGAACCCGGCCCGGGCCGGAAACCGGCGGCACGGGTCCCGTCCGGTCCAGTGGCCGGACAGGACCCGCCGTCCCGGGGATCAGGCCCTGGTGATCAGGCCCTGGTGATCAGGCCTTGGTGATCAGGCCTTGGTGAAGACGGTCACCGCCTGGGAGTCGCAGGACGTGTCGCTCGCGGACGTGGCGCCGTTGGTGTCGAGCACCTTGGTCCAGGTCCCCGCCGGCAGGGTCACGTTGTAGGCGCTGCCGGTCGGGTTGGCGACGACGACGGTGTCGTAGGTGGTGGGTGCGCCCGGGTCGGAGCTGATCATCGCGATCA
>JBEHXI010000372.1:0-5052 GCA_048498775.1 Actinomycetota bacterium | reverse complement strand
AGCTCGGAGGAGTTCACCAACGAGTTCATCAACTCCATCCGCGACGGCAAGGGCGACGCCTTCCGCAAGCGGTACCGCGAGATGGACATCCTGCTGGTCGACGACATCCAGTTCCTGGCCAGCAAGGAGTCCACGCAGGAGGAGTTCTTCCACACCTTCAACACCCTGCACAACGCCAACAAGCAGATCGTGCTCTCCTCCGACCGGCCGCCCAAGCAGCTGGTCACCCTGGAGGACCGGCTGCGCAACCGCTTCGAGTGGGGTCTGATCACCGACGTCCAGCCGCCCGAGCTGGAGACCCGCATCGCGATCCTGCGCAAGAAGGCCGTCCAGGAGCAGCTGAACGCGCCGCCGGAGGTGCTGGAGTTCATCGCCTCGCGGATCTCCCGCAACATCCGCGAGCTGGAGGGCGCCCTGATCCGGGTCACCGCCTTCGCCAGCCTCAACCGGCAGCCGGTGGACCTCCAGCTCACCGAGATCGTCCTGAAGGACCTGATCCCGGGCGGCGAGGACGCGGTCCCGGAGATCAGCGGCAACGCGATCATGGCGGAGACGGCCGCGTACTTCGGGCTGACCGTGGACGACCTGTGCGGCTCCTCCCGCAGCCGGGTCCTGGTCACCGCCCGGCAGATCGCCATGTACCTGTGCCGGGAGCTCACCGACCTGTCGCTGCCCAAGATCGGCGCCCTCTTCGGCGGCCGCGACCACACCACCGTCATGCACGCCGACCGCAAGATCCGCGCGCTGATGGCCGAGCGCCGCTCCATCTACAACCAGGTCACCGAGCTCACCAACCGCATCAAGACCTGATCGCGGCCCGGCCGGACACCGGCCCGTGCCCACCGCGGCCCCGGGAGCACCCGCCCCCGGGGCCGCGGCGTGTTCGAACCCGGTCGCCGCCGGCCGCGTACTCCACAGAAATCGCCGGGTCCGGCCGTCCACAGGATGGGGACATCCGCGTTGTCCAGACCGGGTCCACAGGCCGCCCCTGTGGACCGCCGTCATCGCAGCTCAGCCGGGTGTGGATTTGTGGGCGACGGCCGTCCACACGGTGTGGACAACGCGGCCGCCCACAGGGCGGGCGAGCGGTTGTCCACCGCCGACCCACAGGAGCGGGGCGGTTGTGCACAGCTTCTCCACAGCGCTGTCCACTGTTCGGCAACACGACGCCCGCCATCCCCGCTTCGAGTGAAAGGCGTCACACCGAGGGGGTGGGTTGGGCTGGGGAGAACCTGGGTATTCCTGGGGACGACGCTGGGGAGAACCGGCCGTCCCCTGTGAATGGGGTGTGCACAACGGTGCGCTGTCCACATCCGCCCCGGGTTGTCCACCGCCCCCGCCCACAGGCCCGGTGGACAAAAAACGCGGCCTGACCTGCGTCGGAACCGGTTATCCACGGTATCCACACCCCCTATTACTACGACTACGTAGAGATACCGGGGAATCAAGATCGAAGTGGGGCCTGTGCACAAACGCGCTCCGGGCCGCCGAGGGGCCGAGGCTCCGGCTTGACCCAACCCGCCTCCGTTGTCGGTGCCGTGCGTCAGACTGTTCTCCGGCAGACGGCCCGCGAGACGCCGAGCATCGATCGCGGCGGCCGGATGGAGAGAGAGCCAGCAACAGCAGGAGGCGGTTCCGGTGAAGTTCCGGGTGGAACGCGACGTACTGGCGGAGGCGGTGGCCTGGGCGGCCCGCAGTCTTCCGGCCCGCCCGCCGGCGCCGGTGCTGGCCGGGCTGCTGCTGAAGGCCGAGAGCGGCCAGCTGAGCCTGTCGGCCTTCGACTACGAGGTCTCCGCGCGGGTCTCGGTCGAGGCGGACGTCGAGGAGGAGGGCACGGTCCTGGTCTCCGGCCGCCTGCTCGCCGACATCTCCCGGGCGCTGCCCAACCGGCCGGTGGAGATCTCCACCGACGGGGTGCGCGTCACCGTCGTCTGCGGCAGCTCGCGCTTCACCCTCCACACCATGCCGGTGGAGGAGTACCCCGCGCTGCCCGCCATGCCGGACGCCTCCGGCACCGTGCCGGGCGAGGTCTTCGCCGCCGCCGTCGCCCAGGTCGCCATCGCCGCGGGCCGGGACGACACCCTGCCGGTGCTCACCGGTGTGCGCATCGAGATCGAGGGCGACACCGTCACGCTGGCCGCCACCGACCGCTACCGCTTCGCCGTGCGCGAGTTCCTGTGGAAGCCGGAGATCCCCGACATCTCCACCGTCGCGCTGGTCCCGGCCAAGACGCTGCTGGACACCGCCAAGGCGCTGACCGGCGGCGACACCGTCTCGCTGGCGCTGGCCGGCTCCGGGGCGGGCGAGGGGCTGATCGGCTTCGAGGGCGCCGGCCGCCGCACCACCACCCGCCTGCTCGAGGGCGACCTGCCGAAGTACCGCACGCTGTTCCCCACCGAGTTCGCCTCGGTGGCGGTCCTGGAGACCGCGCCGTTCGTGGAGGCGGTCAAGCGCGTGGCCCTGGTCGCCGAGCGCAACACCCCGATCCGGCTGAGCTTCACCGAGGGCGTGCTGACCCTGGAGGCCGGCTCCAGCGACGACGCACAGGCTGTGGAACGCGTCGACGCCCAGCTGGAGGGCGAGGACATCTCGATCGCCTTCAACCCGACGTTCCTGCTGGACGGCCTGAGCGCGATCGACTCCCCCGTCGCGCAGCTGTCCTTCACCACCTCCACCAAGCCGGCGCTGCTCAGCGGGCGCCCGGCGATGGACGCGGAGGCCATGGACGCGTACAAGTACCTGATCATGCCGGTGCGCCTGTCGGGCTGATGCGGGGGTAGACGCCGGGCCCGGGCGCGTCGGGCGCCCGGGCGGCACGTCCGGGCGGCCGGTACCGGCCGCCTCGCAGCGCCCGGCCCAGGCGCCCGACGTAGGCTCGAATGAGGTCAGGCACGCATCGAACGAAGGAACTCTGTGATGGAGCTCGGTCTCATCGGTCTCGGCAAGATGGGCGGAAACATGCGCGAGCGCATCCGCCGCGCGGGTCACACCGTCATCGGCTACGACCGCAACCCCGACCTGGCCGATGTCCCCAGCCTGAAGGCGCTTGTGGAAAAGCTGGCGGCCCCGCGCGTGGTGTGGGTCATGGTTCCGGCGGGCGGCCCGACCCAGGCCACGATCGACGAGCTCGGCGAGCTGCTGTCCCCCGGCGACATCGTCGTCGACGGCGGCAACTCCCGGTGGACCGACGACGAGAAGCACGCCAAGGAGCTCGGCGCCCGCGGCATCGGCTTCGTGGACTGCGGCGTCTCCGGCGGCGTGTGGGGCCTGGAGAACGGCTACGCGCTGATGTACGGCGGTGACCCGGCGAACGTGGCGCGGGTCCAGCCGATCTTCGACGCGCTCAAGCCGGAGGGCGAGTTCGGCGCCGTGCACGCCGGCAAGGTCGGCGCGGGTCACTTCGCCAAGATGGTCCACAACGGCATCGAGTACGCGATGATGCAGGCGTACGCCGAGGGCTGGGAGCTGCTGGAGGCCGTGGACTCCGTCACCGACGTCCGCGAGGTCTTCCGCAGCTGGCGCGAGGGCACGGTCATCCGCTCCTGGCTGCTGGACCTGGCCGTCAACGCCCTGGACGAGGACGAGCACCTGCACAAGCTGCGCGGTTTCGCGCAGGACTCCGGTGAGGGCCGCTGGACGGTGGAGGCCGCGATCGACCACGCGGTGCCGCTGCCGGCGATCACCGCCTCGCTCTTCGCCCGGTTCTCCTCCCGCCAGGACGACTCCCCCGCGATGAAGATGATCGCCGCGCTGCGCAACCAGTTCGGCGGCCACGCGGTGGAGTCCGCGGACACGCCCACCCAGTAGGAACCAAGCGCGCGAGGGAGGTCGGCGCGGTCGCGCGCCACAGCACCACGATGCACGTAGCGCACCTGTCGCTCGCCGACTTCCGCTCCTACGCCCGGGCCGAGGTCTCCCTCGACCCGGGCGTCACCGCCTTCGTCGGGCCCAACGGCCAGGGCAAGACCAACCTCGTCGAGGCGGTCGGGTACCTGGCCACCCTGGGCAGCCACCGGGTCGCCTCCGACGCGCCGCTGGTGCGGCTCGGCGCCGACCGCGCGGTCATACGCGCCTCGGTCGTCTACGGCGAGCGGCAGCAGCTCGTCGAGATGGAGATCAACCCGGGGCGCGCCAACCGCGCGCGGATCAACCGCTCCTCGCAGGTGCGGCCGCGCGACGTGCTGGGGATCGTGCGCACCGTGCTGTTCGCGCCGGAGGACCTGGCGCTGGTCAAGGGCGATCCGGGCGAACGCCGCCGGTTCCTCGACGAGTTGGTCACCGCGCGCTGGCCGCGGATGGCGGGCGTGCGGCAGGACTACGAGCGGGTGCTCAAGCAGCGCAACACCCTGCTCAAGACGGCGGCCCTGGCCCGGCGGCACGGCGGCGGCCGCGGCGGTGAGGCCTCGGCGCTGTCGACGCTGGACGTGTGGGACCAGCACCTGGCGAGCAGCGGCGCCGAGCTCCTCGCCCGCCGGCTCGACCTGGTCGCCGCGCTGCAGCCGCTGGCCGACAAGGCGTACCACCAGCTGGCGCCCGGCGGCGGCCCCGTCGAGCTGCAGTACCGGACGTCGATGGGGAAGCCGGGGGAGCCGGGCCCGGAGACCGTACTGCCGGGAGCCCGCGACGAGCTGTACGAGATCCTGCTGGCCGCGCTCGCGGACGCCCGCCGGCAGGAGATCGAACGCGGGATGACGCTGGTCGGCCCGCACCGCGACGACCTGGTGCTGCGGCTGGGGCCGCTGCCCGCCAAGGGGTACGCCAGCCACGGCGAGTCCTGGTCGTACGCGCTGGCGCTGCGCCTCGCCTCCTACGAGCTGCTGCGCGCCGAGGGCAGCGGCGGTGATCCGGTGCTGATCCTCGACGACGTGTTCGCCGAACTGGACGCGGCCCGCCGGGAGAAGCTGGCGGAGCTGGTGGCGCCGGGCGAGCAGGTGCTGGTCACGGCGGCGGTGGACGAGGACGTGCCGGGCGTGCTGGCGGGGGCGCGGTACGCGGTGGCCGAGGGGGCGGTGACAGCCCGGTGACCGAACCGCTGAACGAGCCGCTGAACGA
>JBEHXI010000371.1:0-5138 GCA_048498775.1 Actinomycetota bacterium | reverse complement strand
CCGTTGATGCGGCGGACCGCTGCCCGGCTGTGGCGGGATGACCTCGCCTATGCCGAGCGCCGGGGACGGTTGCGTCGCGAGGGGCGCTTCCCCGGGTGGTGTCTGATGGGTTGTCAGCCGAGCCGGGCCAGTGCTCGCAGCGCGGCCGAGCGGCCCGCGGTGGGCACCGACCACAGCGGGTGGCCGGCCACCCCCCACCGGGCCAGCAGGGCGTTCGCGGCCAGGAAGCCGGTGGTCGCGGCGCGTTCCATCAGCGCCACCGGCAGGTCGCAGCGCACCAGGTCGCCGGCGAGCACCAGGTGGGGATGGGGCGTGCGCACCGCGGGCCGCCGCGGATACCCGCCGACCGGGAACAGCGGGCAGTCCGCCCGCCAGACATGCCGCGCGTCGAGCACCCGGGCCCCGCGCGTCTCCGGGTAGACGCGGTGCAGCTGCTCCGTCAGTTCCGCCTCGGTCCGGGCACGGTCGGCGCCCGGATCGACGGCGTAGGCGTGCAACTCCACCACCGAGCCGCCGCTGTGCCGTGCCCAGCGGGCGGCCTCGCCCTCCCAGCGCTCCAGCACGCTGACGTTGTCCAGCGGGCCGTAGCCGCTGGTGCCCAGGAAGCCATCGCGCCGCGCATCGACCGGCCGGTCCAGCCACAGGCGGCTGACCAGGAACGGCGGCGCGGTGCGCAGGGCGCCGACCGCCTCCCGCCACGGCCCGTCGCCGAGGTCGGGGGAGCGTTCCACCAGGCCGCGCAGCCCGGCGACGTCCAGCGCGAGCACCACCGCGTCGTACTGCCGCTCGTCCGCCTGCTCCTCCCGCGTGGCCGCCCGCACCGCGAACCGCCGGCCGGGCAGCGGCCGCACCGACTCCACGGCGGTGCCGGTGCGCAGCATCGCGCGGTGGCGCAGCAGATGGGCGGTGAGCGGATCCCACAGGGCCTGCGGATACGGCTCGGCGGGAACGTCGAACAGCAGACCCTCGCTGGATCCCAGGAAGTAGATGTGGAACATCAGCGCGAGCTCGGCGGCGGACAGCAGTCCGGGGTCGGCGAAGAAACTCCGGGAGAACACCTCGAACGCCAGGTGCCGCGCCGCGGCGGGGAAGCGGATCGCGTCCAGGAAGTCGCGGGCACTCATGCCGTCCAGCCGCCGGTAGACGTCCGGCACCCGCACGTCCAGCAGCGGCAGGGCGGCGCGGGCGTTCATCCGGGCCAGGTCCGCCCAGCCGAACGAGGGGCTCAGGGCGACGAACCCGAGGGCGCTCAGCGGCGGGGTGCGCGGCACCCGGGCGAAACCGTCCCGGGCGCCGCCGCTGTGCCGCAGCGGGTAGTCCGGCAGGGGGCGCAGCGCGGCGAGTGCGGGATCGGCGCGGCGCAGCAGCGCCCGCAGGTTGTAGTACTGGCGAAAGAACGCATGAAACCCCCGGCTCATCGTGGCCTCGGAGCCGTCGGCGAGCCGCACCGGCCAGCCGGCCACCCGGCCTCCGAGACTCTCCTCGCGCTCGTAGAGCGTGACGGCCACGCCGCGTTCGGCCAGCGCGGTGGCGGCGGCCAGCCCCGCGATGCCGCCGCCGGCCACCGCGACCCGGGGCACCGGTTCCGCCGCGGCCGGGCGGCCCGGCGCGGCGGGCCACAGCCGGGCGCGGCGGTCCCGGCCCGGACGCGCCCGGCAGGCGGCGTCCGCCGGGCCGGCCGCAGGGCCGGTGAAGAACAGGCTGTCTGACGCGGTCACGTGCGGCGGCTCCTCGACGCGGCGGGTGCGGTCTCAGAAGTCCGGACAGGACGGGCGGCCCGGGCCCTCACTGTGCCGGAGGTCCCCAGTGCCCCGTCAGCGGCAGATCACGCCTGCGCAGCCAGGGCAGTTCCATCGCGGTGCGGGCCATCGGCAGCACCGGGGTCGTCAGGCCGACGGCGCATTCCTCCCACGGCAGGCTGCCGCCGTCAAGGAAGCGCAGCAGGCGCGGCAGCGGGTTGCGCCGGAAGAGGCCGGTGAAGAAGCCGGCGCCGTCCACCCGGCCGGTGTCCAGGGCCCGCAGCAGCACCGCGTCCATCGCCCGGTGCCGCCGGGTGTGCGGGGGCGGTGGGACGGGCCGGTCGCCGCGGGCCAGTGCCGCGCCGATCGCGGCGGTCTGGCGCACCGCGGCCGCGAAGGTGTAGCCGGTGGCGGGGCGGGTGGCCCCGCCGGCCGCGCCGATCCGGAAGACGCTGTCGCCGCAGGCCCGCGGCAGCACCGCGTCGGTCATCGGGATGACGCCGCGTTCGTGGCCCACCACCTGGAAGGCGTCCGGCGGCAGACCGAGCACCCGGCCGGTGTAGTCGCGCAGCGCGTGGTCGTACGCCTCGTCGGTGAGCGGCCGGGCGGAGAACGCGGTGTACTCCACGAGCGCTTCGCGCGGGCCGGTGGGGAGGACGTACCCGAAGGACAGCCCGTGCTCCGGTTGGCGGGTGCGGAAGTCCATCAGATACGGCGTCGAGGGGGTGAACGCGTCCCGCGCGGTGCGCAGGAACCAGCCGTGGAAGTGCTGGAGCAGCAGCGTTCTGGCCCGGGGCAGGACGGCCGGCGGCCGGGAGTCGAACACCCAGCGGGCGCCGGCCGCCAGCCGGGAGCCGTCCGGCCGGCGGGCCCGCACCACGGGCCGGCCGGGGTGGTCGTCGACGGCGGTGACGGTCGCGGTGATCCGCCGCACCCCCGGCCGCCCGGCCAGCCGGTCCGTCAGGAACGCCTCATAGTCCGATGAGCGGATCATCTTGTAGCGCAGTCCGTCCGGCAGCGCCCCGCCCGCGGCCCGTCCGTCCCGGCCCACCACCGCCAGGCGCTCCCAGGCGTGGGCCACCACCGCCTCGTACGGGCCGGGGCCGTCCTCCCAGAAACACCAGGTGCGGGGTGGCGACCGGTGGGGTCCGGGCGGCGCCTGGAGGAGGGCGACGCGCAGGCCGGGGACGCCGTGGGGTCCGCTGAGGCGGTCGGCGAGGGCCAGGCCCGCGGCCCCGGCGCCGACGACCACCACGTCGGCGTCCGGCATCGTCCCGGGCGACTCGCCGTCCTCCGCGGTCATGTCGCGCCGCCCGCCGCCGGCCGGGCCGCCCGATGTGCCGTGGTGCGGTGCATGGTGCTCCCTGCTGCTCGAGGAGGGGATACCGGGCGGGTGCCCGCAAACGGCCGCCCGGTACCGCGCGTGTTGTAACGCATCGTTCCCGCCATGTTCGCCGCAGGGGTGCAGCGACCCGCCTACTCGCCGGTAGTGTGCACAGGCGCCCGGGCGGCACGCGGGGTGCCCGGCGCCGTCATCCTGTCGGACCGTCACAAGGGGGCTCCATGGAATCCATCAGCCGGCGCAGGTTCTTCACCGGGGTGTCCGCCGCCCTCGCGGCGGCCGCGCTGCCCGGAGCGGGCACGGCGTCCGCCGCGACGCTGGACCGGGCGCTCGCGGTCAGCACCGCCCGGGCCGTGCAGGTCGCGGGCACCACGCTGGAGCAGGTCGCCACGCCCAGCGGGTCCGGCACCTACCAGAGACTGGCGGCGGGCCCCGGCTGGCCGCTGGTGGTCCGCGGCGACCTGGCGGCCGCCCAGTCGGGCCGGGACGGGCGCCGCACCGGACTGGCGAGCTTCGTGCAGTTCACCGACCTGCACGTGATGGACACCGAGTCGCCGGTGCGGTTCGAGTACCTGGCACGCTTCATCGACAGCGCGCACCGCCCGCAGGAGGCGCTCACCGTGCGCGGCGCGTCCTCGCTGGTCGAGCGGGTCAACTCGCTGGCCGGCGGGCCGTACACCGGGCTGCCGTTCTCGATGGTGATGGCCACCGGCGACAACACCGACAACCACGAACACATCGAGCTCGACTGGTACCTGACCGTCATGAGCGGCGGCCGGGTGACCCCGAACAGCGGTGACCTGACGCGCTACGAGGGCGTCCAGAACTCCGGCAACACCGCCTACTGGAACCCGGAGACCTCCTTCCAGGACTCCTACAAGTCCAAGGGCTTCCCCGAGATCCCCGGCTTCCTGACCGCCGCCGGGCGGCCCTTCACCGCGCCCGGGCTGAGCGTGCCGTGGTACACCACGGTCGGCAACCACGACGACAGCATCGAGGGCACGCTGCCCGACGCCGGCCTGCTGAACTCGCTCTACACCGGAAGCGCCAAGGTCGAGGGCTGCGACGACGCCACCGCCGCGAAGCTCGCCGACGCCCTGCAGCACGACCCGGCCGCGGCCGCGGTGCTGCTGGCCCAGCTGCTCGCGAGCGCCGACGGGGTGCGCCAGATCACCCCCGACCCGCTGCGCAAGCCGTTCACCCCGGCCGAGTTCGCCCAGGCGCACCTGGACCCGGCCTACGCGGGAGCGGGCCCGGCCGGCCACGGTTTCACCTCCGACATGGTCTCCAGCGGGCAGCTGTACTACACCTTCCGCATCGCCGACGGCGTGCTGGGCATCAGCCTGGACACCACCAACACCGCGGGCTGGGCGGACGGTTCGATCGGCACCGCGCAGCTGCGCTGGCTGGAGCAGACCCTGCAGGCCCACAGCGGCCACTGGTACGACACCGACGGCAACAAGGTCAGCGGCAGCGGCGGCAACGACCTCGTCGTCCTCTTCAGCCACCACACCAGCACCACCATGGGCAACCTGCTGCCCGACCCGCGCAACCTGCTGGAGGCCAGGCACGACGGGAACACGCTGGTCACCCTGGTGCAGCGCTACCCGAACGTGGTCGCCTGGGTCAACGGGCACACCCACGCCAACCAGATCACCGCCCACGGGCACGCGGTGCCCGAGCGTGCCTTCTGGGAGATCAACACCGCCTCGCACGTGGACTACCCGCACCACGGGCGGATCATCGAGATCGCCGACAACGGCGACGGCACGCTGTCGCTGTTCACCACCCTGATCGAGTCCGCGGCCCGCTACACCACCGACTTCGGCGACACCTCGGACGCGGGACTCGCGGCGCTCTACCGCGAGCTGGCCTACAACGACCCGTACGCGACCCCGGCGCAGAAGCTGGGCGCGGCGGGCGACCACAACACCGAGCTGCTGCTGACCAAGCCCGGAAGCTGACGGCACATCAAATCCACGGCCGCGGGGCCGGGCGGCATATTTTTGCACAGGTTAAAAAGCAATTTTCCTGCGGGATATTCAATGGTTCAATAG
>JBEHXI010000370.1:0-5298 GCA_048498775.1 Actinomycetota bacterium | reverse complement strand
TCCGGCCCCACGTCCGACCCCGGCTCCGGCGCCGATTCCGGTCAGGACGAGAGCCCCGCGTCCTGACCGGCGGCCGCCCACCCGCCGCGCCGGGCCGCACGCCACGCCCGTTCGGGCCCCGATCACGCCGGATCGGTCCGCTTTCCGTCCGTTTGATCATCCGACCATTTGCTCGGATCGTGCAACCAACGGGTGTTTTCGGCGAGTTGATCGATCGTTAACGCGTTTTCTCCTCCCCTGGCCCTCCCTGTGCCCTCAGAGTCGTTACGGCCCATCAGGGCTCACGCGACTCGAGGGAGAGGGACCCATGTCCGACATCACCCGACGCAGACTCCTCGGCCAGGCCGCGGGCGCCGCGGGCGGCGCGGCCGCGCTGGCGCTGCTCCCGCCGAGCGTGCAGAGGGCGATCGCCGCCGGCCCGCCGCGCGGTGGATCGCTCGCCGACATCGAGCACGTCGTGCTGCTGATGCAGGAGAACCGTTCGTTCGACCACTACTTCGGCACGCTCAGCGGCGTGCGGGGCTTCGACGACCCGCGGGCGCTGCGGCTGAGCACCGGCCGCTCGGTGTTCCACCAGCCGGACACGGTCAACCCGGACGGCTATGTGCTGCCGTTCCACCTCGACACCCGCAGGACCAGCGCCCAGGCCATCCCGTCCACCAGCCACGCCTGGTCCGTCCAGCACGAGGCGTGGAACAACGGCCGGATGGACCGGTGGCTGCCCGCCCACCGCAAGGCCGACGGCGCCAACGGCCCGTACGTCATGGGCTACCACACCCGGGCGGACATCCCGTTCCAGTTCGCGCTCGCCGAGTCCTTCACCATCTGCGACAACTACTTCTGCTCGGTGATGGGCCCCACCTGGCCCAACCGTCTGTACTGGATGACCGGCACCATCGACCCGGCCGGCACCCACGGCGGCCCGGTGATCTCCAACTCCGCGCCCAGCCCGTACCGCTGGACCACCTACGCCGAGCGGCTGCAGAAGGCCGGCATCAGCTGGCGGGTGTACCAGGAGGCCGACAACTACGAGTGCAACCTGCTGGAGAACTTCCAGCAGTTCATCGACGCCGGGCCCGGCGACCCGCTGTACGACCGGGGCATGGTCCGCACCCCGGCCGGGACCTTCGAGGACGACGCCCGCGCCGGGCGGCTGCCGGCCGTCTCCTGGATCATCCCGACCAGCCACCAGTCCGAGCACCCGGACTACCTGCCGGCCGCGGGCGCCGACTTCGTCGCCTCCAAGATCGAGGCGATCGCCGCCAACCCGAAGGTGTGGGCGAAGACCGCGTTCATCCTGAACTACGACGAGAACGACGGACTGTTCGACCATGTGCCGCCGCCCACGCCCAAGCCCGGCACGCCCGGCGAGTTCATCCAGGGCCTGCCGATCGGCGGCGGCTTCCGGGTGCCGTGCATCGTCATCTCGCCGTGGACGGTGGGCGGCTGGGCCGCCGGGGAGGCGTTCGACCACACCTCCGTGCTGCAGTTCCTGGAGCGCTTCACCGGGGTGGAGGAGCCCAACATCAGCCAGTGGCGGCGCCGTACCTTCGGCGACCTGACGTCGGCGTTCGGCTTCCGGACGGCCCGGCGCCCGCCGCGGCTGCCGGAGGACACCGCGCAGCAGCTCACCAGGGCCCGGTGGGAGGTGGCGCACCTGCCCAAGCCCACGCTGCCCGGCGCCCGGCAGAGCATGCCGCACCAGGAGCACGGCAGCCGCCGGCGCCGCTGACCGCGCGGTGCGGACTCCCGCCCGCATCGCGCCCGTCCACACGACAGGTCCCCGGCCCGTTCCGGAGTGTTCCGGCGGGCAGGGGACCTGTCGTGGGTTCAGCTGGGTTCAGCGGCGGCTCAGCGGCCGCACCTCGTCACTTCGAGACGCCCGCGTAGGAGTGCAGGCCCGTGATGAAGAAGTTGACGATGTAGTAGTTGAAGATGAAGCAGGTGAACGCGACCAGCGCCAGGTAGGCGGCCTTCCGGCCCTTCCAGCCGGCCGTCGAGCGGGCGTGCAGGTACGCCGCGTAGGCCACCCAGGTGATGAACGCCCAGGTCTCCTTGGGGTCCCAGCCCCAGTAGCGGCCCCACGCCGACTCGGCCCAGATCGCCCCGGCGATGATGGCGAACGTCCACAGCGGGAAGATGGCCGCGTTGATCCGGTAGGAGAACTTGTCCAGCGTGGCCGCCGACGGCAGCCGCTCCATCACCGACGACAGCCGCCCGCCGGGCTTGCCGACCGCCAGGTTCGCCTCGTAGCGGTCCCGGAACAGGTACAGCACGGTCGCCAGCGCGGCCAGGTGGAGGACGGCGCCGGAGATGATGGCGGTGCTGACGTGGATCCACAGCCAGTACGAGTGGAGCGCCGGGACCAGCTGGTCGTCGGCGGTGTACAGCACGGTGACCGCGAGGCCGAGGTCGAGCAGGACCGAGGTGACCAGGAACAGGCCGATCCAGCGCACGTTCCGGCGCAGCGCCAGCGCCGCGAGGTAGGCGGCCACCGCGACCATGCCGAAGGTCGTGGAGAACTCGTACATGTTGCCCCACGGCGCGCGGCCGGCCGCGAGGGCGCGGGTCAGCACCCCGCCGAAGTGCAGCAGGAAGGCGAGCACGGTCAGCGAGATGGCGATCCGCCCGTACAGCTCGCCCTGCTCGTCGGTGCCGGCCGCGCCGATGCCGTCCGAGGCGCCCCGGTCGGCGGAGACGTCGCGGGTGACGACCTTGGGGCGGTCGAGCACCGCGGTGCCGCCGCCGCGCTGCCGCACCTGGACGGCGGGCGTGGCGGACCCGGCGGCCGCGGCGGCGCGCGGCGCGTCCAGGGCGGCGGCCATGCGGCCCACCTTGCTGCGGCTGCCGAAGACCCACTCGGCGATGTGCGCGAAGAAGGCCAGCGTGTAGACGGCCATGGCCGAATAGATCAGATAGTTGCTGATGTTCGCCAGGGTCTCGTTGATCGAGGCGTGGGCTGCGGGGTTCACGCGCGCTCCTTGTCCGAGCGGTCCTTCGGGGCTTCGGTGGGCTGTTCGGGTCCGTCCGGGGAAGGTCCCTCGGCGGTGTTCTCGGCGGGTGTGTCCGGAGCGGGCTCCTCGGCGTTCCCGGCCGCCGAGGTCGGCGCCTCGGCGTGCAGGGCCTCGACGACGGCCGCCAGGTCCTGCGCGGCCCTGGGCGACTCGCTGCGGCCGAGCCCGGCCAGCTCCACCCGGGTGCGGCCGCTGCCGTCCGCGGTGGCCCGCACCCACACCCGGCGCCGCTGGATGAACAGCGATCCGGCCAGACCGCTGATCATGAGGATGGCGCTGATCAGCGCCACATCGGTCCCGGGCTGGTGGACGACCTCGAAACTCGCCCATGACTTGATGCCGTCGAAGGTGATCGAGCCGTTCCCGCCCGGCAGCTGCATGCTCTGCCCCACGACCAGCTTCTGCGCGAGGGAGCTGCCGTCCGCGTTCTTGAACTGCTTGATCAGCTTGCTGCTGGTGTCGAGCTGGTAGACGTTCTGCGGCAGCCCGGAGTCCATGCCGAGGTCGCCGTGGTAGGCGGTCAGCAGCAGCACCGGATTGTCCAGCGCGGGGAACTGGGAGAACATCGTGCCCGCCGCGGGGCCGCCGAAGGTCGGTACGAAGAAGCCCTGGAAGGCCAGCTGGTCCCGCTTGCCGTCCGGCCCGATCGCGTCCGGGACCTTGACGACGCCCTGCGAGGTGAGGTTGCCGGAGTCCACCGGCAGGAACGGCACCGGTCCCGAGTAGGCCACGTTGCCCTTGCCGTCGTGGACGGTGACGACCGGCGCGTAGCCGTGCGTGCCCAGGTAGACGTTGTAGCCGTCGATCTGGAGCGGCTTGTTGACCTTGACGGTGGTCCGGTGGTCCCGGCCGTCCGCGCCGTAGTAGGTCAGGTTCGCGGCGAAGGTGCGCGGCGAGCCCTTGTCGGGGCCGGAGCGCGCGTAGGTCGCGTCGAACCTGCTCATGACGAAGCCGAAGTGCGCCATGGAGTCGGTGTCGAACAGCGCGCCGTGCTTGAAGTCGTCGTACTGGGTGAGCGTGTTGGCGAAGCCGGTGCCCTCGACGACCACCTTGGTGCCGTACGACTTGTCCAGCTGCCCGGCGGCGAACGCGATCAGCAGGCCGAACAGCGCGATGTGGAACACCAGGTTGCCGGCCTCGCGCAGGTACCCCTTCTCGGAGGCGACGGAGTCGGTGTCGCGCACCACCCGGAAGCGGCGCCGGCGCAGCAGCCGCCGGGCCGCGGCGAGCACCTCCTCGGCGTCCGCGTCGGTGGTCCAGGCGGCGTGGGCGGGCATGCGGTCCAGCCGGCCGGGCGCCCGCGGCGGCCGCGACCGCAGCTGGCCGACGAACTGCCAGGCCCGCGGGACGATGCAGCCGGCCAGCGAGACGAACAGCAGCAGGTAGACGGCCGAGAACCACACCGAGCTGTACACGTGGTACATGCCGAGCTTGTCGTAGAGCGGCCCGAGCCAGCGGTGCGCCGCCTTGAAGTCGTCGACGCTGGTCGGGCTGGTGGCCTCCTGCGGGATCAGCGAGCCGGGGATGGCCGCCAGCGACAGCAGGAACAGCAGGATCAGGGCGACCCGCATCGAGGTCAGCTGCCGCCAGAACCAGCGCAGCCAGCCGATCGGGCCGAGCCCGGGCAGCCCGGGGCCGCCGGCGCCGACGCTGTCGTCGTCCTCGCGCGGCGCGGTGCTCAGAGCCTCGGCCGAGTCGGTCGCGGTGCGTGCCATACCTCAGATCCCAACGTTGAAGCCGGAGGACCAGATCTGCATCTGGTAGACCACCCGGTCCCAGGCCCCGGTGACGAGCAGCAGACCGACCACGACGAGCATGCCGCCGCCGATCCGCATGACCCAGGCGTAGTGCCGTTTGACGAACGCGAACGCGCCCAGCGCCCGCCGGAACGCTATCGCGGCGAGGATGAACGGGACCCCGAGCCCCGCGCAGTACACCGCGGTGAGCAGGGCGCCGCGCCCGGCGCTCGCCTGGTTGAACGACAGGGCCTGGACCGCGGAGAGCGTCGGCCCCAGGCACGGGGTCCACCCCAGCCCGAACAGCACCCCGAGCACCGGCGCCCCCGCCAGCCCGATCGAGGGCCGCTTGTGGACGCGGAACTCCCGCTGGAAGACCCCGGTCAGCAGACCCATGAAGGCCAGCCCCAGCGCGATCGTCAGCACGCCGAGGACCTTGGTGATGATCCCCTTGTAGTCCTGCAGGGTGTAGCCGAAGCTGCCGAACAGCGCCCCGCCGGAGACGAAGACGGCCGTGAAGCCGGCCACGAACAGCGACGCCCCGGCGG
>JBEHXI010000369.1:0-5328 GCA_048498775.1 Actinomycetota bacterium | reverse complement strand
CGACCATCCAAGCAGCCGCTGCATTTCCTCTGGAAAGCGCTTGACGCGCTCGATAGGCAGCGTCAGGTAATGGTTCTCTTCCTGTCGCAAGATCGCGAGGTCATACGACATGGTCAGGCCCGTGCGCGGGGCATTGCTACGGTTCTGACCCCCTCCGTGGTACGTCGAACCAATGAAGATCAGTGCATCGCCAGCATCCATCGAGGTCGGGATCGCCTCCTCCTGCTTTGGCATGCGTTCGTCATCCCACTTGTGGCTGCCCGGGATGACCAGGGTCCCACCGTTCTCTTCTGAGAAATCGGTGATGGCGATCATGATCTGCACGCGAGCCTCCCGGTTGTAGCCCGGGTGCCGCCAAAGCCAGACCGAATCGTCGCGGTGCAGGGGCTGCACGCCTTGACCAGGCAGAATCTGAATGGCTTGCGTCACGCCCACCTGAATATCGGGCGCCACATCGACCTGGTTCTCGCCGCTCCAGACCTTGATGGGGGTCACCCCCGGCTCCTCCGCGGCCCCCTCTCTTCCGGTCCTCCGGCCCTGAACCGGCCCCGAAACGGCCCCGAACCGGCCCTGAACCGCCCCCCGAAACGGCTCCGGCCGCCCGTGGGGAGGCGGCCGGAAGCCGGCGCTCACCGCACCGGGGCCCGTGGTCACGAGCCCCGGCCGGCGGCAACGGCGCGGGTGAGGGTTTTCGTTTGTCGTCGTTGCGGAGGTTGTGGGGGGTCGGGGAACAGGGGTGGTCGAGGAGGCGCCGCGGCGTCAGCCCAGGGCGATGTACGCCGCCACCGCGACGACCACCAGGGCCACCACGATGCCGACGATCAGCCCGGTGCGCGAGCCGGTCGGCTCGGGGGCCGGCGCGGCGGCCTGCCGGCGCCCGCTGGGCGCGCTCGCGGCCTCGTCCACGAAGGCGCGGAACATCTGGGTGCTGCCCGCGGGATCGTAGTTCTGCTCAGGGTTCGGGTACTCAGCCATGGCCCAGGACCCTAGCGAAGAAGCGGAATAGCGGGCACCCCCAGGGGGTTGTCGTGGGGTATGGCACGTATCGGAAGCTCTGACATCGATGTCTCGCCGCTCTGCCTGGGCGGGAACGTCTTCGGCTGGACCGCGGACGAGGCGACGTCCTTCGCCGTATTGGACGCCTATGTGGGCGGCGGGGGCAACTTCGTCGACACCGCGGACAGCTACTCGCACTGGGTGCCGGGCCACTCCGGCGGCGAGTCGGAGACGATCATCGGCCGCTGGATGGCCTCCCGCGGCAACCGCGACCAGGTGGTCATCGCCACCAAGGTCGGCTCGCACCCCGGCTTCAAGGGGCTGAAGGCCGCGACGATCAAGGCCGGGGTCGAGCAGTCGCTGCGGCGCCTCCAGACCGACCGGATCGACCTGTACTACACCCACTTCGACGACCCGGCCACGCCGGTCGAGGAGTTCATCGGCGCGCTGGACGAGCTGGTCAGGGAGGGCAAGGTCCGCCGGATCGGCGCGTCCAACATCTCCCCCGAGCGCCTGGCCGAGGCCCTGGAGTTCTCCCGGCGCGAGGGCCTGGCCTCCTACGTGGCCCTTCAGCAGCACTACAACCTGGTCGAGCGGGACCAGTACGAGGGCCCGCTCGCGGACGTGGTCCAGGCGCACGGCCTGTCCTCCGTCCCCTACTTCTCGCTGGCGGCCGGCTTCCTGACCGGAAAGTACCGGCCGGGTGTCCAGGTGGACAGCGCGCGGGCCGGGAAGGCCGGCGAGTACCTGAAGACCGAGCGCGGTCCGAAGGTGCTGGCCGCGCTGGAGGAGGTGGCGCGGGCGCACGGTGTGGAGATGGCCACCGTGGCGCTCGCCTGGCTGGCGGCCCAGCCGACCGTGGTGGCGCCCATCGCCAGCGCCCGCAGCCTGGAGCAGCTGCCCGCGCTGCTGGCCGCCGCGGAGCTCAAGCTGAGCCAGGAGGAGCTGGACCGGCTGACCGAGGCCTCCGCCTGACGGACGGCCACTCGGGGCAGGGACCGTGTGCCGCCGCGGCACGCGGTCCCGCCCGTGTGCCCGCCCCCTTCATTTGCCTTCAGCAACCAACTTCGCCTACAGTTGCTTAGGGCAACTAGCGCTGGGGGTGCTGATGGCGACGCTCAAGCGGTGCGCCGAACTGGTGCGGCAACTCAGCGCGCTGGGTGCGGTCAGCCGGGGCATCGGCCGCGCGCTGCCGCCCGACTGCCCGCCCGCCTCACTCGCGGTGCTCGGCAACCTCGACCGGTTCGGCGAGATGCGCCTCGGGCACCTGGCCGAGCGGCTGGGCGTGGACGTGTCGGTCACCAGCCGCCATGTGGCGCACCTCGCCGCCCTCGGCTGGATCGACCGCCAGCCCGACCCCCAGGACAAGAGGTCACGCCTGCTGCGGCTCACCGCCGACGGCGAGCGGGTCCTCGGGGAGTGCCAGCAGCGCATCGCGCGGGCGCTCGCCGTGGCCCTGGAGAGCTGGACCGACGACGACGTCGGCGAGCTGGCCGCCATGATGGCCCGGCTGCGCGAGAGCTTCGACGGCTGCCGGCCGCGCTCCGGGCACCCCTGGGCCCACCAGGCGCCGGCCGCGTCCGCGGACGGCGCCGCCCCCCACGCGGCCGAGCAGCCGAGCAGGTGAGGAAGACGATGGCGACCACCCCACCGCCCGGCCCCCTTCCCCCCACTCCCGCGCCCGCGCGGGAGGTGATCGGTACCAGTACCGTTGCCGCTGCCGGTGTGCCGCCGACCGGGCGACCGGTCGCCGCCGCACCGGACGCCGTGTACGCCTCGGCGGGCTCAGGCTCGTCGGGTCAGGAGGTTCCCTTGAATGCCCACACCATCCACGGTTCCGTGCGAGGCTCCGACGGGAGCCCGGTCGGATCCGCCACCCTGACCCTGATCTCGTTGCAGGGCCGCCAGTTGAGCCGGGCCGTCGCCGGCTACGACGGCGGGTACGCGCTGAGCGCGCCCGGCCCGGGCTCGTATGTGCTGATCGCGGCCGCCGACGGGCACCAGCCGCAGGCCGCCACCGTGGTGGTCGACGGCGGTGAGGGGCCGCTCGGCTTCGACGTCGTGCTGGCCGGCACCAGCGGGCTGGCCGGACAGGTGCGCTCCGCCGAGACCGGGGACCCGGTGGCCGGTGCGATGGTCGTGGTCACCGATGTGCGCGGCGAGGTCCTGGCGACCGGCAAGTCCGACGACTCCGGTGCCTTCGCCTTCGCCGAACTGCCCGCGGGCAGCTTCACGATCGCCATCAACTCCGACGCGTACCAGCCCGCCGCGCTGCCCGTCGAGGTCAGCGGCCAGGGCATCACCCGCGTCGAGGTGGAACTGCGGTCCGGCGCGCGCCTGCAGGGCACCGTGCGGGCCGGGGTGGACCGGCTGCCGCTGGCGGACGCCAGGGTCACCCTGGTGAACGCGGCGGGGAACGTCGTCGGTACGGCCACCACCGGCGAGGACGGCAGCTACGCCTTCACCGACCTGGCGCCCGGCGACTACACGCTGATCGCCGGCGGTTATCCGCCCGTCGCCACCACACTCGACGTGTCGGGCGGCGCGGGCGACGGCCATGACGTGGTCCTCGGCCACCCGGACGAGTGACATAAAGACCCTAGAGTTCCGCTTGGAGAGCGGCCGCCCGGGTGCCGACCGGTACCGGGGCGGGGCTCGGCGTCTGACGCCCAGGCCGACCAGGCGGCTGGTCCGCGCCCCGCGCGTAGCGGGCGGGGCGGCGGCCGGTCCGGGGGAGAGCGGGTTCCGGCCGGAAGGCGGACGCAGGGGACGGCAGAGGCCGTCCGGCCGGAGCCTGTCACCATCAGATCAGGAGATCAGCAATGAGCATTGAGGGCGGACTGCGCGCCAGGGTGCGGACCAAGGACGGCTGGGCGGTGCAGCACGCGGTGCTGACCGTCACCGACATGACGGGGAGCCAGGTCCAGCGGGCGACCGCGGACGACGAGGGGGTGGTACGCACCGAGGCCGTGGCCCCCGGCGTGTACACGGTGATCGTGACGGCCATCGGCTACCAGCCGACCGCCTCGACCGCCATCGTCCCCGCGTCCGGCCGCGCCGACCTGGGCAATCTGGTCCTGGCCCGCCAGGGGGGCGTCGAACTGCCGCCGCCGGGCACCTGGACCATCGACCCGGCGCACTCCTCGGTCGCCGCCGTCGCGCAGCACCTGGGCATCTCCAGCGTGCGCGGCCGGTTCACCGAGTTCAGCGGCCGTATCACCATCGCCGAGACCGTCGAGCGGTCGGCGGTGCGGGCGACCATCACGGCCGCCAGCATCGACACCGGCAACAAGATGCGCGACGACCACCTGCGCAGCAAGGACTTCCTCAACGTCGACGAGCACCAGGAGATCACCTACCGCAGCACCGGCGAGCTGGCCCCGGCCGGCGCCGACCGCTGGACCCTCCCCGGCGAGCTGACGATGAACGCCGTCACCCGGCCGGTGGACCTGGACCTGACCTACCTGGGCACCGGCCCCGACCCGTGGGGCGGGGTGCGCGCCGCGTTCCGGGCCACGACCGAGCTGCGGCGCGAGGACTTCGCGATGAACTACAACCAGGTCCTCCAGGCGGGCATCGCGGCCATCGGCACCACGCTGCGTGTGGAGCTGGACATCCAGGCGGTCCAGGGCGACTCGCTGCCCACCGCCTGACGCGTTCGGGCCCGTGCGGCGTCCCGGGGCCGCCCGCTCCGGGGCGCCGCACGGCCGGGTGGCGCCGCCCGCGACGTAAGCTGCGGGCATGTCACCTCAGATCGCGACCAACACCACGGTGGACCTCGACCAGTTGCTGGAGTTCGTACGCCCCCGGCACCGGGCGATCCTGCTGACCACCCGCAGTGACGGGCGGGCCCAGGGCTCCCCGGTGTCGTGCGGGGTGGACGACTCCGGGCGTCTGGTCGTCTCCACGTATCCGGAACGCGCCAAGGCCCGCAACGTCCGCCGGGACCCGAAGGCCTCCGTGATCGTGCTGTCCGACGACTGGAACGGGCCCTGGGTCCAGGTCGACGGCACCGCCGAGGTCGTCGACCCGCCGGAGTCGGTCGAACCGCTGGTGGAGTACTACCGCAACATCGCGGGCGAGCACCCCGACTGGGACGAGTACCGCGCGGCCATGCTCAAGCAGGGCAAGTCCCTGATCCGGGTCACGCCGGAGCGGTGGGGCCCGGTCGCCACCGGCGGCTTCCCGGCGAACGTGGCGCCGGAAAGCTGAACGGCCGCACGACCGCACGACCGCACGGCGTGACCCGGATCAGGGACTTGCCCTGCTTGAGCATGGCCGCGCGATACTCGTCCCAGTCGGGGTGCTCGCCCGCGATGTTGCGGTAGTACT
>JBEHXI010000368.1:0-5344 GCA_048498775.1 Actinomycetota bacterium | reverse complement strand
GCGCCCGCCCCCGCGGGGAACAGCGTCCCGGCCCAGCGCGTTGCCCACAGTGCCCGGACGGCCCGGCAGGCCGCCCTGGACCCAACGAGCTCACAGGAGGGCGCGTGCGCCGCATAACCCTCGCCAAGGGCGCGCTCATCGCCGCCGCGCTCGCACCCCTGGCCCTGCTGGCCGGGTGTGCCGAGGGCGGCGGCGTGCGTGTCGAGGGCACCGCGGCCACCTCGGTGATCAGCCCCTCCCCCGTGCTGAGCTCGCCCGCCGCCAAGGTCGACGCGGTGGCGCTGCTGGAGCACGACCCGAAGGTCGGCGGCGAGATCAGATCCCAGCTGAAGCCGTGCGGCGGCCACGAATACCCCATCGACACCTCGTACGGCACCCTGACCGGCGGATCCGTGCCCGATGTGGTGATAAACGTCGCAACCTGCGGTGACGGGCTGGGCCTCGGAAGCTATGTGTACCGCATGCACAATGGCAGGTACGTCAACGTCTTCGCCGACGAGCAGCCGCCGGTCTACCTCCAGATCGACAAGGGGGACCTCCAGCTGACCCACCAGGTGTACAGCACGGACGACCCGGTCTGCTGCCCGTCCGGCGAGGACGTGATCACCTACCACTGGAACGGCACCGCGTTCACCGAGACGTCACGCACCCACAGCGTGTACGGGAAAAGGACCAATGGCTGAGCCGACGCACGTCCTGTTCGTCGAGGACGACGACGTCATCCGCGAGGCGACGCAACTCACCCTGGAGCGGGACGGCTTCGAGGTGACGGCCGTCCCGGACGGCGTGGCGGGCCTGGAGGCGTTCCGCGCCCGCCGCCCGGACATCGCGCTGCTCGACGTGATGGTGCCCGGCCTGGACGGCGTCAGCCTGTGCCGCCGCATCCGCGACGAGTCCACCGTCCCGGTGATCATGCTCTCGGCGCGCGCCGACTCCATCGACGTCGTGCTGGGCCTGGAGGCGGGCGCCGACGACTACGTCACCAAGCCGTTCGACAGCGCCGTGCTGGTCGCCCGCATCCGCGCCGTGCTGCGCCGCTTCGGGCACGCCGGCGGCCCGGGGGCCGGGAAGGAGGCGCAGGCCGACGGCGCGCTGCGGTTCGGGGACCTGGAGATCGACACCGACGGCATGGAGGTGCGGCGGGACGGCCAGCCGGTGGCGCTGACGCCCACCGAGATGCGGCTGCTGCTGGAGTTCTCCGCCGCGCCCGGCTCCGTCCTCTCCCGCGACCGGCTGCTGACCAGCGTGTGGGACTACGAGTGGGGCGGCGACACCCGGGTGGTGGACGTGCACGTCCAGCGGCTGCGCGCCAAGATCGGCCAGGACCGGATAGAGACCGTCCGCGGCTTCGGCTACAAGCTGAGGGCCTGACGGGCCGATGGCGCTGCTGCGCGGATTCGGGCTCCGGTGGAAGCTCACCGCCGCGATCGCGGCGGTCTCCGCGCTGGTCGCGTTCGCGCTGGCCGTCGTCGTCCACAACGCGGCCCGGGTCAGCATGCTCAACAACGCCCGCGACGTGCAGGACACCCGCGTCCAGCTGGCCGGCCGGATCTACGAGACGACCCACCGGCTGACCATCAGCGCCCGCATCGACGACCCCAAGCTGCCCCCGCCGCTGCGCGGCGCCGCCACCCGCGGCCTGCGCGCCACCTACGTCCAGGAGACCGGCGGGATGCCGATCATCTGGGCGGAGACCCCGCTGCCGGGCAACAAGGTGATGTCGATCAACACCCGGTTCAGCGACCGCTACGCCGTCCTCCAGGACCTGGACGGCGTGCTGATGGCCGGCTCGGTCGCCGTCGTCCTGGCCGGCTCGGCGCTGAGCATCCTCATCGGCGGGCAGCTCTCCCGCCGGCTGCGCAAGGCCGCCGTGGCCGCCCGGCAGGTCGCCGACGGCGCCACCAACGTGCGGGTGCGCGAGGCCGTCGGCGGCCGGGTCCGCGACGAGACCGACGAACTGGCCCGCGCGGTCGACGCGATGGCCGACGCCCTCCAGCACCGCCTGGAGGCCGAGCGCCGGGTCACCGCCGACATCGCCCACGAGCTGCGCACCCCCGTCACCGGCCTGGTCACCGCCGCCGAGCTGCTGCCGCCCGGCCGCCCGGCCGAGCTGGTCCGCGACCGCGCCCAGGCGCTGCGCACACTGATCGAGGACGTCCTGGAGGTCGCCCGGCTGGACAGCGCCGAGGAGCGGCCGGAGCTGGTCGAGGTCGCCCTGCCGGAGTTCGTCACCCGCCGGGTGCGCGGGCTGTCCCCCGAGGCGCGCGTCGAGGTGCTGCGGGACGCCTGGGTGCGGACCGATCCGCGCCGCCTGGAACGCATCCTCGGCAACCTGCTCGCCAACGCCGGCCGGCACGGCGCGCCGCCCGTCGAGGTGATCGTGGACGGGCCGGTGTTGCGGGTGCGCGACCACGGCCCCGGCTTCCCCGACGTCCTGCTCCGCGAGGGCCCCAGCCGCTTCCGCACCGGCAGCGTGGACCGCTCCGGGGGCGCTCACGGCCTGGGCCTGACGATCGCCGCCGGCCAGGCCCGGGTGCTGGGCGCCGAACTGTCGTTCCGCAACGCCGGGCCGGAGGATGGCGACGGAACCGACGCCACCGGCACCGGCGCCATCGCCGAGGTCCGGCTCCCGGAGGCGGAGCACCACCAGGACTGACGGCGGCGGCCGCTACCGTATCCCTGGACGCTACGGCCCTGGGGGGACAGCAGTGGAGCAGCACGCCGGGCGGATCGACGCCGTCGAGCTCGCCGACGCGGTGGAGGCCGTCCGCGACGGCCTGATCGAGGCGGCCACTCGCGGCACCGACGCGCCGCTGCGCTTCGAACTCGGCGAGATCCAGATGGAGTTCACCGTCGAGGTGCGGCGCGACGCGCGGGCCAGAGGCGGGGTGAAGGCCTGGGTCGTCGACACGGGCGCCGAGGCGGGCCTGGCGCAGGGCCGCACCCACAAGGTCGCCTTCACGCTCAAGCCCAAGTCGGCTTCTGACGGGGGCAGTTGGGACATCGCGGCGGACGACGAGGGCGGCTCGTGGGAACGGTAGAAGGGCCGGTCGCGGAGCGGATCGTCGCGGTCTTCAGCGGCGGCCGCCAGGGCAGCGGCTATCTGCTGTCGCCCCGGTTGATCCTGACGGCGGCGCATGTCGTCCGGGGCGTGACCGGCATCCGGGCGGCGGGCCCGGCCGGCCGGAGCGGCTGCCGGCTGCTGTGGTCACGCGGCGACGGCGAGTGCGACGCGGCACTCCTGCTGGCGGACACCGATCTCGCCCCGGGCCCCTTCGAGCGGATGCGCTGGGGCGTGGCCACATCGCTCACCCCCGTCCCCGGCTGCCAGGCCATCGGTTTCCCGTACGCGCAGCGGGACGCGGAGAACCGGCCGGACAGCGAGCAGTTGGTGGGCACGTTCAAACCCGGCTCCGGGATGCTCGGCGGCCGGTACGTCCTGGACAGCGCCCACGCCCCGCCCGAGCCCCGCACCGGCGCGGCCTCGCCCTGGGCCGGCATGTCGGGCGCCGCGGTCTTCGCGGGCGGGCTGCTGATCGGGGTGGTCGCCTCCGCGCCGCGCGGCTGGCGGCACGCCCGGATCGAGGCCACCCCGGCCTGGGTGCTGCTGGAGGACGACGGGTTCCTGGCCGCGCTGGAGGCACAGGGCGTCCCGGAGCCGCGGATCGTCGAGCTGTCCACCGCGCCGGCCGACCCGGTGGCCGACTTCGAGGCCCGCTACACCGCCTACCTGGAGAAGAAGCACGGCACCCTGACCATCTTCGGCCTCGATCTGCGGGACCGCTCGGCCGCCACCTGGCCGCTGGACGCCGCCTATCTGAGCCTGGAGGCCGTCCCGTCCGGCGCCGGTGAGGAGCAGGCCGGCGCGCCGCTCCCGGCCGACCGGGCGCTCGCCGGGCAGCGCCGCGTCCTGCTGCGCGGCGTCGCCGGCTCCGGCAAGACCACCCTCGTCCAGTGGCTGGCCGTGCGCGCCGCACGCGACGGCCTCGGTGGGTCCGGCGGCACGATCCCCTTCGTGCTGCCGCTGCGCACCCTGATCCGCCGCGGCCCGCTGCCGGAGCCCGGGCGGTTCCTCGCCGCGACCGGCAACCCGCTGGCCGACCGGCAGCCGGACGGCTGGGCCGCGGGCGTCCTCGGCGCGGGCCGCGCCCTGGTCATGGTCGACGGCATCGACGAGATCAGCGAGCGGGAACGCGACCAGGTCCGCGACTGGCTGCGGGACCTGCTGATCGCCTACCCGGGCAACTCCTGGCTGGTGACCTCGCGCCCCTCCGCCGTGGCGGACTCCTGGCTGGCCGGCGAGGGCTTCACCGAGCTGACCCTCTCCCCCATGAGCCGGGACGACATCACCTCGTTCGTCACCCGCTGGCACTCCGCGGCCCGCGCCGGCTGCGAGGACCCGGAGGAACGCGCCCGCCTTGACGCGTATCAGGGCTCCCTGCTGACCGCCATCGCCACCAAGCAGGACCTCGCCCGCCTCGCCACCAACCCCCTGATGTGCGGCCTGATCTGCGCCCTGCACCGCGACCGCCGCGGCTACCTCCCCAACGGCCGCCGCGAGTTGTACGAGGCCGGGCTGGCCATGCTGCTCGCCGACCGCGACCAGCGCCGCGACATCGGCGCCCCGGACGGCATCGAACTGGCCGCCGAACCGCAGATCCAGCTGCTCCAGCGCCTCGCCTACTGGCTGATCCGCAACGGCCGTTCGGAGCTCGACCGCTCACACGCCGAACGCCTGCTCGCCGACGTGCTGCCCGCCGTGCCCTCCGCCGCCGCCCAGGGCGACGCCCCCGCGATCCTGCGGCACCTGCTGCTCCGCAGCGGCCTGCTGCGCGAACCCGCCCCCGGCACCGTCGAGTTCGTCCACCGCACCTTCCAGGACTACCTGGGCGCCCGCCGCCTCGTCGAGGAGTGGGACATCGGCCTGCTGATCGAGAATGCCGCGGACACCCAGTGGGAGGACGTGGTCCGCATGGCCGTCGCGCAGGGCCGCCCCCGCGAGCGCGCCGAGATCCTCACCGCCCTGATCGCCAGGGGCGACGCGGACGAGGCCGTACGCCCCCGCGTCCACCTGCTGGCCACGGCCTGCCTTGAGCACGCCACGGAGTTGGACCCGGCGGTGCGGTCGGCCGTCGAGGAACGGGCGGCGGCCCTCCTGCCACCCCGTACCGTCGAGGCGGCGAACCGGCTGGCCGACGAGGTCGGCCCGATCGTCCTGGAGCTGCTGCCAGGACCGGAGGGCCTGGACGACGAGACGGCCCGCGCCGTCGTGGTGACCGCTTCCCGGCTCGGCACCGACGCGTCGATCGGGCTGCTGCGCCGTTTCCGGGACCACCGGTCGCTC
>JBEHXI010000367.1:0-5407 GCA_048498775.1 Actinomycetota bacterium | reverse complement strand
CCGAGGATCTCCAGCCGCGTCCAGCGCGTCGCCGGATCGAACGCGACGCCGGGCGGCCGGGTCGACGGATGCCAGGTCCGCAGCAGGTAGCCCTCGTCGCGCACGGCGAAGGCGCTGTACCGGGACCGCATCAGCTGCTCGGCGGTGGCCGCCTGGGCGGCGCCGCGGTGCAGCCGTCCGCAGCACTCCGGGTAGGTGGCGGGCAGTCCGCAGGGGCACGGCGTCGCGGCCGTGCCGCTCGGCCGCCTGCGCGGGGAACGTCGTGACACCGCCCCATTGTGCCGCCTCCGCCTCGTGCCGCCTCCGCGGACCGCCGCGTCTCCCGGTCCGGCGCGGGCCGGGGCCGCGTGCCGCCGCCCGCGAACGGCGGCCTATGCTCCGTCCCATGAGCGAGGGGGAGCGCCTGCGGCGCGCACGCATCTGGATCGTCGTGGTCATGGTGGGACTGGTGCTGGCCGGGGTGACGGCGTTCCCGCTCGTCACGGAGACGGGCTGGCTGATGTGGGGAGCGACCGGTCCGCACTCGCCGTTCAAGGGCATCGCCGACCGGTTGCCGGCCGCGGTGGACTGGATCGCCAGGGCGCACCGGGGGCTGGCCGAGACCGGGCGGAACTACCCGTTCATCGCCTACGGCACCGACTGGCTGGCCTTCGCGCACCTCGCCATCGCGTGCGCGTTCATCGGCCCGCTGCGGGACCCGGTACGGAACATCTGGGTGATCGACTTCGGCCTGATCGCCTGCGCCGGGATCCTGCCCCTCGCGCTGATCTGCGGCCCGTTGCGCGGACTGCCGCTGTGGTGGCTTCCCATCGACATCTCCTTCGGCGTCCTCGGCGCGGTGCCGCTGCTCCTGGCCCGACGGCACATCCGCGCCGTCGAACGCGGGCGGACGACCGCCGCCCGGCAGGCAGCGCCCCCGGCACCCGCCGTCTGAGCCCACCGGCTGCGCGCCGGGCCGGCGGTGTCTGGCAGCGGCACCGGCTCGGGCGCACCCTGGAGAGAGGGCGCGAGCCCGGCCGGAGCGTCCCGCAACCGGCGGCCGGACGGGGAACACGCCGTTTGCCGAGCCAGGAGTGGTGGTCATGGACGCGCCGGTCACAGCTCTGAGCGAGAGCCCGGAGGATCCGTTCGCCGCCCGGAACGCCGCGTCGCTCGTGCTCGACGACCACGGGACGGTGGTCGCCTGGAGCGCGGCGGCCGGAAGACTGCTCGGCTACGACGGCGAGGACATCATCGGCCGCTCGGCCGTGGACGTCCTCATCGCGCCCGCCGATCGCCCCATGGTCCTGCGGATCGCCGAGGACTGCCTCAGGACGGGCGGCTGGTTCGGGATCCTCCCGGTGCGGCACCGCGGCGGCCACCCGGTGGGGCTCGGCCTGCGGGTACGCACCGTCACCCGGCGGCAGGACGTCCGCGAGTGGCTGCTGGTGTGCGCGCCCGCCGACGCGGTCATCGAATGGCAGCGGGACCGGGCGATCCTCGACGGGCTGTTCCGCCGGTCCCCGATCGGCCTGGTGGTGCACAGCCCCGACCTGCGGGTCCTGCGCGTCAACCGGGCGATCGAGCGGGTCACCCACATGTCGGATGCGGAACACCGCGGCCTGCGCTCCGGCGAGGCGCTGGTCGGCGAGGACTGGCAGGCCGCGGAGGACCGCGTACGGCGCGTCCTGGAGACGGGGAAGCCGCAGATCCACACCGAGCAGTCCGCGCGGCTGCGGGGAGCGCCCGGCCGGGAGCTCGTGGTGTCCGTCTCCTCGTTCGGGCTGGAGGATCCCGCCGGACGCGTCCTCGGGGTGGCCGAGACGATCGAGGACATCACCGACCGCTACCGGGCGCAGCGCAGGCTGGCGCTCCTCAACGAGGCCAGCGAGCGCATCGGCACCACGTTGGACGTCGCCCGGACCGCCCGGGAACTGGCCGACGTCGCCGTCCCGGACCTCGCCGACTGCGCCGCGGTGGACCTGCTGGAGCCGGTGGCGCCCGGCGAGGCCGTCGCCCGGGGAGCGCCCCGGCGGGTCCGGCGGATGGCCGTCGGCGTGGCCTCCGACCAGGCGTGCGCGATGACGGACCCGGTCGGCGCGGTGTTCCGGCCGGCGCCGGGCACACCGCAGGCCCGGTGCCTGGCCGAGCGCAGGCCCGTCCTGGAACCGGTGCTGGGACCCGCCACGGAGGCGCCCGCCCTGGCCCCCCGGTGCGCCGGACGTGCCGCCGACCGGGGTGTCCACTCGCTGATCGTGGCGCCGCTGATCGCGCGCGGAGAGGTCCTGGGACTGGTGAGCCTGTGGCGGTCCCGGCGGCCGGAGCCCTTCGAGGACGACGATCTGCGACTCGCCCAGGAGTTCGCCGCCCGCGCGGCCGTCTCGATCGACAACGCCCGCCGCTACACCGAGCAGCAGCAGGCCGCGCTCACCCTGCAACGCAGCCTCCTGCCGCCGGACGCGCTCCCCCATCCGGCGGTGGACGTCGCCCACCGCTATCTGCCGGCCGGCGGGACCGTCGGGGTGGGCGGCGACTGGTTCGACGTCATCCCGCTGTCCGGAGCGCGCGTCGCGCTGGTGGTGGGCGACGTGGCCGGGCACGGACTGCACGCCGCCGCCACCATGGGACGGCTGCGCGCCGCGGTGCACACCCTGGCCAGTCTCGATCTGGAACCGGACGAGGTGCTCGCCCGCCTCGACGACCTCGTCGAACTGCTGGCGGCGGAGCAGGAGGCGGGCAGCCGCCCTCCGCCGGACGAGCAGGTGGTCGGTGCCACGTGCCTGTACGCCGTCTACGACCCCGTCTCCCGGCACTGCACGATGGCCCGCGCCGGCCACCCGCCGCCGGTGCTGGCGGACCCGGGCGGAGAGGTCTCGCTGCCCGACGTGCCCGCGGGCCCGCCGCTCGGGCTCGGCGGCCTGCCGTTCGAGGAGTGCGATCTGGAACTGGCCGAGGGCAGTGTCCTCGCCTTCTACACCAACGGACTTCTGCAGGGCGGCGGCGAGGACGTCGATACCGCCCTCGAGGGCCTGTGCGCGGCCCTCGCCGGCCCGGGCGAACCCCTGTCGCAGACCTGCCAGGCCATCATCGACCTGCTGCAGCCCGGTGTCCCCTCGGACGACGTCGCGCTGCTCCTCGCCCGCACCGGGGTGCTGCCGCCGGAGCACGTCGCGTCGTGGCACCTGCCCGGAGACCCGAGCGCCCCCGCCAGGGCCAGGGCCCTGACCGCGGCGACGCTCTCCGAATGGGGCCTGGAACACCTGACGTTCACCACCGAACTGATCGCCAGCGAACTCGTCACCAACGCCTACCGCTACAGCAACGGCCCCATGGTCCTGCGGCTGATCCGCAACGAGCGCCTCAGCTGCGAGGTGGCGGACTCCAGCAGCACCTCCCCCCATCTGCGCCGGGCCCGCAGCACCGACGAGGGCGGCCGCGGACTGTTCCTGGTGGCCCAGGTGTCCGAGCGGTGGGGCACCCGGTACACCCACGACGGGAAGACGGTCTGGACCGAACAGGCCATCGGCAGGCCCTGACCGGTACCCCCGTCCTGAGGCCGCCCGCCCGGCTCCGGCGCGGCCCGGCCCCCCAACTGCCCTGGTTATGCTGGCGATCACGCCGCGCGGCCGCGGGCGGCGAGTGCGCCGCCCGGACCGGAACCGGGCGTGCGGGAGGGGAGCGACGATGAGGGAACGCATCGCCACGGCCTGCCGTGTGCTGGCCTCGCGGGGGCTGTCCGACGGGATCCTCGGGCACATCAGCGTACGCACCGGCGAGAACGAGGTGCTGGTGCGCTGCCGCGGCCCCCGGGAACGCGGCCTGGCCTGGACCGAGCCCGACGACATCCACGCAGTGGACCTGGACGGCGAACCGCTGTCGCCCGGTGGCCTGGACGGCTGGTCGCTGCCCAACGAACTGCCCCTCCACCTCGAGGTGCTGCGCGTCCGGCCGGACGTCTCCGCCGTGGTCCACGCGCACCCGCCGGCGGTCGTCGCCTGCGACCTGGCGGGCCTGGGCATCCGGCCGATCGTCGGCGCCTACGACATCCCCGGCACCCGGCTGGCGGCCGGGGGCGTGCCCGTCTACCCGCGCGGGGTGCTGATCCGCAACCGGCGCCTGGCGCGGGAGATGACCGACGCCCTCGGTGACCGGCCGGTCGTGGTCCTGCGCGGCCACGGCCTGACCAGCACCGGCGCCACCCCGGAGGAGGCGGTGCTGCGCGCGATCTCGGTGGACTCCCTCGCCCGGCTGGCGCTGACCATCGCCGGTGCGGGCGGCACCCTGGCCGACCTCCCCGAGGAGGACATGGCCGAACTGCCCGATCTGGGCGGGGCGTTCAACGAGGGCACCGCCTGGCGCCACGAACTGGCCCGGCTGTCCGCGGCCGGGTGACGAGGAGGAGGCCCGGCTACGCCTTGCGGGCGACTCCGGCGTATATCGGGATGTCGGTGGCGCCGATGCCCTGCCCGGTGATGTCGGTGCGGTCGGGGCGCCAGCGGTGCACCACCGTGACGCCCGGCTCGACCAGGCGCATCCCGTCGAAGAACCGTGCCACCTCGGCGTGGCTGCGCGGGGTCAGGTACTGGCCGCCCGCCGCGAACTGCTCGGTGAGCTTGGCGAACGCGGGCGGGTCGAAGTCGTGGGTGGCGTGTGAGATGGCCAGAAAACTGCCCTGGGGCAGGGCCCGCATCAGTCGCTCGACGATGGCGTAGGCGTCCTGCCCCTCCGGTAACCACTGCAGGATGAGCAGCAGCGTCAGCGCCACGGGCTCGCGCAGGTCGAGCGTGGAGCGCAGCTCCGGGTTGTCCAGGATGCTCTGCGGATCGCACAGGTCGGCGTCCACATAGGCGGTGCGGCCCTCCGGCCCCGAGGTGTGCAGCGCCCGGGAGTGGGTGAGCACGATGGGGTCGTTGTCGGCGTAGACGACCCGCGCCGAGGGGGTGACCGCCTGGACGACCTCGTGCAGGTTGGGGGAGGTGGGGATGCCCGTCCCGATGTCCAGGAACTGGCGGATCCCGCAGTGGGCTGCCAGATGGCGGGCCACCCGGTGCATGAAGGCGCGGTTCTGCCGTGCGGCCAGGACCGCGTTGGGCAGGACGGCCACCGCCTGCTCGGCGGCCGACCGGTCCGCAGCGTAGTTCGTCTTGCCGCCGAGCAGCACGTCGTAGACGCGCGCCGGATGAGGCCGGTCCGTGTGCAGGTCGACCGGCCGCCGTCCGCCGCCGGACGGCCACTGTGCCCCGTTGGTCATCTGTGGAACTCCCCTCCCCGAAGCCCGGGTCAGCGTAGTCGGCCGCGACGGCGGAACGTCGTCGCCGAGCCAACCCGGGCACCTGTTCATCCAGAGAAACACCGCGGGCGCCGAAGGAGTTGCAGTGCGGTGCTCCGGCGGGCGGAAATCCCGCTTCCGGCCCGGCGCCCCGGGCGG
>JBEHXI010000366.1:0-5494 GCA_048498775.1 Actinomycetota bacterium | reverse complement strand
CGCACCGCATCGCACCGACGAGGAGTCGCATGCCATCGCCGCAGTCGACGGCCGCCGCCCGGGGGCCGGAGCGCCGCCGGGACGCGGAGCGGACCAAGGCGGAGATCCTGGCCGTGGCCACCGAGGAGTTCGCCCGCCAGGGCTTCACCGGCGCCCGGGTCGACGAGATCGCCGCCCGCACCCGCACCACCAAGCGGATGCTGTACTACTACTTCGGCGGCAAGGAGCAGTTGTACACGGCGGTGCTGGAGGCCGCGTACGCCGAGATCCGGCGGGCCGAGCAGGACCTGGACGTCGAGCACCTCGATCCGGTGGCGGCGATCCGCCGGCTGGCCGAGCTGACCTTCGACCACCACGAGTCACACCCGGACTTCATCCGCCTGGTCACCGTCGAGAACATCCACGGGGCCGAGCACATCGCCGCGTCACCGGCGCTGAAGACGATGGGCAACCCGGCGCTGGACGTCATCACGCGCATCCTGCGGGCGGGCCGGGAGCAGGGGGTCTTCACCAACCGGACCGCGGACCCGCTGGACGTCCATATGATGATCAGCTCGTTCTGTGTCTTCCGGATCGCCAACCGCCACACCTTCGGCGCCCTGTTCGGCCGCGACCTCACCGATCCGGGTCTGCGCGGCCACTACCGCGCCATGGTCGGCGACCTGGTGGTGGCGTACCTGACGACACCCGGGACGGAACCCGGCGCGGCGGCAGACTGAGACGGCCGGGGCGGGCGCCACGGCCGTCTCACCGCTCGCGCTGCGCCAGCCTGAGCAGATGGTCCGCCAGCGCCTGCCCGCCGCTCGGGTCGCGGCTGATCAGCAGCACCGTGTCGTCGCCCGCGATGGTGCCGAGGATGTCGTGCACCTCCGCCTGGTCGATCGCCGAGGCGAGGAACTGCGCGGCGCCCGGTGGGGTGCGCAGCACCACCAGGTTCGCCGACGCCTCCGCGGAGATCAGCAGTTCGCCCGCGAGCCGCGCCATCCGCTCCTCCTTGACCGACTCCCCCAGCGGTGCCATCGGGGTGCGGAACCCGCCCTCCGACGGCACCGCGTAGATCAGTTCGCCGCCGGAGTTGCGGATCTTCACCGCGCCGAGCTCGTCGAGGTCCCGGGAGAGCGTCGCCTGGGTGACGCTCAGCCCGTCGTCGGCCAGCATCTTCGCCAACTGGCTCTGCGAACGGACCGGCTGCCGGCCCAGGATCTCCACGATCCGGCGGTGCCGCGCGGTGCGCGTCTGCGGTACGGCCGGACCCCCGTGCTGCGCCTCGGTCATCGTGTTGTCGCTCTCCGGCTCATCGAAACTCAAGCGTCCGTACGGCGGGCCACCGCGTCCAGGATGCCGGGCAGCGCCCCGAGCAGCGCCTCCGCCTCGTCGTCCCCGAGGATCAGTGGCGGAGCCAGCCGCACCGTCCCCGGCACGGCGGCGTTCACCAGGAACCCGGCGTCCTGAGCCGCCTGCTGCACCTGCGGTGCGAGCGGCTCGGTGAGCACGATACCCAGCAGCAGCCCGGCGCCGCGCACATGGTCCACCAGCGGGTGCCCGATCGCCTCGATCCCGCCGCGCAGCCGCTCCCCGACCTGCTTGACCCGCTCCAGCAGACCCTCCGAGGCGATGGTGTCCAGCACCGCGAGGGCCGCCGCGCAGGCGACCGGGTTCCCGCCGAAGGTCGTGCCGTGCTGACCGGGCGTCAGCAGGTCGGCCGCCTCGCCGAAGGCGATGGTCGCGCCGATCGGCAGCCCGCCGCCGAGCCCCTTGGCGAGGGTGACGACATCGGGCTCGATGCCCTGCGCCTGGTGGGAGAACCAGTGGCCGGTGCGGCCGATGCCGGTCTGCACCTCGTCGAGGACGAGCAGCGTGCCGGTGGCCCGGGTGATCTCCCGAGCGGCCTCCAGGTAGCCCTCCGGCGGCACCACCACGCCGTTCTCGCCCTGGATCGGCTCCAGGATCACCAGCGCGGTCCGCTCGGTGACCGCCGCCCGCAGCGCGTCGACGTCCCCGAACGGCACATGGGTGACGTCGCCGGGCAGCGGCCGGAACGGCTCCTGTTTGGGCGGCTGGCCGGTCAGCGCCAGCGCGCCCATGGTGCGGCCGTGGAAGCCGCCGGCGGTCGCCACCATGTGGGTGCGGCCGGTCCGCCGTCCGATCTTGAACGCGGCCTCGTTGGCCTCGGCGCCGGAGTTGGAGAAGTAGACCCGCCCGGAACGGCCGGACAGCTGCAGCAGCCGCTCGGCGAGCGCCACCGGCGGCTCGGCGACGAACAGGTTGGAGACATGGCCGAGTTGCGCGATCTGCCGGGAGACCGCCTCGACGATCGCGGGGTGGGCGTGGCCCAGCGCGTTGACCGCGATGCCGCCGACGAAGTCCGTGTACGCGCGGCCGTCGGCGTCCCACAGCGTGGCGCCCGCGCCGCGGACCAGCGGCAGCCGCGGGGTGCCGTAGTTGTCCATCAGCGCGCCCTGCCAGCGCCGGGTGAGCTCCGCGTTGGTCATGCCTGTTCCCCTTCTGAAGCAGATTCGGAGGCGGATTCTGTGGCGGGTTCTGCGGCGGATGGTGAAGCGGGCGGGTCGGGCACGACCATGGTGCCGATGCCCTCGTCGGTGAAGATCTCCAGCAGGATGGAGTGCGGCACCCGGCCGTCCAGCACGCGGGCGGTGCTGACGCCGTTGCGCACGGCGTGCAGGCAGCCCTCCATCTTGGGGACCATGCCGCTGGACAGCTCGGGCAGCAGCTTCTCCAGCTCGGTGGCGGTCAGCTGGCTGATCACGTCGTCGCTGTCCGGCCAGTCCGCGTACAGGCCCTCGACGTCGGTGAGGACCATCAGCGTCTCGGCGCCCAGCGCGGCGGCGAGCGCCGCCGCGGCGGTGTCGGCGTTGACGTTGTAGACGTGGCCGTCCTCGGCGCTGCGGGCGATCGAGGAGATCACCGGGATGCGGCCGTCGTCGAGCAGTGCCTGGACGGCGCCGGTGTCGATCTCGGTGATCTGCCCGACCAGGCCGATGTCCACCGGCTCGCCGTCGATCTCGGCGTACCGCTTGACGGCCGTCATGGTGTGCGCGTCCTCGCCGGTCATGCCGACCGCGAGCGGGCCGTGCTCGTTGAGCAGGCCGACCAGTTCGCGCTGCACCTGCCCGGCGAGCACCATGCGCACCACGTCCATGGTCTCCGGCGTGGTGACGCGGAGGCCCGCCTTGAACTCCGAGGCCAGCCCCAGCCGGTCGAGCTGCGCGCTGATCTGCGGGCCGCCGCCGTGCACCACGACGGGGCGCAGGCCCGCGTGGCGCAGGAAGACCACGTCCTGGGCGAAGGCGCGCTTGAGCGCCTCGTCGACCATGGCGTTGCCGCCGAACTTGATCACCACGGTCTTGCCGTGGAAGCGGGTGAGCCAGGGCAGCGCCTCGATGAGGATGCGGGCCTTGGGCAGGGCGGTGTGGTTGCGGGTGCTCATGAGGAATACGCGCTGTTCTCGTGGACGTAGTCGGCGGTCAGGTCGTTGGTCCAGATCACCGCGGAGGCGTCGCCGGCCGACAGGTCGGCGGTGATGCGCACCTCGCGGTAGCGCATGTCCACCAGGTTCCGGTCCTCGCCGACCGAGCCGCCCTTGCAGACCCAGACCCCGTTGATCGCCACGTTGAGCCGGTCGGGCTCGAAGGCGGCGGAGGTGGTGCCGATCGCGGAGAGCACCCGGCCCCAGTTGGGGTCCTCGCCGTGGATGGCGCACTTGAGGAGGTTGTTGCGGGCGATGGAGCGGCCCACCTCGACGGCGTCCTCCTCGTCGGCCGCGCCGATCACCTCGATGCGGATGTCCTTGGAGGCGCCCTCGGCGTCGCCGACGAGCTGGCGGGCCAGGTCGGAGCAGACGCTCTCCACGGCGGCGGCGAAGTCCTCGTACGCCGGGGTGACACCGGAGGCGCCGGAGGCCAGCAGCAGCACGGTGTCGTTGGTGGACATGCAGCCGTCGGAGTCGACACGGTCGAAGGTGGTGCGGGTCGCGGCCCGCAGCGCCCGGTCCAGCTCGGCGGAGTCCAGGTCGGCGTCCGTGGTGAGGACGACCAGCATGGTGGCCAGCCCGGGGGCGAGCATCCCGGCGCCCTTGGCCATGCCGCCGACCGTCCAGCCGTCGCCGCCGGCCACCGCGGTCTTGTGCACGGTGTCGGTGGTCTTGATGGCGATGGCGGCCTTCTCCCCGCCGTGTTCGGACAGTTCGGCGGCGGCGGTCTCGATGCCCGTCAGCAGCTTGTCCATCGGCAGGCGCATGCCGATCAGTCCGGTGGAGGCGACGGCCACCTCGCCGGCGTTCACCTTCAGCACCTCGGCCGCCTTCTCGGCGGTGCGGTGGGTGTCCTGGAAGCCCAGCGGCCCGGTGCAGGCGTTGGCTCCCCCGGAGTTGAGGACGACGGCCGAGACCAGGCCGCCCTTGAGGACCTGCTCCGACCACAGGACCGGGGCCGCCTTGACGCGGTTGGAGGTGAAGACGCCGGCGGCGGCCAGCCGCGGCCCGTTGTTCACGACCAGTGCCAGGTCGGGGTTGCCGCTCTCCTTGATCCCGGCGGCGATCCCCGCCGCCGTGAAGCCCTGTGCTGCCGTGACGCTCATGCTTCTCCGTTCACCATGCCGCGCTGGCGGCTGAGGGGGCTGTGGTCCGTCCGGTCCGCGGGGCACGTGCCCGCGGGGCCCGGCGTGCGCTCACGGGGCGAGGCCGACGGTGGGGAGCCCGAGCTCCTCCGGCAGGCCGAGCGCGATGTTCATGCTCTGGACGGCGCCGCCCGCGGTGCCCTTGGTCAGGTTGTCGATCGCGCTGACGACGATGACGCGTCCGGCCGTCTCGTCGAGGGCGACCTGGAGCAGCGCCGTGTTGGAGCCGTGCACGGCACCGGTGGACGGCCACTGGCCCTCGGGGAGCAGGTGCGCGAACGGCTCGTCGCGCAGCGCCGTCCGGTACGCGGCGCGCACGGCGTCCGCCGTCACGCCGGGCCTGGCCTTGGCGCTGCAGGTGGCGAGGATGCCGCGGGGCATCGGCGCGAGCGTGGGGGTGAAGGAGACGGTGACCGGCTCGCCCGCCACGGCGGACAGGTTCTGCGCCATCTCCGGGGTGTGCCGGTGGCCGCCGCCCACGCCGTACGGCGACATCGAGCCCATGACCTCGCTGCCCAGCAGGTGCGGCTTGGGTGCCTTGCCCGCGCCCGAGGTGCCGGACGCGGCGACCACCACGGCCTCCGGCTCGACCAGCCCGGCCGCGTACGCGGGGAAGAGGGCGAGCGTGACGGCGGTCGGGTAGCAACCGGGCACCGCGACGCGCCTGGACCCCTTCAGCGCGTCGCGGGCGCCCGGCAGTTCGGGGAGGCCGTACGGCCAGGTGCCGGCGTGCGGGGAGCCGTAGAACCGCTCCCAGGCGGCGGCGTCGGCCAGCCGGAAGTCGGCCCCGCAGTCGATGATCAGCGTCTCGTCGAAAAGATCTTCCGCGCCGGAAGCGGACCGCCCATTCGCACCCCCC
>JBEHXI010000365.1:0-5518 GCA_048498775.1 Actinomycetota bacterium | reverse complement strand
GCCGCGCCGGTATGCGAGGCCGCGCCGGCCCCCGGGCCGAACGGGCTGATCCCGTGCCCGGCCGGGGCGCCGACCGCCACACCGAGGCCGACCTGCACGGTGGCACCGGCGTCGATCCGCCCGCCGGGCGCCGCGCCGGGCGGGCAGTCGGCGGCCGAGGCCGCGGTCTGCCCGAGGAGGAGTATGCCGCCGGAGGCCGCCGCCAGGACCAGACCGCGCTTGGTCTTCGTGTTCATACGCATGAAGAAGGTGAGCCTTTCGGTGTTCGGTGGGGGAGACGCCCACGGCACGCTCGACCGCAGGGCAGAGCGGGCAGGGGGCATCGCACTCCTGGGGAGGGGTGCCGGAAGGGGAAGGGGCACCCGGGGTGCGGCCCTCGCGGGGCCCCTCAGGAGCGGAACGGGATCAGCCGGATGACCGGCGCCGGGGGAGGCCCGGTCAGCCGCCCGAGGGCCGGGCCGACAGCGGACGCCCGGCGGCGGGCCGGTGCCGGGCCGTGCGCCGTCTGCGCGGCAGGGGCCTGCGGCCCGCACCGCACCACGCGGCGCTCGCGGCGTCCAGCCGGGACGCCGGCTGCCGTACGACGCGCACCGCGTCGGGGTGGACGGCCATGGGGCGCGCCGGTCTGCGGGCCGGGGAACGGAACGCGGACCACAGCGCGCCGCGCAGCGACAGCGTGGCGAGCCGGAGGAGCCGCCGCACCCGGTGGAGTGGTCCCGACGCCGGGGCGACCGCCCCGTCCGGCAGGAGTCGTTCCTCCGCTGTGCGCACCAACTGCCTCCGAACCGTGCCGTGTTGCTGTCGTTGCCGGTGTTCCGGCTGTCTACTGCTGCGGTTTCCCAGGCGCTCCGGCCCTACACCCCCCGTTCGCGATCTCTTCCGGTGGGCACGCGACGACGGCCGGTGCCCGCCACTCCACGGGGGAGCGGCGGGCACCGGCCGTCGAAGGACCGGGTCTAGCGGTGCGCCGCCAGGCGCAGCCCGTACCCGTACGGGAAGAGCGGGTCGTAGGACCGGTCGCCGATGTTGATGGGCTCCTGGGACTCGCTGCGCGGCCAGGTCACCGGCAGCTTCCCGGTGAACGGCTGCCTGCCGAACAGCACGTCGGACACGCCCTCGCCCTCGCTGCCCGGCAGCCAGGACATCACGAAGGCGTCCGCCTTGGGCAGTTCACCGGTGATGATCTGCGGGCGGCCCGCCACGTCGAGGACGACACACGTCCTGACGGCGCCGCAGACCTTGTCGATGTTCGCCTGGTCGGCCGCCGAGAGGTTCAGGGTGTGGCCGTTGCCGACATCGCCCACGCCCTCGGCGTACGGGGTCTCGCCGATGACCACCACGCCCACGTCGTAACCGGCGGTGGGCGCCGAGGCGTCCGCGCTGTAGGTGACGTGGGAGGCGTTCTGCCGGATGCCCTGGAGGATGGTGGTGCCCGGGATGGTGTTGCCGGACTCGCCCTGCCAGGTCACCGTCCAGCCGCCGGCCTGGTTGCCGATGTTGTCCGCGTTCACCCCGGCGACGTAGATCCGCTGGGACGGCCGGAGCGGCAGCGCGTGGTTCGCGTTCTTCAGCAGCACCTGCGACTCGGCGACCGCGCGGCGGGCCACCGCCCGGTGGGCGGGCGACCCGATCGTCGGGATGTTGGTGCGGTCGGTGTAGGGGTGCTCGAAGAGACCCAGCTCGAACTTGGTGCGCAGGATGCGGCGCACCGCGTCGTCGATCCGCGCCGTGCTGACCCGCCCGGCCTGCACCTCGGAGATCAGCGTCTGCTCGAACTGCGCGGCGCTGTACGGCTCCATGAACATGTCGATGCCGGCGTTGACGGCGGTGCGCACCTGGGTGGCGTAGTCGCCGGGCAGCTGGTGGATCGCCTCCCAGTCGCTGATCACGAAGCCCTGGAAGCCGATCTTCTGCTTCAGGACGCCGGTGAGCAGTTCCTTGTTCGCGCTCATCTTGACGGGGTTGCCGACGCCGTCCTCGGTCCAGTCGACGCTGGAGTACGACGGCATGATGCTGCCCACGTGGTGCTGCCGCACCGCGGTGACGTACGGCGCCAGGTCGATCCTCGCGAAGTGCGCGCGGTCGGTGATCGTCACGCCCTGGTCGATGGTGTACGTGCCCGTCGTCGAGGTGCCGAAGGTGGTGTCACCGTCGCCCGCGTAGTGCTTGGAGGTGGCGAGGACGTGGTCGGGGCTGGCGAGGTCCTTGGGGCTGGTGCCCTGGAACCCGTCGATCCCGGTCTCCATCTCCTCGACGAGCTTCGGGTCCTCGCCGTAGCTCTCGTAGGTGCGGCCCCAGCGCTCGTCCCGGGTGACGCAGACGCAGGCGGCGAACACCCACTGCGGCCCGGTCGCCCGGGTCTCCATGGCGGTGATGTGCTCCTCCTGCCGCACCAGCGCCGGGTCGCGGGTCGCGCCCATGGCGATGTTGTGGGGGAAGACGGTGGCGCCGACCAGGTTGTTGTCGCCGTGCACCGAGTCGATGCCGTAGAGGATCGGGATGTGCAGCCGGGTGGCCAGCGCGTGCGACTGGTAGCCGTCGACCATGTCCGCCCACGCCGTGGGGGTGTTGGGCGTGGGCGTCGAGCCGCCGCCGGACAGCAGCGAGCCCAGCGCGAGGCTGGTGATCTGGGACGGGTCGGAGTCGACGGCGCCGCGCTCGGCCTGCGTCATCTGGCCGACCTTCTCCTGCAGCGTCATCCGGCCGAGCAGGTCGTCCACCCGGCGCTCGACGGGCAGCCGGGAGTCGAGGTACGGCAGGTTCCGGTCGGCTGACGCGGTGGCTCCGGACGCGGAGGGCGCGCCGGCCGCCGACGCGGCGGGCACCGCGCTGAGGGCGAGGGCCGCCGCGGCGAGCAGCGCGCCGGCCAGACGGGAACCTGAGGCCGCGCGGAACGGCCGGGCGCCGCGAGGTGGGTCGTGTCTCAACTGTCCTCCCTGGAAAGGGGACCAGCAGGGCAAGGTGGTGCCGCCCAGACCTTCCCGCGACCCGATCACAGGGTCAAGACATGAATCACAAGAAACACAAAAACCCCGCGCCGCTTCATTGGTTGAACGACCACAGGGTGGACGGCGGTTGCCGTGGGCCGGACCCGCGGGATAGACCTGCACCAGCGCCGCCGGGCAACCGGTTGTCCTGGTGGCCGCAGCGCGCGAGGAGAGAGGTGGGACGCCGGATGGCTTCCGGGACGAGCAACTGGGCCGGCAACGTCGTCTTCGGGGCGAAGCGTTTCCACACGCCGTCCTCCGTGGCGGAACTCCAGGAACTCGTCGCGGGGAGCGACGCGGTGCGCGCCCTGGGCAGCGGTCACTCCTTCAACACGATCGCCGACACCTCCGGCGACCTGGTCTCGGTGGCCGGGCTGCCCCGCGTCGTCGACATCGACGCGGCGGAGGGCACCGTCACGGTCAGCGCGGGCCTGCGCTTCGGGGAGTTCACCGGCGCCGTCCACGAGGCCGGCTTCGCCCTGCACAACCTCGGCTCGCTACCGCACATCTCGGTCGCCGGGGCCTGCGCCACCGGAACCCACGGCTCCGGAGTGGGCAACGGCAGCATCGCGACCGCCGTGCGCGCCGTGGAGTTCGTCGGCGCGGACGGCGAACTCGTCCGGCTCGCCCGCGGCGACGAGGGCTTCGAGGGCTCGGTGCTCTCCCTGGGCGCCCTCGGCGTCGTCACCCGCATGACCCTGGACCTGCGGCCCACCTTCGACGTCCAGCAGTGGGTCTACGACGGGCTGCCGCACGCACAGCTGCGCGGGCACTTCGACGAGATCATGGCGTCCGCGTACAGCGTGAGCCTGTTCACCGGCTTCCGCGGCGACCGGGTGGACCAGGTGTGGATCAAGGACCGGGTCGGCGCGGACGGCCCGCGCACCGCGCCGGCGCGGTGGTTCGGGGCCACCCTCGCGGACGGGCCGCGCCACCCGGTGCCCGGCATGTCGCCGCGGTTCAGCACCGAGCAGGCGGGGGTGCCCGGCCCGTGGCAGGCCCGGTTGCCGCACTTCCGGCTGGAGTTCACCCCGAGCAGCGGGGAGGAGCTCCAGAGCGAGTACTTCGTGGCCCGGCGCGACGCCGTCGCCGCCTTCGACGCGCTGGACCGCGTCAGGGACCGCATCGCGCCGCTGCTGCAGATCGCGGAGATCCGCACCGTCGCGGCCGACGAGCTGTGGCTGAGCCCGAGCCGCCACACCGATACGGTGGCGTTCCACTTCACCTGGGTCCCGGACACCGCGGCCGTGCTGCCGGTGCTGGGCGCCATCGAGGCGGCGCTGGCGGAGTTCGGCGCGGTGCCGCACTGGGGGAAGGTGTTCACCACAGCGCCGGAGGCCGTCGCGGCGCGGTACGAGCGCTACGACGACTTCCGGCGGCTGGTGCGGCGGTTCGACCCGGAGGGGACGTTCCACAACGACTTCCTGGAGCGGTTCTTCCCCCGGGTGGCCTGACGCCTCGTCAGGTGCCTTCTGCTACGTGGGCAGGAACCGCTCGTGGAAGACGTGGTCGGGGGCGACCCCGCCGGCCTCCGCCGCGGCGACCACCGAGTCGATCAGCGGCGGCGGCCCGCACACGTACACGTCCGGCTTGACGGCCTCGGCGGGCAGCCGCGCGGCCAGCACGTCCGCCGGGGTGGCCGGCTTGCCGGGCCACGACGGGCCCGGTCGCCACACGCACACCTCGTAGGCGAAGCCGGGCAGTTCGGCGGCGACCGCCTTCAGCTCCGGCAGCCCGAAGACGTCCTGCTCCTCGTTGACGCCGAGGAGCAGCCGCGCGGGCTGCGGCTCCTGCCACTCCGCCATCTGCCGGACCATGGCCAGCAGCGGCGCCAGACCCGTGCCGCCCGCGACGAACCACCGCGGCCGCAAGCCCGTCTCGTGCAGCCCGAAGGCGCCCTGCGGGCCGTGCGCGGTGATCCGGTCACCCGGCCGGGCCCGGTCCCGCAGATACGTCGAGAACAGGCCGCCGGGCCGCAACCGGATGAAGAACTCGCAGATCCCCTCCCAGTTGCCGGTGTTGGCCAGGGAGTAGGCGCGCCGCTCCTCGCCGCCGGGCAGTTGCAGCTCCATGAACTGACCGGCCTCGAACTGGCAGTCCAGGCCGCCCTGCTCGTCGGGCTCAAGACGCAGCTCCAGGCGTACCGTCTCGTGCCCCACCGTCTCCAGGGCGGTGATGACGCCCTCGCGCTGCGGTATCCCGCCGTGGATGATCCGGGAGCTGTCGTAGGGCAGCTCGGCGGAGACCGGGCCGTGCGGGAAGGTGCGGCACAGCAGCGTCTCGCCGCACGCCCGGCGCTCCTCGGACAGCGCCTGCGGGCTGTGGCTGCCGAGTTCGTAGGAGCCGCCGGTCACCGACGCGTGACACGAGCCGCACGTCCCCTGCCGGCAGGAGGCCGGCAGGGTGGCGCCGGCCTCCGCCGCGGCGTCCAGGACGCTCTGACCGGGCGCGCAGGTGAACTCCAGCCGCTCCCCGTCCGAGGTGGACAGGGTGACGGGGTGGGCGGCGCCCGCGGTGCCCGCCGCGGTGCC
>JBEHXI010000364.1:0-5542 GCA_048498775.1 Actinomycetota bacterium | reverse complement strand
GATCACCAGCGCCGCGTTCGACCGGGTGGTGGAGCACCTGGCCGCCTCGCTGTCGGAGGCGGGGCTCGACGAGCCGACGATCGGCAGCATCGCCGAGGTTCTGCTGCCGCTCAAGGGCGACATCGTCACCGCGTGATCCCGTGGGGACCGTCCCCGTCCGCTGGGCGCGCGGCGGACGGGGACGGTGGGGGAACGGCCTCAGGCGGCCTGCCCGGTGGCCGTGGTGGCGGCCCGCAGCGCCGCCAGCGCGGCCCGTACGTGTTCGCGGGTGGCCGGGTCGGTGATCGTGGCCGTCGCGGTGTCGACCTTCCGGCCGACGAACCCGATCTCCAGGCAGGCCTCCGGGATGACCCGCGCCGACATGGTCCGCAGGGTCTCGCGCAGCTGGGCCTGGGCGTGGGGAGCGCCGACCGGCAGCGGTGACGCGCTGAGGACCGCGACCGGCTTGCCGATCAGGTCCGGCCCGCTGACCAGCCAGTCCAGGGCGTTCTTGAGCACCCCGGGCATCCCGTGGGCGTACTCGGGGCTGACGATCAGCACCGCGTCCGCCGCGGCGACGGCCGCGCGCAGGGCCGCCACCGGGGCGGGCGGGATGGCGCCCTCGCCGTCCAGGTCCGGGTTGAAGTGCGGGAGTTCGCCGATCGCGGCGGTGGCCGGCTCCTCCGTTCCGGACAGATCGAGGGCCGCGCGCATCAGCGCCGAGTTCGTCGACGCGCCGCGCAGGCTGCCGGAGATGGCCAGCAGTCTCATCGGGCGGTGTCCGTCCCGGCGATCGCGGCGAGCCGGCGCCAGCCCTCCCGGGGCAGGCCCGCCGCGTCCGGGTCGAGGACCTGGAACGCCAGATGGTCGGCGCCGGCCGCCAGGAACGCGTCGATCCGGGCGCGTACCGCCGTCTCGTCGCCCCAGGCGACCACCGAGTCCACCAGGCGGTCGCTGCCGCCGCCCGCGAAGTCGTCGGCGGTGAAGCCGAGTCGCAGCAGGTTGTTGGTGTAGTTCGGCAGCTCCATGTACATGGCGAGGTGGTCGCGGGCGATCGCGCGGGCGCGGTCCGGGTCGGTCTCCAGGACGACCTTGACCTCCGGGGCGAGCAGCGCGTCCGGGCCGAGGATCGCCCGGGCCCGCTCGGTGTGTTCGGGGGTGACCAGGTACGGGTGGGCGCCGCCCGCGCGGTCCCGGGACAGCTCCAGCATCCGCGGGCCCAGCGCGGCCAGGACGCGCCGGTCGGCGGGCACCGGGGTGGGCGCGGCGTCGAGGGCGTCCAGGTAGGAGACCATCGCGGAGTACGGGCGGCGGTAGTCCGCGGCGAGCTTGGCGTGGCTGGCGCCGAGCCCGAGCAGGAAACGGCCCGGATGCGCGCTCTCCAGCGCGTGGTACCGGGCGGCGACGCCGGCGGCGTCGTGCTGCCAGATGCTGAGGATGCCGGTGGCGACCGTCAGGGCGGAGGTGGCCTCGATGATCCCCGTGGCGTGGGAGACGTCGCTGCTGCCGCCGATCCACACCGCCTGGTAGCCGAGCTGCTCCAGCTCCTGGGCTGCCTCGATGACGCCGGGGTCCCGGGCCGGGTCGCCGGTCCGCAGGGCCCAGCTCCAGATGCCGTACCGGCCTAGTGATCGCTGCACTGCCATGAACCGTGGTCCCCTCGTCGCGCATGGTGATCGTGCTGTTCTCGGGCGACAACGGGCGGGGCCGGGCGGGTATTCCGGTGCCGCGGGCATGGCGCGGGCCCCCGGACGGGCGGAGGTTCCGCCGTCCGGGGGCCCGTGGGGGAGCGATCGGTCAGGGCACCAGCTTGTAGGTGCCGCTGGACCACAGGGCGGTGCCGCCGCTGGAGTAGACGACGAAGTTGCCGTCGTTCTGCATGATCGCGTGGGCGCCGGAGTGCCCGTAGGTGCCCGTGGACCACAGGGCGCCGCCGGTGCTCGGGCCGCCGCCGCTCTTGTAGACGACGAGGTTGCCGTCGCTCTGCATGTAGGCGTAGGCGCCCGCGTGGCCGTAGGTGCCGGAGGACCAGATGCCCTTGCCGTCACTGTTGCGGTACACGACGAGGTTGCCGTCCGGCTGCATCACCAGCCGGGTGTACTTCCCCTGCGTCCACCAGCCGGCCGTCAGCTTCTGGCCGGAGCCGATGGTCTGCGACCGCACCCACCGGGCGTCGGACCACAGGGCGGTGCCGCCGCTGGAGTAGAGGACGAAGTTGCCGTCGTTCTGCAGGGTGGCGTACGCGCCGGAGTGGCCGGAGGTGCCGGTGGACCACAGGGCGGTGCCGCCGCTGGAGTAGACGACGAAGTTGCCGTCGCTCTGCATGACCGCGTACGCGCCGGAGTGGCCGTAGGTGCCGCTGGCCCACATCGCCGGGCCGGTGCCGCTCGGGCCCGTCTTGAGGTAGGCGACCAGGTTGCCGTCGCTCTGCATCGTCAGCGACATGCTGGTGCTGCTGATGCTCTGCCCGCCGTTCAGCCGGCGACCCGCCTGCAGGGTGGCGGCGGCCGCACCGCTGGTGAAGGCGGTGGTGCCGTTCGGGGTGCCCAGGCCCGTCGGGCCGTCGTAACCGGTGGCCGCGGTGCACAGGTAGGCCGGCGAGCAGCTGCCGTTGGAGCCGGAGGTGACGTCGTTGAGCGCCGAGGCGCGGCTGTACGGGTACGCGGCCGGGAAGCTGCTCGCCGCCGGGGTGCCCGCGAGCGCGTAGGTCGCCGCGATGATCGGGGACGAGGCGCTGGTGCCGCCGTAGACGTTCCAGCCGCCGCTGTAGCTGTCGTAGACGGCGACGCCGGTGGCCGGGTCGGCGACGGCCGAGACGTCCGAGACGGTCTTGTTGGCGCAGCCGGTGTCGGTCTGCCAGGACGGCTTCGGGTCGTACGCGGAGCAGCCGGATCCGGTGCCCTCGGTGCTGGACGCGTACCAGACCGACTCGCTCCAGCCCCGGGAGTTGCTCGCCCGGGACAGCGCGGTGCCGCCGACGGACGTGACGTACTGCGAGGACGCCGGGAACTGGGCGCCGTAGGAGCTGTCGCCCGCGCTGAAGGTCAGGGCGACCCCGGGGTGGTTCAGGTACTGGCTGTCGGCGGTGGTGTCGGTGGAGTCCTCCGCGCCGCCCCAGGAGTTGGAGACGTACTTCGCGCCGCGGGCCACCGCCGTGTTGATGGCGGTGCCCAGGTCGGTCATGCTCGGGGCGCTCGCCTCGAGCAGCATGATGTGGCACTGCGGGCAGATCGCGCTGATCATGTCGAGGTCGAGCGATATCTCACCGGCCCAGCCGGAGTCGGCGGCCGGGTAGCTGGTGCCGCCGTTCTCGTCGAGCTTGGTGAAGCAGCCGTTCGCCGTCGTGCAGGCCGGAAGGCCGTACCGCGAGCGGTAGGTGGCCAGGTCCGCCTCGGCGTTGGGGTTGTCGTAGGCGTCGACGACGGCGATGGTCTGGCCGGCGGCGGTCGTCGACGCGGGCAGGTTGTAGGCGCTCTGCAGGTCGGCGGGGCCGTAGCCGCTGGGTATCGCGTTCGGCGCCAGCGACATGTGGCGGACGACGTCGGTGCGGGCCTCGGCCAGGCACGCCATCTGTCCGGGTGCGGTGGGTTTGGCGCACAGGTGCTTGACCTGGACGGCCGACGCGGTGGCGGACGCCGCGGCGGCCGGGCTCGCCGTGAGCAGACCGCCGGACATGAGCCCGGCGGCCGACAGCAGCGCGGTCACGGCGGAGCCCGCCTGCCGTCTGCGTCTGCCGCTTGGCGTGGTGCGGGGGTGTTCGGTTCTTGGGTGCAAGAAACGGCCCTTCTGTGTGTGGTTCGCAGCCACGACTGGCCAGAGACGACAGGAAAGTTGCGGGTGCGGGGTGAGAAGAAGGGGGTGACGCGTGGTTCAGCGGTGAGCGTAGTGCTCCGGGGAAACGGTTCCGCGGGCACCCCCGGCTTCTCTGTGCGGCGGTTGTGCGGCCGATCGACGGCACCGGCCCCCGATCAACTCGCAGGTAAGACCCCCGCACCCGCCCCACAGTTGTACGGGCGTCCCCGGCGGCCGGACCGGCGCCCGGAACCCGACGGAAACCGGCGCGAACCCGCCAACGAGACCGAAAGGCGACCTATCGGGGCCTCCTTTCTCCGCCCAAACTCAGACGTATGGGGGCGACCGGAGGCGACGAGCAGGGCGTATGCCACATCTGCGGCACTGACGACCCGACGGTGAGCGAACGCGGCCGGATCAACCTCATGGCCGTCCTGTGCGACCCCTGCTGGAACCGGCTCGCCAACGACCTGGCCGAAGACGAGGGAGCCACCGACGAGCCGCGGCCCGGTCACTGCCCCGAGGACCTGACCTGGCATGACCCACCGTCCTGCCGCCGCTGCGGGGCGCGGGTCCGTCTGTACCCCACGAACTACGACCGCTGGATCAGCCTGGCGACGACGGAGCTGCCCGCCGGGGAGGTGCCGTCCCGCTACCGATGGCGTCTGGTGAAGGTCTATCCGCGGCATGCCGGGGTCGCCGTCGACACCGTGGCCGTCCGCCTGCGGGGGATCGACCCACCGCTGGACGAGCCGGTGATCCCCGCGCATCGCATGTTCTGCACCGATCCGCCGGGGCCGCCGTCTCCACCGCCATCTCCACCGGCTTCCGGCGGGAGTGTACGCGGTCGGTAACAGGGTGCCGTGGCAGGCGAGTTGCGGGTGATCCCTGCTGGAGAATCGGCCCGTCGTCGATTCGACACCGACCACGCACGGCCGATCACACGGGGAGACCATGAACGCTGCTGCCTGCACGAACCGCGAGAATCCCGGCGGTTGGAAGTCCTACGCGCTGGGCGCCGCGGCGGTCGCCGCGCTACTGGCGACCACGGCGTGCGACCCTGGCCCGGGCGGGCCGAGCGCGACGAGTTCGGCCGCGTCGGCCACGTCCGCCGCGTCGGCAGCGTCGGGTGCGACGGCGCCGACGCGGTCCGGCGGCAGCGCCAAGGGCGGAACGGGCGGGGGCACCACCCTGTGCACCGTGCGGGACCTGTCGTTCTCCGCCACGGACTATGACGCGAAGGGTGAGCCGGTTCGGCACATCCTGCTCGTCGCCACCAACGTGGGTCACCGGAAGTGCGACCTCCAGGGCGCCCCCGAGGTCACGCTCGGCGACGCCAAGGGCCCGGCCCCGGTCATGAAGGAGACCGACTCCGGCGAGGCCCTCACCCTCGCTCCCGGCGACAAGGCGTACGCCGGCCTGCTCGCCACCGGCGGCCACAGGGACACCTACGACGTGACGTCCATGACCCTCGGCCTCGGCAGCCCCGGCGGCGAGAGCGAGGCGGGCAAGCCGGTAAAGCTGCCCATGCCCGTCGCGTCGTTCCCGGCCGACGACGGCCAGCGCGTCACGTACTGGGCGGGGACCGAGGGCCTCGCCATGCGCCCCGTGACCCAATCCTGACGGACGCCCGCTTCAGTAAGTCCGAGCCCCAGCGCAGCCTGCTCCGCAGCCCGCGCTGGGGCTCGGGGTGCTGTCCAGCGCCGGCCCCCGCCCCCTCAGCTCCCCCTTAAGGACCCCCTCACCCGCCCCCACAGTTTTCTCAGAGAAC
>JBEHXI010000363.1:0-5542 GCA_048498775.1 Actinomycetota bacterium | reverse complement strand
CGGCCCGTTGGTCATGTGAACGCTCAGCCCGCCGCGGCGACGCGCGGCGCGCGGATCGACTCCGTGTCGCGGCGGCGCCTGCGGGCCAGCACGACCCGGCGCTCCGCGGCGGTCAGACCGCCCCACACGCCGTAGGGCTCGGGCTGGAGCAGCGCGTGCTCCCGGCATTCGAGCATCACCGGGCAGCGGGCGCAGACCCGCTTCGCGGCCTCTTCCCTGGACAGTCGCGCCGCGGTCGGCTCCTTCGAAGGCGCGAAGAACATCCCCGCCTCGTCACGGCGGCACGCTGCCGAGGCGTGCCAGGGGCCCGCCAGGTCGCGGGAGTGACGGAACGGGAACGACGAAGCGTCCTTCGCGGGCTCGATCGGTTGCAGCACGGGGCACTCCTGACGACGGCTCGGCAATTGGTCACCCTTGCCCGCCCCGGTACGGCTGTCCCCGTCGCACTCTTTTCCCGCCAGCCGTACGAGAGACGATGCACGAACCCTTACCCGCTGTGCGGTCGTTCATGCGGAGCGTGCGCGGTCACCTGCCACCCCGCGAAGTGGTGCTGCGAGTTCGCGGAGTTCGCCCGGTTCGCCCGGAACACGCCGGCCGGCGAGCGAGCCGAAGGGTGCCCGCGCCTGTCGAAAGCGAGGAGACCAAACGACCGAGGAACGAGGGAGTGCAGCGTCGACGAGCGTCGACAGGTGCTTCTGGGCACCCGGAGGCGAGCCGAGCCCCGAATCAGGCAGTCAGTCCTCCGGCCGGCCGCGGACCCAGGAGCGCAGCCGCTTGCCCGGGGTGGGCTTGGCGTCGACCCCGCCGAAGACCGCGATCCCCCGCACCATGATCACCGGAGCGTCCGGGTCCGGCGACTCGTGCGTCCTGGCGTCGAAGCCGCCGAAGACCCCGGTGCCGGAGCAGCGCAGCGTCACGTTCTCGGGGACCTTGATCTCCACGCCGCCGAACACCGCGACCACGTTGATCACCGTCTCGCGCTGCTCGAACACCGCCTCGGTCAGGTCGATCTCGATGCCGCCGAAGCAGGTGATCGCGTTGGTGCGGGCGCCCACCCGCCAGCGTCCCCTGCGGACCGAGCCGCCGAAGATCGCCACCAGGCTCTGCGTGGTGCCGTGCGCGGTGCCGGCGACGGGCGCGGCCTGGGCGGCGGGCGCCGGTGCCGGGTGGCCGCCCGGCACCGCCGGCAGGTCCCGGACCAGCGGTTCGAGTTCGGCGACCGTGCGGGCCCCGTAGGCCGCCTCGATGCGTTCGGAGTGCTCCTCATGGGTCAGGCGCCCCTCGGCCAGTGCCTCCCGCAGGATCTCGGCGACCCGGTCCCGGTCGGCGTCGGAGGCCCGCAGTACGGCGGGGGGCTGCTGCTCTCGCTTTTTGAGCGACGACTCGTCCACGGCACCACGATAGCCAAACGCGATAGATCGTGACCAGACAAAGCGACACACCGGCCGGATACGACCGGGAAACGGCCGGACGGGGCGGTGCGACGGCGGTTCGAGGGCGTTTCGAGGGCGTTTCGAGGGCGATGGACGGCGGGCTCGCGGCGGGTGAGCCCTACCTCACAGCACCGGCCCGCGCGCGGCGTTCTAGGCTTGGTTCGCCGTCGAACCGCCGTCGAACCGCCCCGTACGCCCAGTGACGCCCAGTGAGGATCGCCATGTCTGCCCAGCCGGAGTTCACCTTCACGGAACTGCTTCCGCTCGGTGAGGACGACACACCGTACCGACTGGTGACGTCGGAGGGGGTCAGCACCTTCGAGGCGGGCGGCCGCACGTTCCTGAAGGTCGAGCCGGAGGCCCTGCGCGCGCTGGCCGCCGAGGCCATGCACGACATCGCGCACTACCTGCGTCCCGCGCACCTCGCCCAGCTGCGCCGCATCCTGGACGACCCGGAGGCCTCCCCCAACGACCGCTTCGTCGCCCTGGACCTGCTGAAGAACGCCAACATCGCGGCGGCCGGCGTGCTGCCGATGTGCCAGGACACCGGCACCGCCATCGTGATGGGCAAGCGCGGCCAGAACGTCCTGACCGACGGCGGGGACGAGGAGGCGCTCTCGCGCGGCGTGTTCGACGCGTACACGAAGCTGAACCTGCGCTACTCGCAGATGGCCCCGCTGACCATGTGGGACGAGAAGAACACCGGCTCCAACCTGCCGGCGCAGATCGAGCTGTACGCGACGGACGGCGGCGCCTACAAGTTCCTGTTCATGGCCAAGGGCGGCGGCAGCGCCAACAAGTCGTTCCTGTACCAGGAGACCAAGGCGGTCCTCAACGAGGCGTCGATGATGCGCTTCCTGGAGGAGAAGATCCGCTCGCTCGGCACGGCCGCCTGCCCGCCGTACCACCTGGCGATCGTCGTCGGCGGCACCAGCGCCGAGTACGCGCTGAAGACCGCCAAGTACGCCTCCGCCCACTACCTGGACGCCCTGCCCACCGCGGGCTCCCCCAGCGGGCACGGCTTCCGCGACCTGGAGCTGGAGAAGCAGGTCTTCGAGCTGACCCAGAAGATCGGGATCGGCGCGCAGTTCGGCGGCAAGTACTTCTGCCACGACGTGCGGGTGGTCCGCCTGCCGCGGCACGGCGCGTCCTGCCCGGTGGCCATCGCGGTGTCCTGCTCGGCGGACCGCCAGGCGCTCGGCAAGATCACCGCCGAGGGCGTCTTCCTGGAGCGGCTGGAGACCGACCCGGCGCGCTTCCTCCCCGAGACCACCGACGAGCACCTCGGCGACGACGTGGTGCGTATCGACCTCAACCGGCCGATGGACGAGATCCGCGCCGAGCTGTCCAGGTACCCCGTCAAGACCCGGCTGTCGCTGACCGGCCCGCTGGTCGTCGCCCGCGACATCGCCCACGCGAAGATCAAGGAGCGGCTGGACGCCGGCGAGGGCATGCCGCAGTACCTGCGCGACCACGCGGTGTACTACGCGGGCCCGGCCAAGACCCCGGAGGGCTACGCGTCCGGCTCGTTCGGCCCGACGACGGCCGGGCGGATGGACGCCTACGTCGAGCAGTTCCAGGCGGCCGGCGGCTCGATGGTGATGCTCGCCAAGGGCAACCGCTCCAAGCAGGTCACCGACGCCTGCGCGAAGCACGGCGGCTTCTACCTCGGCTCGATCGGCGGCCCGGCGGCCCGCCTGGCCCAGGACTGCATCAAGAAGGTGGAGGTCCTGGAGTACGCGGAGCTGGGCATGGAGGCGGTCTGGAAGATCGAGGTCGAGGACTTCCCGGCGTTCATCGTCGTCGACGACAAGGGCAACGACTTCTTCGCCGACACCACCGGCCCGCTGCTGACCATCGGCAAGCGCTGACCCGTACGGCGCGGTGCCCGGGAAGACTCCGGTCTTCCCGGGCACTGTCATAGGTATGAGCGAGAACGAGACTTTCCGTATCGAGCACGACTCCATGGGCGAGGTGCGGGTGCCCGCGGCGGCGAAGTGGCGGGCCCAGACGCAGCGCGCGGTGGAGAACTTCCCCGTCTCCGGGCAGCGCGTCGAGCGCGCCCACATCGAGGCGCTGGCGCGGATCAAGGCGGCCGCGGCGAAGGTCAACGCCGAGCTGGGGGTGCTGGACGGCGATCTGGCCCGGGCGATCGCGGCGGCGGCGGCCGAGGTGGCCGAGGGCCGCTGGGACGACCACTTCCCGGTGGACGTCTTCCAGACCGGTTCCGGCACCTCGTCCAACATGAACGCCAACGAGGTCATCGCGACCCTGGCGAGCGAGCGCCTGGGCCGTGACGTGCACCCCAACGACCATGTCAACGCCAGCCAGTCGTCCAACGACGTCTTCCCGTCCTCGATCCACATCGCGGCGGCCTCCGCGGTGGTGGGCGACCTGGTCCCGGCGCTGGAGCACCTGGCCGGGGCGCTGGAGGCGAAGGCGGCCGAGTTCGCCGAGGTGGTCAAGTCCGGGCGCACCCATCTGATGGACGCCACCCCGGTGACGCTGGGCCAGGAGTTCGGCGGCTACGCGGCCCAGGTGCGGTACGGCGTCGAGCGGCTGCGCTCCAGCCTGCCGCGCCTGGCGGAACTGCCGCTGGGCGGCACCGCGGTGGGCACCGGCATCAACACCCCGCCCGGTTTCGCCGCCCGGGTCATCGAGGAGCTGGCGCGCGCCACCGGGCTGCCGCTGACCGAGGCGCGCGACCACTTCGAGGCGCAGGGCGCCCGGGACGGGATCGTGGAGACCTCCGGCCAGCTGCGGACCATCGCGGTGGGCCTCACGAAGATCGCCAACGATCTGCGCTGGATGGGCTCCGGGCCGCGCACCGGGCTCGCCGAGATCAACCTCCCGGACCTCCAGCCGGGCTCGTCGATCATGCCGGGGAAGGTCAACCCGGTGATCCCCGAGGCGGTGGCCATGGTCGCGGCGCAGGTGGTCGGCAACGACACCACCGTGGCCTGGGCGGGCGCGGCGGGCAACTTCGAGCTCAACGTGATGCTGCCGGTGATCGCCAAGAACGTGCTGGAGTCGGTGCGGCTGCTGGCCGCCATCTCCCGCCTGCTGGCCGACCGCACCGTCACCGGGATCACCGCCAACGCCGAGCGGGCCCGCGAGTACGCCGAGTCCTCCCCGTCCGTGGTCACCCCGCTCAACCGCTACATCGGCTACGAGGAGGCGGCGAAGGTCGCCAAGCGGGCCATCGCCGAGCGGAAGACCATCCGCGAGGTGGTCGTCGAGTCGGGGTACCTGGAGGACGGCAGGCTGACCGAGGAGCAACTGGACGAGGCCCTGGACGTCCTGCGGATGACACACCCGTAACAGCGAATCCGTACCATCCGTTCATGACGGCGACCGATACAGGCATCTTCATCGACGGGCAGGACGACGGGCAGGACGACGGGCACGGCGACGGGCGCGGCGCGCGCTGGGCGCCGGGCACCCAGGTGCTCTGGCGGTACCGGGGCAACGGCGCCCGCTACCGCGACCGGGTCCACATCGCCCGCCCGGTGACGGTGGTGCGCGACGATCCGGGGCTGCTCGCGGTGTGGATGGCGCCGGGGACGCCCTGTGTGCGGCCGGTGCTGGCGGACGGGACCGCCGTGCACCAGGAGCCGCTGGCCTCCCGGTACCGCAAGCCGCGGGTGACGCGCGTCGAGCAGTGGCGGGGCACCGGGGTGCTGAAGCTGGCCCGCCCGGGCGAGCCGTGGTCGGTGTGGCTGTTCTGGCGGCCCGGCTGGCACTTCAAGAACTGGTACGTCAACCTGGAGGAGCCGCGGCACCGCTGGTCCCATGGAGTGGATTCCGAGGATCACTTTCTGGACATCTCGGTGGAGCCGGACGGCAGCTGGTCCTGGCGGGACGAGGACGAGTTCGCCCAGGCGCAGGCCGACGGGCTGGTCGACGCGGAGCTGGCCGGACGGGTCCGGGCGGCCGGGCGCCGGGCGGTGCGGCTCATCGAGGACTGGGGCTCGCCGTTCCGGGACGGCTGGCAGCACTGGCGTCCGGACCCGTCCTGGCCGGTGCCGGAGCTGCCCGAGGGGTGGGACCGGCCGCCCCTCCCCCGGCGCCCGGAGTGAGCCCGGCGCTCGGGCACCAGGGGACACGCC
>JBEHXI010000362.1:0-5555 GCA_048498775.1 Actinomycetota bacterium | reverse complement strand
CGTGGTGCCGATGCCGAACCCGGCCGCGAGCTGGGCATACGGGTGGCCGTTGCGGAGATGGGCGAGAGTGAGCAGGGCCTGACGGCCGACATTCAGGCGCCGCCAGCGGGCACCGAGCTCTTGGCGGCGCTGACGGAGCTTGGCGGACAGGAAGCGCAGCGCGGAACTGGACACGTCGACGCCCGACGGGTAGGCAAGCACACGAAGCCTCTGGTGGAGACGGATTTCTTGCTCGAAACCCATCTACCAGGGGCCTCACCTGTCTGTCAGCCCAACTGCCCACCCAGCCCGACAGGTTGGAAAGAGCTCAGTGGGTTAAGCTCGAACGCGGATGGATCAGGCGAAGGGGTGAACGCGCGTGTCCAGCGAGAATATGTTCAGTGTCTACGGGCGAATGACCGCACTGCCTGGTCGGCGTGACGACCTGATCGCCTTGCTCCTTGATGGATTCCGCGCCAGCGGCGACGACAGCGGCCTGCTCGCTTACAGCATCAACGCAGCTTTCGACGACCCGGACACGATTTGGCTGACACAGCTGTGGACCGATAAGGAAGCGCACGACGCGACCACCCGTTCCGAACCGGTCGCAATGGTGACTCGCCAGGTTCCTCCACTCCTGGCTCAGCAACCCGAAGGCTTCTACGGTCACGCCGTCCATGTTGGAGGCCGAACCGCCAAGTCTTGATCATTATTTGCTCGTGCACACGACCAGTCGACTCGTCACCAGCAAAAAAGGTTGCTCGAAGCCGAGCTATCCACAGGTCTTGACAAGACCTCGGCTGCCGCCGGGGTCGTCTGCCAGATCCGAGGCCAGCTCTCGGGACGGATCCGCCGCGACCTCGGCAAAGGTCCCCGCGCGGTGGCCACCGTCATCGACTCCCAGAGCGTGAAAGCAGCCGAGACCGTCTCCAGGACCACCCGCGGCTACGACGCCGGCAAGAAGATCAACGACCGCAAGCGCCACCTGGCCGTCGACACCCGCGGACCGCCCCTCATGGTCATGGTCACACCCGCCGACCCGCCGACCTGCACGATGCCGCAGCCGCCAGGGAAGTCCTCTTCCACCTGCGCCTGATGCACCCTGACATCACGATCGTGTGGGCCGACTCCGCCTACGCCGGCAAGCTCGTCGAATGGGCCAAGAGGCGCCTCAACCTCACCATCAAGCCCGTCAGCCGCCCCAAAGACGCCTCTGGCTTCGTCATCCTGCCCCACCGCTGGGTCGTCGAACGCGGCCTTGCATGGATGATGCACGCCCGATATCACGGCAGAGACTACGAACGCCTCGTCCAGCACTCCGAGCCCCTGATCACCTGGGCCACCATCAGCCTCATGACCAGGCGACTCGCGCGGAAGGGCGCCACCCCGAGCCGGCCGAGGAAGCCCGTCCGGCCAGCGCCCGACCGCCCCCTACTCCTCCTCTTCCTCCGCGTCGCCGATGGCGATGCGACGTCCTGGATGCTCTGCACGATCTCGATGACGGACGCCTCCGCCCTGCCGAGGGCTTGCCGCACACCCGCAGGAAGCTCTTCCCGTCGTGCACCGCACGTCCGCCGGTTCCGCCCCGGTGAGCAGGCCCGCGCCTTCGATCCCGACGGGCGCGACCTCGAGGACGCGCCCCGTCTCCCGCTCGGAGGCGATGGCGGGCAGGTCGAGGACATCGGCCGAATCGGTGGTCCACTGGCGGAGCGCCGCCTGCGCGGGGTCGAGCGTGGTGCGGGGAATGCCGTCACCGGGGCATCCACGGCGCGGCTTGTCCTTCATACGGCCCATGGTCGCGACGCCGTCCCCGTGCCGCAGGCGCGTCATCAGGGTTGTCCCGTCTCATTCGATCTTGCTTGTGCCCGGTGCAGTGACCTGGGCGGATGCAAGTCCATGTGAGACGGAATCCGGTCTGTGACGTTGCCTCTCAGGTGCCCCTTCCGTGGCGTTGTCTCAGCTAAACGGCGGGGGGAAGGTAGTACCAGTCTTGCCACTGGTTCTCACCGTGTGCGTTGCAGCCGTTCTCCGGGAACCCGTAGGTGTCCCCGTAGCCGCCGTCGAGGCAGACCCGGTACTGGAAGTTGAAGTAGTTGATGTAGCCGTCCGCGCTACGGGTGCTCGCCCACTCCTGGGCAGCCGAGCCGTCGCAGGGGCGCGGAGACACCTCGTTTCCGAATCCCGCCGGCTTGGCTACCTGGTTCAAGACCGTGAGGCACTCGTCCGTGCGCTGACTGCGGATCGCAACGTTGGCGTAGGCGCCGCCCGGTGCATCAGGATAGGCGGAATAAACGTGCCAGTTGTCCGACGCGCCCCACAGACCGCAATCGCTGATATAGCTTCCCTGCGCGTAGTCGTCCACGACGCACTGGCCGCCGTCCTGGCCGAGAGCCCGAAGGCCAATCTGCGTGTTCGGAATGTCGACCGCGGCGTTGGCGGTTCCCGTCACAGCCGTGAAAATGCCAGCGGTCATGACGGCGACAGCAAGCGCGGACCTGATCATCACCTTCAAGGTGAAACCCCCTTGGGATACCTCATGGCTTTGTGGAGTCTGCCGAGATCGGACCTGGCAGACGTGGGGATGATGCTATGCACTCGTGTCCTTCGTCCGTCCTGGATCCGTCCTAAGGGTTGTCTCGTAAAGGCAGACGAGCCGGGAAAGAAGTCGCGGTACGGTCCCGGGCGTGGAATCCTCGGACCCTGTATGCCCAGCTCACGGCCCCGGAGTCGATCCGCGATCGGCTGGTCGGACACCGACTGGTTCGCCTGGCGGCGTCCTGGCATGTGTACGAGGGCCGGGGGACGTGACGCCGGCAGGCAGGCTAAGCGGGCAGGGTTCCAGCCCTCGAAGCGGCCAAGTACGCCCCGGAGATCGATTACGGGAAAGCCTTTAGTGGGGGTAGGCCGACCCCATTGCGTCGGCATTTCTGGGCTGAGTGGTCAGCCGGTGTACACAGTCCACCTTTGCCAGGCGTTGCCGCCGTTGCAGCCCTCCTCGCGATAGGCGTATAGGGTTCCGAAACCGCCGTCCAGGCAGACGCGCCCGTCGAAGGTGAAGAACGTCTCGGGGGTGTAGCCGTTGGTGGTGGCTCCGGCCCTGGCCACAGCCCATATGGCACGGGGGTCGTTGTACCAGCAGGGGATCAATTCCACGTCGGAGGAACCGGCAGGGGCGCCAGAGGGGCCGGTGCCCTGTCCAACGGCGTACAGGCAGTAGCCGGGGCCGCTCGGGTCGTCTTGGGTGGTCTGGATCTGCACGTAGGCGGCGCCTCCGGCGTCGGGGGCGGCGCTGATGATGTGAAAGTACGTGCCGGCCCAGCCGCAGGAGTCGCCTATGCCGGCCGACGAAGTGTTGCGTTCAATGACGCAGTAGCCGCTGGCATTGTTCTGCAGGACTGTGCTCGGGATGTTGAGGGTTGCGCTCGCGGTTTGCGTGCTGAGGGTAAGGGCTGTTACGCCTACGGCCAGGACCGTGGCGAAGCTTCTGGTGCGCTTCCGCTTTCGTGCCATCTTCAAACTCCGATCGTGTGCGTGTCCCTGTTTCCCCGGACTGTGCCTTTGGGGGCTTCCTGGGCCTGAGGTGAGCCCCGAGCGAAAGCATGAAGTGCATCAGTGACCCCGTGGGGACGCTACGGACGTGGGTCCCTGAACCGTCCTAGTTTCGTCCTAATGCCAGGTCAGGCTGGCAATCGGCGTTGGTCGTGACGCGGGCGGAGGGCAGCGACGCCTTCAAGGGTGCGGTGGGCGGTGCCTTGTGGAGAGGCTGAGCTGTAACCGTGGCTTGCTAGCGCTAACCTCGATCTTTCATGACGGTCCGTCGGATTCGCTGGTGGGCCGTTTCGTCTTGTGAGGCGGGTGGTGGGCAGGCTGGTGGCCCGCCTGTCGCGTCGGGTGTGCGCCGGGTTCCACTGCTCCGGGCGGGTGAGAGGGTTCGTCGGGGTGGGACGTTGTTGCTGGTCAGCCGGGTTTTGGTAGGGCTTGCAGGCGGTCGAACGCGGTGGTGATCAGGTGGGTCCAGGGCCAGTGCCGGGCGAGGCGGAGGTAGCGGCGGCGGCCGGTTGTGGCGAGCTGTCCGGCGGCGGAGAACAGCCGTAGCCGGAGCCGCTTGGGTTCCCAGCGGCGGGCTTCGCCGGTCAGGGCGAGCATCGGCATCCAGGCCAGCAGATCGAGTGCGATCTGGACGATCTCCAGCCAGATCCGGTTCTGTGCGGCGCGGTGGAGGGGGAGGTTGCGCAGGCCGGTGTCGCGGGCGGCGCGGATGCGGTCCTCGGCACGGGCTCGCTGACGGTGCCGCAGCTCCAGTTGGGCGATCGGCGCGTTGGTGGTGTTGGTGGCAAAGCAGGTCAGGCGCATTCCGTCGGCGTCGGTGAAGCGCAACTGCGCCCCTGGATGCGGGCGTTCCTTTCGCACAATCAGCCGCATGCCCTTCGGCCAGCCTTTGAGGACGTCCCCGGCCAGTTCGGCGACCCAGGCGCCGTCACGTACCTCGCCGCCGGGCTCGATGGCCGGTGTCCAGGCCGAGGCCGGAACCAGGAGCACGGCCTGGTGGATCGCGTCAGTGATGGTCATCCCGACCGAGTACGACAGCCAGCGACCGCGGGCGGCAAGCCAGTTCACGAACTCGTGAGTGCCGCCGCCGGAGTCGGTGCGGATCAGGGTCCGCCGCCCGCGCCGATACTTCGCCGGGAGCTGGGCCAGCGCGATCCGGGCTGCGGTGATGTGGTCGGCGGCGGTGTTGCTGCCCGCGTTCCCCGGTCGCAGCAGGCCGGCCACCGGCTCTCCGGATCCGGTGGCGCCGTGGTCTATGAACGCGAACAGCGGGTGGTGGCCGAAGGTCTTCTTCCAGGTCGCGGCAGCGTCCTCCTTCTCGGAGTGCGCCAGGACCAAGACGCCGTCGATGTCCACGGTCACCTCACCACCCGCGTCTGGGGCCTGGTGCCCGGCAAGCTTCCAAGCCCGCTCGCGGGCATCCGCCCTGGCCCGGCGTACCGCTGCCAGGGCGCGCGGACCGGCTGCGGCCAGGGTGTCGATGAGCCGGGAAACGGTGGGGTCGGAGGCGACCGGCCCGAACACGGCCGGCTCGGCGCGCAGCATCGCGATGTCGGCCAGGCAGTCACCGCCCAGAGCGGTCGCCAGAGCCAGGTCGAGCAGGATCTTGCCCGGATCGTGCACCGTCCTGGGCTTGCGCCACGGCGCGAGGGTCGAGGACAGCGCCGCATCCAGCCCGGCCTGGCGGGCCGTCTCGACCACCAGTACCCCACCAGCCTGCGCGACCACCCCTCGGCCGCCACCCGCCACCCGCACACGTGGGTACGACCCGATACGCTTACTCATCTGAGAAGTGCCTCCGACGGACGCGGAAACGAGGGCCTAGACAATCCTCATTCTCGCTGGCCAGGGGCACTTTTCGTGTAGGTGATCACCTATCGGACAGTTCACCTCTTGGAGCTCGAGGGCAGCAGAGGGGGAATGGGCGGGATGACGTCGCCAGGCCCTCAAAAAGCCACCACACGGGCCCGGCCGGTGTGGGTGCTCACCCCGCTGGAGAGCGTCGGGCCCTTGCAGTTCGGCATGAG
>JBEHXI010000361.1:0-5563 GCA_048498775.1 Actinomycetota bacterium | reverse complement strand
GCCCGGCCCCGAGCTGGCCCCCGGCGAGTCCGAGGCGCTGCTGGAGGCGGTGCGGGACCGTTCGCGGGGCGCCGCCTGGATCGCGTGCTGCGGCAGCCTCCCGCGCGGCCTGCCGTCCCGCTGGTACGCGGAGCTGGTCGCCCGGGCACACCGCGCGGGCGCCCGGGTCGCGCTGGACACCTCCGGGCCCTCGCTGCTCGCCGCACTCGCCGAGCGCCCCGACGTCGTCAAGCCCAACACCGCCGAGCTGGCCGAGGCCGTCGGGCGCCCGCTGGCCACCGTGGGCGACGCGGTGAAGGCCGCCGAGGAACTGCGCGGCCGGGGCGCGGGAGCGGTGCTGGCCAGCCTGGGCGCGGACGGGCAGTTGCTGGTGGACGCCACAGGCGCGTACTTCGGCGGGGCGCCGGTGGCCGCCGTGCGCAGCACCGTGGGCGCGGGCGATGCCGCGCTGGCCGGTTTCCTCCTCGCGGGCGGCGCCGGGCGCTCCGCCCTGGCCTCGGCCGTCGCGTACGGAGCGGCCGCCGTCCAACTGCCCGGCAGCGTCATGCCCACACCGGCCGACCTCGATCTGCCGGCGGTCACCACGACCGCCGACGTCCCGCTGGACCGCGTCCTGAAGGAGCCGGCATGAGTGACGTTCCTGCTGCTGCGACCACCGGCCGCCCGCGGGCGGCCGCGGACAAGGGAGCCGCGCGATGAACGAACCGAGCAGCGACCCGGGCCACGGCGACCCGGGCGGCCTGATCACCGCCGATCTGGTCGACCTCGACCTGGCCGCGGACACCAAGGAAGCAGCCGCCCGTGCGCTCGCCGGGCGGATGGCCGCCGCGGGCCGGGTCACCGATCTGGACGGCTTCCTCGCCGACGTGGCGGCCCGCGAGGCGCAGATGCCCACCGGGCTCGACGGCGGTATCGGCATCCCGCACTGCCGCAGCGCCCATGTCACCGCCCCTACGCTGGCGTTCGGCCGCAGCTCCCGGGGCATCGACTTCGGTGCCACCGACGGCCCGGCCGACCTGGTGTTCCTGATCGCGGCCCCGGCCGGGGCGGACGACGCGCACCTGACGATCCTGTCCTCGCTGGCCCGGCGGCTGATGGACGAGGAGTTCACCGCCGCCCTGCGGCGCACCGCCGACCCGGCGGACGCCGCCGCCCTGATATCCGGCGAGCCGCCCGCGCCCCAACCCCCCGCCACGGCGGCGGAGTTCCGGATCGTCGCCGTCACGTCCTGCCCGACCGGGATCGCCCACACCTATCTGGCCGCCGAGTCGCTGCAACGCGCCGCCGCGGAACGGGGCGTGGAGATCCTGGTCGAGACGCAGGGCTCGGCCGGCTTCGACCGGCTGCCGAGCGCCGCCGTCGCCGCCGCCGACGCGGTGATCCTCGCCCACGACGTCGAGGTCCGCGACAAGGAGCGCTTCGCGGGCAAGCCGGTCGTCGACGTCGGGGTGAAGGCCGCGGTCAACCGGCCCGCCGACCTCATCGAGGAGGCACGGCGGCGGGCGGAGCGTGCCGCCACCGCCACCGCCACCGCCACCGGACGCCCGGACCCGAACCCGGACACGGCCCCGGCCGCCGGCACCGAACCGGAGGACGCCCGTCGCGAGCACCCGGGCACCCGGCTGCGCACCTGGCTGATGACCGGTGTGAGCTACATGGTCCCGTTCGTCGCCGCGGGCGGCCTGCTGATCGCCCTGGCCTTCGCGATCGGCGGCTACCAGGTCAACAAGGCGCCCTCGGTGGCCCAGCAGTTCGCCTGGACGCAGTCCGGGAGCTGGGCCGCGCTGCTGTTCCAGATCGGCTCCACCGCGTTCGGCTTCCTGGTGCCGATCCTCGCCGGCTACATCGCCTACGGCATGGCCGACCGGCCGGGCCTGGTGCCCGGGGTGGTCGGCGGAGCGGTCGCGCTGACCATCAACGCCGGTTTCCTGGGCGGCCTGGTGGCCGGTCTGCTGGCCGGCGCGGTCGTCATGGCGATCCAACGGGTCCGCGTCCCACCGGTGTTGCGCGGCATCATGCCGGTGGTGGTGATCCCGCTGGTGTCCGCCGCGGTCGTCGGGTTCCTGATGTTCGTGGTGATCGGCAAGCCGATCGCCGCCGCGCAGAAGGCGATGACCGCCTGGCTGGCCGGGCTGTCCGGGGCCAACGCCGTCATCCTGGGCGTCATCCTCGGCCTGATGATGTGCTTCGACCTGGGCGGGCCGGTCAACAAGGTCGCCTACGCCTTCGCCACCGGCGGCATCGCCGTGGCCGCCCCGACCACCGGCAGCCTGAAGATCATGGCGGCGGTGATGGCGGCCGGCATGGTGCCGCCGCTGGGCATGGCGCTGGCCACCACCGTCCGCGGCAGCCTGTTCACCCGGGCCGAGCGGGAGAACGGCAAGGCGGCCTGGGTGCTCGGGGCGTCGTTCATCTCCGAGGGCGCCATCCCGTTCGCCGCCGCGGACCCGCTGCGGGTGATCCCGGCGAGCATGGCGGGCGGCGCGGTCACCGGCGCGCTGAGCATGGCGTTCGGCTGCACGCTGCGCGCCCCGCACGGCGGCGTCTTCGTGGTCCCGCTGATCGGCAACCCGCTGCTGTACCTGCTGGCCATCGTGGCGGGCACCGCGGCCACCGGGATGCTGGTCGTGCTGCTCAAGAGCGTGCGCGGGCGCGCCCGGGCCGGGACGGACGCGCCGGCCGGGGAACCGGAGCCGCGGGTGCCGGTGGCCGCCTGACCGGGCGTGCGCCGTGGACCGTCATGGCTCTACGACGGCCGCCGCACAGCCGTCGTACGCTGGAGGCCATGAGCAGCCGCCCCGACTCCTCCGCACTGGACTTCGGCGATCCCCTCGACCGCCCCGCGCCGGACGAGTCCGACGAGGGCTGGGGGGAGCGTCCGTCCGCGGGACAGGGCGGCGCCGCGGAACTCGCCCGCTTCCTCGACGAGAAGCCCCCGCACCACATCTGATCGTTCCTGACGTCCCCGGCGGAGGCGGTCCGCCGGGGACGTCGGGGACGTCGGGCGTCCTCGTCCTTCAGGACACCTGGTTGCGACGCTGCTGCTCCAGCAGGGCGTCGCGTATCTCCCGCAGCACGGCCAGCTCGGTCTCCTCGGCCGCCTTCTCCTGCTGGTGCCGGGCGGCCCGGCGGGCCAGGAAGCGGGCCATGGGCGCCACCATCAGGAAGTACACGACCGCCGAGGTGATCACGAAGTTCAGGACGGCGCTGAGCACCGACCCCCACAGCAGGTAGACGCCGATGGAGTGCCCGGCGGCGTCCACATGGCAGGTGGTCAGGCAGGACCGGTAGCCGGAGAGGTCCTTGGTGCCGATGGCGCCGACCACCGGGTTGATCAGGCCGTTGACCACCGAGTTCACGATGCTGGTGAACGCGGCGCCGACGACGACGGCGACCGCGAGGTCGACGACGTTGCCGCGCATCAGAAACGCCCTGAATCCGTGCAGCAGTCCAGGACTCTGCTTCTTCTCGCTGACCGTGCTCACCGCAGCCCCTTGTTTCCGTGCCGATCGTCGGACGAACGGGCCGCAACCTACGGCATCGCGCCCCCGGTGTGTCCAATCCGGGGGCGCGAGGCACGGGCGGCGGTCGCTACGGCAGGGCGATCCCGGTGTCCAGGCCGTCGAGGGCGTGGCTGCACAGGCAGTCCCGCCCGGTGGACGGGGGCAGCGCGGCCACCACGTCGAACAGCACCGTGCGCAGCCGGTCGACGTTCGCCGCGAAGACCCGCAGCACCTCCTCGTGGGAGACGCCCTCACCGGTCTCGGCGCCCGCGTCCAGGTCGGTGACCAGGTTGAGCGAGGTGTAGCAGAGCGCCAGCTCACGGGCGAGGATGGCCTCCGGGTGGCCCGTCATGCCGACCACCGACCAGCCCTGCGCCGCGTACCAGCGCGACTCGGCGCGGGTGGAGAACCGCGGCCCCTCGATGACCACCAGGGTGCCGCCGTCGACCGGCTCCCAGCCGCCCGCGCGGGCGGTGTCCGCCGCGACGCGCCGCCCCTCGGGGCAGTACGGGTCGGCGAACGCCACGTGCACCACGGTGGAGGCACTGCCGTCCGGCAGCACCTCGCCGTCGTAGTAGCTCTGGACGCGGGACGTCGTACGGTCCACGAGCTGGTCGGGGATGAGCAGGGTGCCGGGGCCGTACTCCGGGCGCAGCCCGCCGACCGCGCACGGCGCCAGCACCTGGCGCACCCCGAGCGACCGCAGCGCCCACAGGTTGGCGCGGTAGTTGATCAGATGCGGCGGCAGGTGATGCTTGCGGCCGTGCCGGGGCAGGAACGCCACCCGGCGGCCGGCCACCTCGCCGAGGAACACCGAGTCGCTCGGCGGGCCGTAGGGCGTCTCGACGGTGACCTCGGTCACGTCGTCGAGGAAGGAGTAGAGGCCGGAACCGCCGATGACACCTATCTCGGCCTGCCGGCTGCTGCTGTCCACCATGCGAGCACCTTAGCCCGCCCGGGTGTCCCGACGACCCCACCGGCTGGACGGAGTCCGGGTTCGGCGGGGTCGCGGTGCGGGAGGACGGGCGGTCAGGCGGCGGTGGTGCCCGAGGAGCCCGAGGAGCCCGAGGAGGAGGACGAGCTGCTCGACGCCGAAGACGACGACGAGGACGTCGAGGACGTCGAGGACGAGGACGACGAGGAGTCGCCGCTCTTGGCCGCCGGCGTGCTGCTGGACGACGAGCCGCGGCTGTCGGTCCGGTAGAAGCCCGAGCCCTTGAAGACGACGCCGACCGCGGAGAAGACCTTGCGCAGACGGCCCTGGCAGCTGGGGCACTCGGTGAGCGCCTCGTCACTGAACTTCTGCACCGCCTCGAGGCTCTCGCCGCACTCGGTGCACTGGTACTGGTAGGTCGGCACTTGCTCCTCCTGGCACTCTTACTCGTTGAGTGCTAACGACGCACTCATAGTGCAGTATTCCGCCGCGTCAGTCCACTGCGGCGGCCTGTTGGTGACCGGCCGCACTCCCTGCCGCGCCGACGGCCGCCACCGCGCCCGGCACCAGCCGCCGGCGCAGCGCCACCACCGCCAGCGCGGCCGACGCCGTCCCGGCCAGCGGCACCAGGAAGCCCGCGCTCGGCCCGAAGGCGTCGGAGAGCCGGCCCGCCGACGTGGCCGCGGCGGCCTGGCCCAGGGCCACGGCGCCGGTCAGCCAGGTGAACGCCTCGGTGCGGCGGGCCGCCGGGACCAGGACCTCGGCCAGGGTGTAGCCGCTGACCAGGGAGGGCGCGACGCACAGCCCGGTCAGCAGCCCGAGGGCGCCGAGCAGCGGCAGCGAGCCGGCGGACGGCAGCGCCGCGCAGGCCAGCGCCAGCAGCGGGTAGGCCGTCAGCAGCCGCCGGGTCGGGGTGGCGCGCCAGGCGACGGCGCCGACGACGACCCCGGCGAGCATGTTCCCGCCCGCGAAGATCCCGTAGAGCGGCCCGGCCAGGTCCGGACGGCCGGTGGCCTGGGTGAACGCGGTCAGCGAGACCTGCATCCCGCCGAAGACCGTGCCGATCCCGAGGAACGCGGCCACCAGGACCGGAAGGGCGGGCACCGCCGCATCCCGCCCCGGCACA
>JBEHXI010000360.1:0-5583 GCA_048498775.1 Actinomycetota bacterium | reverse complement strand
TTGTCCCATGCACCCTTTCCCCCCCCCCCCCCCCCCCCCCCCCCCCCCCCCACCACGGTGGCCTTGACGAACGGGACCTGACGTGCCGTCAGCTCGGCCATCCGCTGCTCCAGCAGCAGCCCGGCACTCACTGCGGGGCCTCCACGCCGCCCTCGTGCAGGGCCTGCCACACCCGCCCGGGGGTGAGCGGCATGTCGGCGTGCCGCACCCGGATGGCGTCGAGCACCGCGTTGACCACGGCAGGCGGGGAGCCGACCGTCGCGGACTCGCCGATGCCCTTCGCGCCGATCGGGTGGTGCGGTGAGGGGGTGACGGTGTGGCCCAGCTCCCAGGCCGGCACCTCCAGCGCGGTCGGCAGCAGGTAGTCCATGAACGAGCCGGACAGGTTGTTGCCGTCCTCGTCGAAGCCGATGAACTCCATCAGCGCCATGCCGACGCCGTCCGCGAGCCCGCCGTGCACCTGCCCCTCGATGATCATGGGGTTGATGCGGGTGCCGCAGTCGTCCACCGCGATGAAGCGGCGCACCTTCACCGTCCCGGTGCCCGGATCGACGTCCACCACGCAGATGTACGCGCCGAACGGGTACGTCAGGTTGGGCGGGTTGTAGACGGTCATGGCCTCCAGGTGGCCCTCGACGCCCTCCGGCAGCTCCAGCGAGCCGTGCGCGGCCAGCGCGATCTCCTGGATGGTCTTCGTCGCGGACGGGTCGCCCTTGACCGACCAGCGGCCCTTGGTCCACTCCAGGTCGTCGGGGGAGACCTCCAGCATCGCGCCGGCGATGATCCGCGCCTTGTCGCGCACCTTGCGCGCCACGACGGCCGCGGCCGCGCCCGACACCGGGGTGGAGCGGCTGCCGTAGGTGCCCAGGCCGAACGGCGTCTGGTCGGTGTCGCCGTGCACCACGTCGATGTCCTCGGGCGGGATGCCCAGCTCCTCGGCGACGATCTGGGCGAACGTCGTCTCGTGGCCCTGCCCCTGGGTCTGCACGCTCAGCCGCACCACGGCCTTGCCGGTGGGGTGGACGCGCAGCTCGCAGCCGTCGGCCATGCCCAGGCCCAGGATGTCCATGTGCTTGCGCGGGCCGGCGCCGACCGTCTCGGTGAAGAACGAGATGCCGATGCCCATCAGTTCGCCGCGGGCCCGCTTCTCGGCCTGCTCGCGGCGGAGCTCCTCGTAGCCGGCCAGGTCCATCGCCTTGCGCAGGCAGGCCGGGTAGTCGCCGGAGTCGTACTCCCAGCCGGTCTTGTTCTGGTACGGGAACTGCTCGGGCCGCAGCAGGTTCCGCATCCGCAACTCGGCCGGGTCGCGGCCCAGTTCGGCCGCCAGGCAGTCCACCATGCGCTCGATCAGGTACACCGCCTCGGTGACCCGGAACGAGCAGGCGTACGCGACGCCGCCGGGCGCCTTGTTGGTGTAGACGCCGGTGACCTCGCAGTGCGCGGCCTCGATGTCGTAGGAGCCGGTGAAGATGTGGAAGAAGCCGGCCGGGTACTTGGTGGGCTGCGCCGTGGAGTTGAACGCCCCGTGGTCGGCGAGCACCTTCACCCGCACCCCGAGGATCCGCCCGTCCCGGGTCGCGGCGATCTCGCCGGCCATGTGGTAGTCGCGGGCGAAGGACGTGCTCATCAGGTTCTCGGAGCGGTCCTCCATCCACTTCACCGGCCGGCCGGTGACGATCGAGCCGACCACCGCGCACACATAGCCCGGGTAGATGCCGACCTTGTTGCCGAAGCCGCCGCCGATGTCCGGCGCGATCACCCGGATCTTGTGCTCGGGCAGCCCGGCGACCATCGCGTACAGGGTGCGGTGCGCGTGCGGAGCCTGGGTGGTGGTCCACAGCGTGAGCTTGCCGTCGATCGGGTCCATGGAGGCCACCGCGCCGCAGGTCTCCATCGGCGCGGGGTGCACCCTGGGGTAGAGCATCTGCTGGGTGACGACCACATCGGCGCGGGAGAACACCTCGTCGGTGGCCGCCCTGTCGCCGGCCTCCCAGTCGAAGATGTGGTTGTCGGTGCGGCCCTCCAGGTCGTCCCGGATCACCGGGGCGCCCGGGTCCATCGCCCGGCGGGCGTCGACCACCGGGTCCAGCGGCTCGTACTCCACGTCGATCAGCTCGATGGCGTCCCGCGCCGAGTAGTGGTCCTCGGCGACGACGAACGCCACCTCCTGGCCCTGGAAACGCACCTTGTCGGTGGCGAGCACCGCCTGGGTGTCCATCGACAGCGTCGGCATCCAGGCCAGCCCGAGCCCCGCCAGCGTCTCGCCGGTGATCACGGCCTTGACCTTGGGATGCGCCTCGGCGGCCGAGGTGTCGATCGACACGATCCGGGCGTGGGCGAACGGGCTGCGCAGCACCGCGCCGTGCAGCATGCCCGGCAGCCGCACGTCGTCGACGTAACGGCCCTTCCCGCGCACGAACCGCGGGTCCTCCTTGCGCTTCATCCGGCCGTAGCCGATGGGCCGCTCGTCCGGCGCGGTGGCGGGGGGTTCCTCGACGGTCGTCACGGCCGGCTCCCTGCGGTCTCGGCGGCATCGGTGCCGGCGGCCTGGTGCTCCGCGGCCCACTGCACGGCCCGGACGATGTTGAGATAGCCGGTGCACCGGCACAGCTGCCCGGAGATCGCCTCGCGGATCTCCTGCTCGGTCGGGTCCGGGTTGCGGTCCAGCAGCGCCCGGGCGGTGAGCATCATCCCCGGAGTGCAGAAACCGCACTGCAGGCCGTGCTCCTCGATGAAGCCCTGCTGGACGGTGTCGAGCTTCTCGCCCTCGGCGAGCCCCTCGACGGTGCGGATCTCGTGGCCGGCCGCCATGGCCGCCAGCACCGTGCAGCTCTTGACGGGCTCCCCGTCCATCAGCACCACGCACGTCCCGCAGTTGCTGGTGTCGCACCCCCAGTGGGTGCCGGTCAGCCCGAGGTCGTCGCGGAGGAAGCGCACCAGGAGATGGCGGGCCTCCACCTCCCGGGTGTGGTCCTCGCCGTTGACGTTGACGGTGACCTGCATGTCATGCCTCCCTTGCGGCGGCCCGGGCGACCGCCCGCCGTACGGCCCGCCTGGTGAGTTCGCCGGCCAGATGCCGCTTGTAGGCGGCGCTGCCCCTGCTGTCGGTGACCGGTGAGCAGTCCTCGGCGGCCAGCCGCGCCGCCTCCTCGTACAGGGCCTCGGAGGGCTCGGCGCCGTCGAGCAGCTCCTCCACCCGGCGCGCGCTCGGCGTCTCCAGGCCGACCGCGGCCAGTGCCACGCCCGGCTCGGCGATCCGCCCGTCCCGCAGGCAGAGCGCGGCACCGGCCGCCGCGACGGCCCAGTCGCCCGCCTTGCGCTCGACCTTCTCGTACGCGCTGCCGGCGCCCGGCCGGATGGGGATGCGGACCTCGACCAGCATCTCCCCGGCGCCGACCGCCGTCTCGTACGGGCCGACGTGGAAGTCCTCCATCGACACCGTGCGCGTCCCGTCCCGGCCGCGGATCACCGCCCGGGCGTGCAGCGCGGCGCAGACCGCGGACAGGTCCTCCGACGGGTCGGCCTGGCACAGCGAACCGCCGATGGTGCCGCGGTTGCGGACCGGCGGGTCGGCGATCACCCGCTCCGCGTCGTGGACGATCGGGAAGTACCGCCCGACCAGCTCGGACTCCAGCAGGGTGCGGTGCCGGGTCAGCGCCCCGACGCACAACTCGCCGTCCGCCTCGCGGATGTGGTCCAGCTCGGCCAGGTCGTTGATGTCGACCAGGACCTCCGGCCTGGCCAGCCGCAGTTTCATCATCGGCAGCAGGCTGTGCCCGCCGGCGACGACCCGTGCCTCCTCGCCGAAGCGCTGCAACAGGTCCAGCGCCTCGTCGACACTCTGCGCCCGTTGATACTCGAACGACGCGGGTACCTGCACGGCGCCCTCCTTCCGATGGCCCTACCGGTGGCTGGTGTGCGCCGGTCGCACCTTGGACCCGGCGGCGGGGGCGGTCAACGACGAGTGAAGCGTTTGGTTAAGAGCGCGCAGGTGATCGTGCCCGAGGGCTATTGCCCGGTGCCGGGTGGCGCTCTAATGACGGCCATGACGCTCACCCAGCTTCGCGCCTTCGTCGCGGTGGCCCGCCTGGGCTCGGTCAAGGCGGCCGCTGAGTCGCTCGGCGTCACCGAGCCGGCGGTCTCCGGGGCGGTGGCGGTGCTCCGCCGGGAGTTCGGCGACGTGCTGTTCATCCGGGCGGCCGGCGGGATCAGCCTGACGGCGGGCGGCCGGCGGCTGGCGGCCGGAGCCGCCGAGATCGTCGGCCTGGCCGAGGAGACCCGGCACCGCGTCCGGGAGGCCGGTGCCGGCACCGCCCACCTGCGGGTGGCCGCCACCGAGACCAGCGCCGAGCAGATCCTGCCGCCGCTGCTGGCCGCCTTCGGGCGCCGCCAGCCCGACCTGGACGCGGCGACGCTGGCCGCGCCCGCCGCGGTCTTCGCCGAACTGCTCCAGGACCGGCGCGCCGACGTCACCGTCGGCCCGGCCGTCACCGGCCACCCGGGCATCGAGTCGATCCCGTTCCTCCGCTTCCAGCTGGTCGTCGTCGCCTCGCCCGGCTACGCGCCGGCCCACCAGACGCGGCTGGTGCCGGCCCAGCTGGCCAGGGCGCCGTGGCTGCTGGGGCCGTCCGGTCTCGACCCGGACACGCTGGCCGGCGCGTTCCTCACCCGGCTCGGCGTGGACTCCGCCCGGGCGACGGCGTTTCCCAGCGTGACCGCGTCGCTCAACGCGGTCGCCTCCGGCGCGGGGCTGTCGCTGGTCTTCCAGCACGTGGTGCGCGACGAGCTGCGGCGCGGCTCCCTGGTCGCCCTGGACGTGGTCGGCACGCCGGTGGCCGGCATCCTCCACGCCAGCGCGCTCAAGGGCGACCGGCGCTCCGCCACCGCCGCCGCCTTCTGCCGGTTCGTCACCACACCGGCCGCCACCCAGGCGCTGCTGGCCCGGTCGGCGGGGGTGCCGATGAGCGAGTTCCGGCCCGCCGTGCACGTGACCATCTGGAGCTGAGCCGGTCCGGGCGGCCCGCCTCCGGTTCTTAAGCGAAGGGTTAGCTGCGCGTTGACGGCCCGCCCGGGGCGGCCCATCGTTCCAGTCCGACGCTCACCGGCGCCGCCGCCCGGCGGATGCTCTCGCAGTACATCGCCGGCACATCGCCAGCAAGGAGGCTCGTCCCGCATGGACTTCACCAACGAGTTCCGAGTGAGTCTGCCGGCCGGACAAGCCTGGGCGCTGCTCACCGACCTGGAGCGGATCGCCCCCTGCATGCCGGGTGCCCAGCTCACCGGCGTCGACGGCGACCAGTACAACGGCGTGGTCAAGATCAAGGTCGGCCCGATGACCGTGCAGTACAAGGGCGTCGCGTCGTTCGAGGAGCAGGACGCCGAGGCCCGCACCGCCGTGCTGAAGGCGCGGGGCCGCGATGTGCGCGGGCAGGGCAACGCCGACGCGCGGGTCGCCGTCCGGCTGCTGCCGGAAACCTTACCAACGCGCGGCCGGCTCTGCTATCTCGCAATTCAACATGCACGCAAAGCGCGCCGAAACCCACGCGACGAAAGTCTTGATACGCGCACAGATTGCTCTAATCT
>JBEHXI010000359.1:0-5618 GCA_048498775.1 Actinomycetota bacterium | reverse complement strand
GACATTCGGGGTAGCCCATGGCCGTCGGCGCTGATTGCCGAAAGGGACTCTTTCCAAGATGCGTGAGGCGCAGGCGCCCCCACCGTAGGCTTGCGTGGTGAGCATCGACACGCCCGGGACATCCCCGACGGGCCTGCGGAATGCGATGGTCGATCGGCTCTTGCGGTGGGGGTCGCTTCACACCGCCCGGGTCGAGGCGGCGATGCGGGCGGTCCCGCGGCATCTGTTCGTCCCCGACGCCTCGCTCGAGGCCGCCTACGCCCACGACGGCGTCGTCACCCACCGCGGCGCGGACGGCCGGCCACGCAGCATGGCCTCCGAACCAGGCATCGTCGCGCAGATGCTCGAACAACTCGACGTGCGGTCCGGCCACCGCGTCCTGGAGATCGGCGCCGGGACCGGCTATAACGCCGCGCTCCTCGCGCACCTGGCCGGCCCGGACGGGCACGTGACGACCATCGACATCGACGACGACGTCGCTGATGCGGCCCGCCGCAACCTTGCGGCGGCCGGCTACGGCGACGTGCACGTGGGCTGCGGGGACGGCGAGTACGGCCATCCCGACAATGCTCCCTTTGACCGGATCATCGTCACCGTCGGGGCCTGGGACATCCCGCCCGCCTGGGCCGATCAGCTCACCACCGGCGGCAGGATCGTCGTGCCGCTGCGGGTGCGCGGGCTGACGCGCTCGGTCGCCCTCGAAAGCGAGGGCGGCTTCCTGCGAAGCCGCTCCATGACCTACTGCGCCTTCATCCCGATGCGCGGGGCCGGGCACTGCCCCGAACCCACGCTCAAGCTCCGCGACGACATCGAGCTCTACCTGCGCCTGGACGACGGACAATCCGCCGACGCGAAAGCTCTGGCGGCGGCCCTCGGGAGACAGCGACCAGTCAGTCGATGCGCCACTGCTGGCGTACGTGGCTGCCGGGGCATTGGTCGCGGGTAATTTCCGTTATAGAGGTAGAGGGACGCTAGCGGGGCCGAGCGCTGAAGGAGCGGATGGGGCATGGCCGAGGAGGGAGAGCCGGTCGAGAGGTCGGCCGGTGGCCGCGGCTCGGGCCGTGCCTACCGGCTAAGCCGGTGGACCGACCCGGTGAGGTTGCTGCGTCGCGCGGAAGCGGATCCGGCGGTCGACCCGTTGATCGCGGCGCACAAGGCGTTCTTCCCCAAGGCAGATGTGCGGTTGCTGCGGCGCGCGTACGCGGTGGCCGAGCGGTACCACCGGGGGCAGCTGCGCAAGTCCGGGGCGTCGTATGTGACCCATCCGCTGGCGGTGGCGATGATCTTGGCCGGGCTGGGGATGGACACGACCACGCTGGTCGCCGCGTTGCTGCATGACACGGTCGAGGACACCGAGCTGACGCTGGGACAGGTGCACGCGGAGTTCGGTGAGGAGGTCGCCGTCCTGGTGGACGGGGTGACCAAGCTGGACGGTTCGAAGTGGGGGGAGCGGGCCGAGGCCGAGACGTTCCGGAAGATCATTCTTGCGGCTGCCGACGACTTGCGGGTCTTGGTGATCAAGCTTGCTGACCGGGTGCACAACCTGCGCACTCTGCAGTTCCATCCCAAGCCGGAAAAGCGCCGGCGGATCGCGCGGGCGTCGCTGGAGTTGCTGGTGCCGTTCGCCGAGCGGCTGGGAATCTACGTGCTCAAGCGCGAGATGGAAGACCTGGCGTTCGCACACCTCCACCCGGTCGAGTACGAGCGGACGCGGGCTGCGCTGGCCGGTAGCGCCGCTGACCGCGCCGCGCGGCTCGGTCAGCTGATGGGCCAGTTGCGCACGGCTCTGGAGGCCTCGCGCCTGCATGCGCGGGTGATCACGCGTGACCGGCACCTGTACTCCTTGTACCAGGACCGCCGCACGCCGGCAATCAGCCCCGCGGCCCCGCCCCGGGTGGGGGAGGCGAGCCGGATTACAGTGCTGGTCGAGGGGGAGGCCGCCGACTGTTACGTCGCGCTGGGGGCGATCCACGGGCTGTGGCATCCGCTGCCGGGCCGGCTGAAGGACTTCATCGCGCTGCCGAAGTACAACATGTACCAGTCGCTGCACACCTCGGTGGTCACTCCGTGTGGAGAGACTTTGGAACTGGCGATCCGCACGCCAGGCATGCACCGGGTCGCCGAGTACGGCATCATCAGCCAGATCCAGGACGCCGCCAAAGCGTCCGAGACCCAGGCCCGTCAGGCGGCGCATCGTGCCGACCTGCAGTGGCTGCGGAATCTGCTCGCCTGGCAGGCGCATGCCCCTTCGGCGGAGTTCCTCGACAGCCTGCGCGTGGATCTGCGCAGCGCCGACATCGTCACCTTCACCCCGGCCGGAACGGTTGTGCCGCTGCCGGCCGGTGCCACGGCGATCGACTTCGCCTACGCCCTGGACCCCGACACCGGTCACCGTGCGATCGGCGCGATCACCAACGGCCGCCTGTCCCCGCTGACAGCCGCGCTTGATGACGGGCAGGTGGTGGAGATCCTCACCGCCGCCGAGTCCGGGCCGTCCGAGGCGTGGCTGGAGGCCGCCCGCACCGGCCACGCCCGTGTCCACATCGCCCAGTGGCTGGCCGACCGGCGTACCGAGACCGCAGGCACGGCCGGGCGGCGCATGGTCGCCGAGGCCCTGGCCGCCCGCGAGGTGAACCTGCTGGATCTGGAAGGCGACGGCACGATGCTGGCGCTGGGCGCCGAGCTTGGCTACCCCAACTTGGAGACGCTGTATGCGGCCGTGGCCGCCAATGCCGTCACCGTTGAGACGCTGGCCGACCACGTGGCGCCCGCCACCGGGCCGGGCGGGACGGACGCTGAGGCGGGCGAGGAGTAGCACCCCGCCCGCCTTGACGCCCACCCCGGGCGCGGTGCCGATTCGGGCCGCTACCGCGCCGGTCGGCTCGCCTCGTGCCGGTCCAGGTCGGCGGTCAGGATACGGGCCCGGTCGGCCAGCGGCACGATCCCGTCTGTCAGCGTGCGGATCCGGCTGATCGGCCACCGCCCCTGGGCATCGGGGGCCGGGTAGACCTCCAGCGCCCGGGCGAACGCGGTGTAGAAGGCGACCGCGTCGGCGTAGGGGCGGCCGGTGAACTGGCCGAGCCGCACCGGCATCTGGTTGCAGGCGATGTACCGGCAGGCGTGGAACAGCGGCCCGGCCTCGGTGACCAGCCGATCCGTGTGAGCGCGCAACGCATACGGCGTCGCGGGGCACAGATGCGCTGATGCGGCCATGTGCTGCAACTGGTTGCGGGCCGCGTCCTGGCGGACGCGCCAGCGCCGCACGTCGGGGTCGTAGTCGGCGTAGGCGTCGGCGACCGGGTCGCGGTCGATGCTGCACAGCGACAGCGTCCCGCGACCGGCCGGGCCGCGGTTGGCCCACACGTACACCTGCGGCACATCCAGCGCCGGGCAGGCATGCACCGGCTTGACCGACTCCCGCCCGGCCTCGATCGCCTCCACGTGCTCCAGGTAGGCGTCGGTGAGCTTGTCATCCCCGATCACGGCCTCGCGCAGTTCGGCCTCGGTGAAGTACAGGAACGGCACATTAAAGTGCCACAGCGTCTCCCGGTGAGCCTCCCGGAAGGCCATCAGGTGTTCGGTCAGCGCCCGCCAGGCCAGCGGGTCGACCGGCATCAGCCCGGCCCGGTCGGCCTCGGCGTCGGTCACCCCCTCCAGCGAACCGGAGTGGAAGGAGAACGCCCGTACCCCCAGCCCGTACAGCGCTTCGACGCTGTCGAGGATGGTCGGGTAGTTGACCGGCCACACCGTCATCTGCACCTTGAACGGTGCCTTGCGGGCCACACAGTGCTCGATGACCTGAAGCGTCCGCTGATGCGCATACGAACGGCCCCGCAGCCGGTTGTTCACCGCCGCGTCCATCGAGTCCAGACTGATGATCAGCATGTAGATGCCGCCGGAATCCAGCGCCTCCCCGAACGTGGCCTCGAACCGCTCGATGCTGACCGCCCCGTGCGTGATCACCTGCTGCGGCCAGCCCCGCTTGCGCGCGTAGGCGAGCTTGGCGGCCGTCCCCGCCGGATCCATGGTCGGCTCGGCGCCCAGCACGTACAGGTCCTGCATCCCGTCCCCGAGCGCCTCGACGTGCCCGACGAACTCGGTGACCGGGGCGACCTTGCGGCGTCCCGCCCGCGCAGCGGCCGCCGGCGTGATCTGCAGTAAGTCCCGGGTGTAACACCCCGGGCAGGCGAGCTGACACCGGTCATCGCCCTGATAGGTGGCCCGCAGGATCTCCCGCTCATCGGCGAACGCGGGCGTGAACGCCTCCGGGGCCTGGGTGACCCGCTCGACCGCCGGCGGGAAGTTCAGCTGCTCGGCGGACCTGATGCCGGCCCGATCCTGGACCGGGCTGTAGCGGCGCACCCGCCGCCAGGTGACCACGTTGGAACCGGCCGTACCGCCGACGGTACTGCCAGTGGTGATGTCGCTGTCCATTCGCGCTGATCCTTTCAAGCGATGGTACGGGGGTAAGAGAGCCGTCGCTGGCGACGGGCATGCGCACAGCACTGCGTGCTCACACCACGCAGATCAAACCGAGATGTTCGACTGCTGACTGGATCGACAACATCACTGCATTCCGAACGCATCGGCCGCTTCAACCAGGTGCCGGGCGACCACCGTCACACTGTGCTCGTCCCGGGCGGGATCGGGCATCCAGCGGGCCGCCTGCTCGATGTACCAGGCGACGATCCACACCCGGCGCCAGCCGAGCGCCCACTGCGTCGCCGGCAACCCGGCCCGATCGCCCAGCACCGCCGCAGAGCCGCCCGCGGCGGCGTAGGCGTCCAGCAGCGCGCGCAGCGCCGTGCCATCGGGCGGGTGCTGCGTGCCTTGCCAGGAGACCAGGTCGAGCAGCCCGGGCCCGGTGAAGGCCCGCGCCATGTCCAGCACCCGCCTCTGTCCAGTGGCGTCGACGTGCAGCGACGTCGAGTGGAACTCGCTGTGACACATCCCGAACGGTGACCGCTCGGCGTCGCGGGCCAGGTCGACGGCGACATCGGCCAGCATCTGCAACCGCTTATTCACCGTCGGCACCTGCCATCGGCCCGCCGCCTGCAGCCCAGCGAGGCGCTTGAGCGCTCGGCCGGGCAGGGCAGCCAGATTCGCCGAATCCAGGCCGGGGCGGCCAGGCAGCGGCGGCACCGCGTGGACGGCGACCGCCGCGGCGGCCGCCTGCGCCAGCGTCGGCGTTCCGGCGGCCGGATCCAGATCCTCCATGACCATGCCGAGCATCTCACCGCTGGCGCCCATGGCCGGGTCGTACAGCGCCCGGGCCGCCAGAACACGCGGCACCGGCAGCCCATACGCGGCCGCGTGCCGCAGCACCAGATGCTCGTCGGTGAACGGACCTCGCGCGCGCACGGACCTTCGTGCGGGCCGGAGAGGCCTCATCGTCCACGGTCACGTGGTCGTGGCGCTCAGGGCTCATGCGCTGAGCACTCCTCCTGGACGTGGCCGGTAGGCGTCGCTGTTCCACGTCACGGCCTGCACGGTCGATCGCCGGGTCCGGGCACGACGCAGCGGGGGCTGGTCGTCGGCCGCTCACCGTTCGGCCCCGCTGATGTGAAGGACGCGGGTGATGCGGCGGGCGGCCTCGTCGACGTCCCCGGCCGGGACCA
>JBEHXI010000358.1:0-5662 GCA_048498775.1 Actinomycetota bacterium | reverse complement strand
AGGCGGGCGTCGGCCTGTTCGATGGCCTCGGCCGCCTTGGTCAGGTCCTCCTCGGTCTTCTCCATGACCTTGAACAGCGTCCCGGGGAGCTTCTTGAACAGGTCCCCGGCGATCGACAGCAGGGCGGCCTCCAGCACCTCCACCACATGCCACCTGCCGCCCGGGGACTCGGTCTCCAGCTTGCGGTTGGCGGTGCGGCGGTGGGCCTCCTCGCTGGTCCGCTCGGTGCGGCGGGCATGGGTGTTGATGGTCTTGGCGAGGCCGCGGATGCCCTTGGTGTCGGTCTTGAGCGCGTATGCCTCGCCCGCCACCCCGAGCCCGCCCATCAGCAACTTCTCGACGGATGAGCCCAGATGGTTGCCGATGGCCTGGGCAGCGTCGTCGATCAGCACGCCCAGCAGGGCGTTCTCCAGCTCCTGGAGCGCGAACTTGATGGCCAGTTTGGTCGCCGCGACCTCAAGGGGCAGCTCGGCCTCGGCGAGGCCGAAGGTGACCAGCGCCTCGCCCTGGGTGGCGACGACCTCGGCGGCCAGCGCGACCGCCGCGGCGATCACCACGCCCTTCTGCACCTCGACGGCGACGGCCGCGACGTCGAGGGCGTCCGCGAAGACGTTCATCGGCTCGCGCAACGCCATGATCGTGCCGTGGTGCTGCTCCCAGTTGCCGGCCACGGTCTTCAGGAAGGCCGACTGGTCGGAGTCCGCCAGCTCCTTGACGGCGTCCTTCGACAGGCCCGCGACGGCGGTGATCTCCTCGGCGAAGGTGCGCAAGTCGCTTCCCCAGCCGCGCAGTTGGTCCTCGTCCACGCCGGGCCACGGGAGCCCGAGGAAGTAGAACGCGTCCACCGCGGCGCTCGGTAACTCGATCGACACCGCTGCTTCTCCGCCCCCTGGTTCGCTGATGTCCGCTACGAAGACGCTCTGTACGCGTCAAACGGTTCCGCCGGCGTCCCGGGCGCGTACCGCGCCGCCAGCGCCGTCACCGCCGCCGCGACCGCCGCCCGCAGGTCGGGCGGCCCGAGCACCTCGGCCTCCGCTCCGAGCCGCAGCAGGTCGCCGACCGCGACCGCCTGGGCTTCCACGGGCAGGTCGAGCTCCACCCAGCCGTCCGGGTCCGGGGCGCCCGCATCGGCCAGGGCGCGGGTGCCCGCCGCGCCGAACTGCAGGGGGAGCAGCAGCCGGCCGCGCGGCGAGAGGCGGAGCCGCGCGGTGCCCTGGTGCGTCATCCGCTCAAGGCGCCGGGTGGACTCCTCCCAGTAGGCGGCCAGATCGAACCCGTCCGGCCGCTCGAAGGCCGCCCCGGTCGGCTCCACGGCCAGGAACCGGGAGATCCGGTAGGTGCGCGGCTCGCCGTCCGCCAACGCGACGGCGTACCAGATGCCGCCCTTGAGGACGATGCCGAGCGGCCGCAGTTCGCGGTGGACCTCTCCGCGCCAGCGCCGGTAGTGGACCCGCAGCACCCGCTGCTCCCAGACGGCCTCGGCGACCTGCGCCAGGTGGGGGACCTGGTCGGCGTCCCGGAACCAGGCGGGCGCGTCCAGGTGGAAGCGTTCCTGGCTGCGCCGGGCCCGTTCGGCGAGGCCGGCGGGCAGCGCGGCCTGCACCTTCAGCTGGGCGGTGGCCAGGACGGCGCCGAGCCCGAGGTCCTTGGCGGGGCCCGGCGCGCCGGCCAGGAAGAGGGAGCCGGCCTCGGCGCCGGTCAGGCCGGTCAGCCGGGTGCGGTAGCCGTCGGTGAGCCGGTAGCCGCCGTCGGGCCCGCGGTCGGCGCAGACCGGGACGCCGGCCGCGCCCAGCGCCTCGATGTCCCGGTAGACGGTGCGGACCGAGACCTCCAGCTCCGCGGCGAGCTCGGGCGCGGTCATCCGGCCGCGGTTCTGCAGCAGCAGGAGGAGGGCCAGGAGCCGGTCGGCACGCATGGCGGCCATTGTGCCGGTACCTGACAGAAGGTGTCAGGTATGCCGGTCAGGATGGCCGTCGAAGGCTCACCGCGGATCCGGGAGGACCCCATGCCCACACAGACCACCGGCAGCTTCACCTTCACCGACTGGACGGAGGAGGTGCTCGGCGAGGGCTACCCCAAGCTCGCCCACGCCTCCGTCACCAACGCCTTCTCCGGCGGCATCGAGGCGTCCGGCACCGTCTGCCGGTACACGATCGCCTACGTCGAGGAGGGGCTCGGCACCTTCACCGGCATGGAGGCGCTGAACGGCACGCTCGACGGGCGCAAGGGCGCGTTCCTGCTGGAGCAGCGCGGCTCGTTCCGGGCGGACGGCAGCCTGGAGTGCGTCTTCGACGTCGTGCCGGGCTCGGGCACCGGCGAGCTCGCCGGGCTGCGCGGCTCCGGGGGCTTCACCACCCGGCACGGCGACACGTCGGTGGCGTACACCTTCGCCTACGAGCTGGGCTGAACCCCGAGGGACTCGAAGCGCCAGCGGTGCACCGCCCGGCGCACCAACTCCTCGGGCGGGTCGGGGAGTTCGGGCACCAGGGCGTCATAGGTGCCCTCCCACCAGGTGATGACGAGGACGCGGTCGGCCGGCGCCGCGAAGGTCTCGCGGCGCAGCGGCACGGACGGCAGGGACTGGGCGCGGGCCCACTCCAGCAGTTCCGCGCCGCGGCCGTCCTCGGCGCGGGCCTCCCACATCAGCGCGACGGCGGCCATCAGCGCGCCGCCGCCACATGCGGCTCGGTGACCGGGAGGGAGGAGTCCGCGGACAGCGCGAAGTCGGAGGCCGGACGGCCGCGGGCGACCATCTCGGCGCCCAGGGCGGCGACCATCGCGCCGTTGTCGGTGCACAGCTTGGGGCGCGGCACCCGCAGCCGGATGCCGGCGTCCGTGCAGCGCTCCTCGGCCATCGCGCGCAGCCGGGAGTTGGCCGCGACACCGCCGCCGATCATCAGATGGTCGACGCCGTTGTCGCGGCAGGCGCGGATCGCCTTGCGGGTCAGCACGTCGGTGACGGCCTCCTGGAAGGAGGCGGCCACGTCCGCGATCGGCACCTCGGTGCCCTCGCGCCGCCGCTCCTCGACCCAGCGGGCCACCGCGGTCTTCAGCCCGGAGAAGGAGAAGTCGTAGACCGGGTCGCGGGGGCCGGTCAGGCCGCGGGGGAAGCGGATGGCGTCCGGATCGCCCTCGCGCGCGTACCGGTCGATGACCGGCCCACCGGGGAAGCCCAGCCCGAGCAGCCGCGCGACCTTGTCGAACGCCTCGCCGGCCGCGTCGTCGATGCTGGAGCCGAGCGGCCGCACGTCCGCGGTGATGTCGGGGGCGAGCAGCAGCGAGGAGTGGCCGCCGGAGACCAGCAGCGCCATCGTCGGCTCGGGCAGCGGGCCGTGCTCCAGCTGGTCGACGCAGATGTGCGAGGCCAGGTGGTTGACGCCGTACAGCGGCTTGCCCAGCGCGTAGGCGTAGGCCTTGGCCGCCGAGACGCCGACCAGCAGCGCTCCGGCGAGGCCGGGACCGGCGGTGACCGCGATGCCGTCCAGGTCGCCCGGGGTGACCCCGGCCTCCTTCATCGCCCGCTGGATGGTGGGGACCATGGCCTCCAGGTGCGCGCGGCTGGCGACCTCGGGGACGACGCCGCCGAACCGGGCGTGCTCGTCCACGCTGGAGGCGACCGCGTCGGCCAGCAGGGTGTGCCCGCGCACGATGCCGACACCGGTCTCGTCGCAGGAGGTCTCGATGCCGAGGACGAGGGGTTCGTCAGCCATGGGATGTCAGTCCTTGCACAGAGGTGGGATCGGTCAGGCGCATGACGAGGGCGTCCACGTTGCCCGGCTGGTAGTAGCCGCGGCGGAAGCCGATCGGCTCGAAGCCGAACCGCTCGTAGAGGCGCTGGGCGCGGGTGTTGTCCACCCGGACCTCCAGCAGCACCTCGCGGCATTCGAACGCGGTGGCCTTGCGCAGGAGTTCGGTCAGCAGCCGGGCGCCGAGGCCGGTGCCCCAGTGGTCGCGGGCGACGGCTATGGTCTGCACGTCGCCGGTGCCGGCCACGGCGGCCAGGCCCGCGTAGCCGACGATGCGGTCGCCGTCCACCGCGACCACGTAGTGGCGGGTGGCCCCCGGATGCCGGGCGTCGGCCAGCTCTGACCAGAACATCCCCGGTGACCAGGCGTCCTGCGGGAACAGCTCCCGCTCGAGCGCCAGTACCTCCTCCAGGTCCCACCAGCGCATCTCGCGCAGTTCGACGGTCACGCCCGCAGGACCGCCTTGTAGCCGGCGGGCACCTGGGCGTCGGGCCTGCGCAGGTACAGGGGGAGGACGGGAGCGCCCTCCGGGTTGGTGAACGCCTCGCCGTCCGCGAGCCGTTCGGCGGCGAGGGCGGCCAGCGCGGCGGCCGAGACGTGCTCGGGGGCGCCCGGCGGGACGGGCCCGAACACCTCCCGGTACAGCAGGGCTCCGGCGCCGACCGCGGGCAGGCCGGCGACCTGCTCGGCGATGTCGGCGGGGCGGTCCACGGCGGGCTCGGTGGCGCGGCGGCGCGGTCCGTCGTAGCGGGCCCAGTAGACCTCCTTGCGGCGCGCGTCCGTCGCCACCACGAAGGGCGCGGGCACTCCGGCCGGTCCGGCGGCGTACGCCAGGGCGTCCAGGGTGCACACGCCGTGCACCGGCACCCCGAGGGCGTCGCCGAAGGCCGCCGCGGTCACCAGCCCGACCCGCAGCCCGGTGTACGGGCCGGGGCCCGCGCCGACCACCACGTCGGTCACGGTGTCGAGTTTGGCGCCCGCCTCACGCAGGACGCGGTCGACGGCGGGCATCAGCAGCTCGCCGTGGCGGCGGGCGTCGACCTGCGTCGACTCGGCGAGCACGGCGGTTCCGTCGTGCACGGCGACGGTGACGGCCGGGGTGGCGGTGTCAAAGGCGAGCAGTAGCACGACGACCAGCCTACGGCGGCCGGGGGGCGCCGCGGACCGGCCGGCCCCGCGGATACCGACAGCCGGTCACGGAGCGATCACCTCAGGCCAAGGTGCTAACGTCACGGCATGGCAAGGATCCCCTCCGGGGCCGTGGTCACCGGGCTCACCGCGGCGGCGCTGGCCGTCATCGGGGTGCTGGCCTGGCAGGCCTCCGCCGCGCCGGATCACCTCAGGCACGGCGCGGGTGCTCCGGCCGCCGTCTCCAGCCCCGCCCCCACGCCGACCCCGCAGCCCACCGCGCTGCCGGCCGGCTCCGGCAGCGGGCAGCGCATCGTCTACGCGCTCGGCGGCAGGCGGGTGTGGCTGGTGGACGCCACCGGGCGGGTGGAGCGCACCTTCACCGTCATGCCGGGCACCGTCTCGCCGCCGCCCGGCCGCTACACGGTGACCTCGCGGTCCGCCAAGGTGATGGGCAGCGACGGCGTCCCGGTGGAGCACGTGGTGATATTCGCCCACGTGAACGGCGTCTATGTCGGGTTCAGCGCGGCCGTGGACGGCTCGACGCCCACCCCCGACCCGGCCCGCAAGACCGGAGGCGTGCGGGAGGCACGGGCGGACGGCGCGGCGATGTGGTCCTTCGCGGAACCCGGCGCGCCGGTGGTCGTCACCCCGTAGCCGCGATCACCTCGGCCGGCGGCGAATTCCGCCGAACGAGTGACACGGCAACCGGCGTTCGGCGGGATGACGCTCAGGCGGCGTCGCGACGCCGGGTACCGTCCCGCTCGTCCTCGGGGGTCCGAGGCGCC
>JBEHXI010000357.1:0-5700 GCA_048498775.1 Actinomycetota bacterium | reverse complement strand
CGACGCGGCGCGGGCGTACGGCGACCTCCAGCGCCATCTGGACGAGCGGGAACAGCAGCGGCAGGAGCAGGTGCGCGGCCTGCGGGAGCGGATCGACGCGCTGAGCGCCGAACGCACCGAGCAGTTGCTCTCCGGCCGGGCGCGGGACGCGGCCCGCACCGGCGAGCGGCTGGCCCGGCTCGAACAGCGGCTGGACGACGCCCTGTCCCACGACGAGCGGACGGCCGCCCTCCGCGCCGGACCGGGCCGGAGCAGCACCGACGGCCCCGCCGATCCCGCCCACCTGGACCGGATCATCGACGCCGCCCTGGCCGGCCGGAACGGCCCACACGACAGCGACGCGACCGCCGGCCCCCTCCCGAACAGCGCTCCACCCCCCGGCTCACCGGCGCCGGAGCCCGCCCTTCCGGCTGCGGAGCCTGCCCGTCCGGCAGTCGGGCCCGCGCTCCCCGCTGCCAAGCCCGCCCGACCCGCGGACCTCGCGGCGGCCCGCGGACCCGACCTGCGCGCCGTGCGCGAGCAAGCCGCCCCGGACGAGCAGCCGGGCGACCCTCAGCCCGCGCCGGACCGGTCAGGTGAGCTTCAGGCTGCTCCGGACCAGCCGGGCGAACTCCAGGCCGTCCGTGAGCAGCCGCCCACCGCCCGGGAGGCCACCTCCCGAGACGCCACCGACCCCGCCCGGCACCCCGTCCCCACAGTGCACGGACTTGACGCCCTCCACGCCTCCCACGCCGCCCCGTCACCGCGGCAGCCCGGCACCGGAGGGCCGCCGGCCCGGCCCGCCGCCCGGCCCCCGGCCGAACCCCGCCCGAAGTCCTGCGCCCCGCCCCGCCCGAAGCCGGCCAAGCGCTGGATCAACGCGACGCTGGAGCAGACCCGTCCGCCCCGTGTGGTCCGCGGCGCCCGGCCCCCGGCCGCCATGCCCGCCCTGTCGCGCCGGTTCGCGGACGGGACCCGGATGCCCGCCTACATCGACGACCTGCGCTCGCTCCTTCCGGGCGTCCCCGACGAGCAACTGCGCGAACTGCTGGCCGCCCCGGGCACGTTCGGGCAGAGCGACGTGGTCCTGCGGGGCACCGACGCCGCGGTGGCGGAGATCGGTGTGGCGCTGCGCGGCCATCCGACGACCCGGCCGGCCGACGAGCCCGGTCTGCTGGACGCCGTCCGGGCGGCGCTGGAGGACAGGCCGCTGGGCGTGACCGGCGAGGGCCGCTCCTTCCCGTACACCGACCGGGACGGCCGGACCCGGGTCCTGCACCTGAGCGCCCGCGCCTACCCGGTGTGGGAGAAGTTCCCCGACGACCACGGCGCACCGTCGAAGATCGACACCATGGACCGGTCCGTGACGGCCGCGGGCCAGACCAAGTCGGTGCAGACCAGCCGGCAGATCGCCCTCGGCGGACCGATCGGCCCGGCGGGCACCGCGGTGTTCAGCGGCTTCGGCCGGATCGCGGGGCGGATCGGCTTCGCCGACAAGGTGACATACCAACAGATCGACCAGGGCGGCAGCCAGACGGAGACCCGCACCCTGGACGGCTCCCACGTCTACCTGACCCACACGTACTACCGGATGCGCGTCACCGACGCCGACGGCACCGCCCGGGCCGGCGCCGACGCCGGTTTCGCCGTCCGCGACGGGCTGCTGGTCCGGCTGCCCGACAGCGTCACCGCACCGGCCGCGCCCGGCCGCATCCCCCGGCTGATGGAACTGGGCGCCGACACCGGGTACCGGCTGGTGCGCACCGAGGGCTTCGGCCCGGTGGCGCGGATCCGCGACTGGGCGGCCGCCGAGATCGGCGTGCGGCCGGGCAGCGGCGCCTACCGGGAACTGGACGCGTTCTTCTCCGCCGAGGGCTTCCAGCGCATGTCCCGCCCGCTGTCCCGCGGCCGGGTGACCACGGTGCCGCTGTTCGCCGACGACCGGGCCAGGACACCGCTCGGGGTGTTCGTGGTGGAGCGGATGGTGCCGGTCAGCGCCGTGCTCGTCCACGAGACGGCCGACGCGGAACTGCGGGACATCGCCGCCTCCACGGTGCGCAACGAGCGGAGCCGCGCCAAGGGCGTCACCCTGGCCCTGGAGGGCGCCGCCGGACCGGCGTTCAACCTCTTCGACCTGGCCGGCGGGGTCCTCGACCTGCGCCTGCAGTTCGGGCCCACCGCCCGCTACGTGCTCACCTCCACCCGCACGGCCGGCCAGGGCGGTTCGGGCGGTATCCGGTCCGCCGGGCAGGTCAAGGGCGATCCGACCGGCCTGTACCTGGTCAGGAAGAAGGTGTGGGTGCGGCACGGCGGAAGCACCGCGCCGCCGGCGGAGTTCCACACCTGGAGCGTGGACCGGATGACGCGCACCGAGGCCCGCCGGCTCGCCGGCTGGGACGACCTGACGCGCCTCGCGCTGGACAGCGGCGCCCCGGAACCGTTCGCCCCGGCCTACCTGACCCGCGACCGCCCGCCCACGCTCGGCATGCACCGGGTCGAGGAGTTCTCCCATCCCGACGGCCGCCGGGTCCACGAGGTGGGAGGCGAGAGCCGCACCCTGCTCGACCACTTCGCCGACCTGGTGCTCGCGGCCGCCGCCCGGGCCTACCCCGGGCTGGTCGCGCCGCTGGACGAGTTGGCGCCGGACCGGTGGCGGGACGCGGAGGCCTACCAGACGGCGCTGTCCAACAGCCTCCAGGTGCTGAACGTCCTGTCCGAGCAGAGCATGTCCGCGACGCTGGAGGCGCTCACCACCACCGGCATCCGCGTCCGCCTCAACGAGCCGGGCACCTTCGGGCAGGGCCACCGCTACGTCCGGCTGCACGGCGAGCTGACCAACCGGACGTACCAGGGCGTCCAGAAGGACGTGAAGCTGCGCTACGGCGCTCCCGGCACCGAGCGGCGCGACGGGCAGGCGGGCAGGCGCCGCGCCCTGGAGTACGGCGTGGAGGGCGCGCTGGCGTTCCGCGACCCCCACAAGGACGCCGTCCCCGCCATCGGCGCCCCGAACGACGCGGGCACCGTGCAGGCGGGCTGGCGGTCCGGGCGGCAGAGCGAGGCCGAGTCCGGCTTCGGCGTGACCGCCGCCAACGAGCCGATGTCGGTGAGCGTCACCCCGTCCCACCTGTACCGCTACGACCTGGCGCTGACCGCGAGCCGGGGCGGCTACTGGCGGTTCCGCGGCCTGGTGCGCGGCATCGGCTCGCTCGGCCTGCTGGGCACGCAGCCGTTCGTCTTCCACCAGCCCGAGGGGGTGCTGATCGGCGACGGCCCGGACGGCGCGCCGGTGGGCGGCGGCCCGGTGCTCGGCCGGGTCCTCATCAGCGTCCCCGACCAGCACGCCCCGGCCGCCGATCCGCACGCCCCGGGCCTGCCCAACCCGTACGCGGCACTGCGCGACGGCCTCCCGGTCACCCCCATGTCGCGGGCGGAGGCGCGGGCGCTGGCCCGGGCCGAGGTCCGCGACCGCCCCGGGAACCGGCACCGGCCCGGGTTCCCGGACCTTCAGCGGCATCCGTTCGTGACGATCAGTGTGGTCGCGCCGCCCGGCTTGATCGAGGCCGCGCACCAGGTGCTGCGCTCCGCCTCGGGCGGCGCCTGGCAGCTGACCGAGGAGGGCGCCCCGGCCCGGGAGGCCGTGCTGCGCGCGTTCCTCCCGCAGTACCTGACGGCCAACTTCGACCAGAGCTCCGGGCCGTTGGGCTGGAGCAGCACCGGGCTGCTGGGCAGGAGCCCCTACGCGTCGCTGTGGGCGACGTTCCGGCACCTCACCACCGTGGACGGGGTGCGGGCGCTGACCGGGCCGGTGCCGATGGACACCGAGATGACGCTGGGCGGCACCGGCCAGGCCGCCGGCCGGACCGCCAGGGCCGGCACGGTCTTCTTCGGCGGTCAGGCCGTCCTCGCCCGGCCGCAGCGGGTCGGGCCGGGCGTGCTGGGCACCTACGGCGTCGTCATCAGCCCCTGGTCCTCCTCCGCGACCCGGAGCCGGACCATCGTCCGGACGGTCGTGGCGGACGTCAACCGCAAGGGCTTCGGTCATCAGGTGCTGGTCAGCGGCGACGCCGAGCACCGGATGGCGATGGCGGCGAGCCGTATCGGCGGCTGGGCGGCCGGCCGGCGCCTCGTGCCGGACGCGCTCGCCGGAGCGGCCGGGCTGACCACCTCGGTGCCCGGCGGCTGGCTGGCCCACGTCCCGGAGAAGAGCGCCCACCGGCTGGGGATCCTCGACGACGGCATGGGGGAGGTGCCCCGTTACACCGAGCACCCCTGGCTGCCCCAGCCGTGGCCGGCCCGCGCCGCGTTCGGCACCTACCCGGTCAACGCCCTCGACCCCACCGGGGTGCTGGCCGCCTTCCACCGCGCCGTCCAGGCCCGGCTCGGCCTCGACGAGGCGGGCCTGGAGAGCGTGCGGGCGCTGGTGACGTCACGCGTCATGCGGGCCCTGGGCAAGGAGATGACCGGCGCGGGGGTGTCGGTCCCGGTGCGGGCCGGTGTCCTCGGCTGGGGCGGTGTCCGGATCGGCGGCCGCACGGTCCGGGTCCGCGCCGAACTCCTCCCGGGACGGCCGGAGTTCGGGATGCTGGACCACAGCGCCGAGCTGGAGGAGAACCGGCGCGCCGTCGAGACGGTCCAGGAGGGCGCGGACGCCGTCTCGGGCGCCGACCTCGGCATCACCACCGGCGAGGCGGTGGCCACCGGGAATCCCACGGCCGTGGCCGCCGGCCCCGGATACGGCGAGACCGGCTCCGCCCGCCGCACCCGCGCGTCGGTCCACACCACCACCGGCACCACCGTCTTCCGCGCCGCGTCCACCGAACCGCACGCCGAGGTCACCACCCCCTACCGGCTGCGCATCACCCTGGAGACCGACCAGGACCCGGAGCCCCCGTCCGGCCCCGTCACCACGGCGTGGCACACCCTCACCGGGCGGGTCGTGATCAGCGAGGAGGGCGATGCCGGCAGCCTGCGCGAGCACGTCCCGCTCAGCCTCATGACCCCGGTCCCGGACGCCGGGACACCCGCCGCGGACCCCCGGCTCGCCCCGCCCGAGCCGCACCCCGGCCCGCGGCTGCGGCTGGACGGCACCGCCGAGGTGATGGATCCCGGCACCCGGCACGGCGACGGCACCGTCCGGCCGTTCACCTTCCCCGAGAACGGCTTCCACGTCCGCCGGATCGTCGGTGTCGAGAACATCCGGGCGGCGAGCAACGCGGCGATCGCCCGGTCCTACGCCCACGGCTTCCGTCTCGACGCGTCCGACAGCCGGGACGACATCCTGCGGCGGGCGGCGAACACCAGCCTGACCCGGCCGGGCACCGGCTCCGCGCAGGCCCTGGAGGACGGCACCGGCAACGCCGCGCTGACCGCCTTCTGGGACCGCACCGTCACCGGGTCCGGCTACCAGGTGCCCGGCCTGACCCACAAGCACCCGGCCGGCACCGACAGCGCCGCCCTGGTGCTGTACTCCAAGCCCGACTTCAGCCGTGCCGTCCTGCTGACCGTCGCCGACGGCATGAAGCTGGAGGTGCTCAGGCGGACCGGCGAGGGCGCGAGCGCCTCCGCGGCACGCGAGAGCGCCCAGGACTCGTCGGCCACCGCCGGCTTCACGATCGCCTCCGAGGCCGGCCTGAACCAGTACGGCACCGGCCTGACCGGCCCCCACACCCTCGACGGCGACACCACCGTGACCGGCGGCGACCACCTGCACTCCGTCAACGT
>JBEHXI010000356.1:0-5718 GCA_048498775.1 Actinomycetota bacterium | reverse complement strand
CGGACAGCGGGATGACGTCGAACCAGTCGCCGCCCACACCGCTGCCGCCGGCGGCCGGCAGGTAGCGGGAGGCGACGTCCACGGCGGTCTGCTCCGGCAGGCGCTGCGGCAGCAGGCTGCGCTGCAGGGTGATGGCGGCGGTGCGCTCACGGGTGAAGCGCCGGGCGTTGTCCAGGCTCACGGCGGCGCGGGAGGCGAACTCCCCGGCGAGCATCAGGTCCTCCGCGTCGAACGGCTCGGGGCGCCGCCAGCGGGCGAACACGGCGACCCCCAGCGTGATGCCGCGGGCGCACAGCGGCACCAGCATCCAGGAGTGGAAGCCGAGCTGCCGGTTCTTGGCGGCCCTGGCCGGGTCCCCGGCCTCCCACTGGCGCAGTTCCGGGTCGGTCGCCTGGAGCAGGGTGGGCTGCCCGCTGGCCAGGCAGCGGATCGGCGCGGAGTCCTCCGGGTACTGGTCCACCGCGCCCTCGTCGACGACGGGCTCGGGCAGGTCGCGGGCGACCGACCGGTGCGCGACCCGGCGCAGGACCGCGCCCTTGCCCGCCGGGCCGGGTTCCTCACCGCGCAGCAGCGGATCGAGCAGGTCGACGGCGACGAAGTCGGCGAGCCGGGGTACGGCCATCTCGGCCATCTCCTGGGCCGTACGGGTGACGTCCAGGGTGCTGCCGATGTAGCCGCTGGACTCGTTGAGCAGCCGCAGCCGCTCGGAGGCGAGGAAGTGGCGGGTGACGTCGATGACGGTGGCGCACACCCCGACCACCTGGCCGCCGTGTCCCTGGAGCGCGGAGGCGGAGCAGGAGAACACGTGGTCGTGGGCGGGATCGGCCCTGGTACGCATCCGGGCCCTGAGCTCCACCACCGGCCGGCCGGTGGCCGCGACCTGCCGCAGCGCATCCTCCCAGCGCTCGCTGTCCGGTCCCCACAGCACGTCCTTCAGCGGCAGGGTGCGGCGCTCCTCGTCCGTCACGCCGGTGATGCGAACCATCGCGGCGTTCTGCCGCATGCAGCGCAGGTCCGCGTCGTAGAGGGTCAGGGCGACGGGGGCGCTGCTGAACAGCCAGTCGAGCAGCGCGGCCTCGTCCGTCGGGGCGGGGGCGCCGGCGGACGGCCGGGAGGTGAGCAGCCACAGCACCGTCCGGTCCTCGCCGGCCAGCGGGTGCAGCTGCGCGGCGACGCGGATCAGCCGGCCGTCGCGGTGGCGCATGGCGAGATCGCCGTCGAAGCCGGCCCACCGGCTCATCCGGTCCCAGGCCGGCATCGGGGTGCCCGGGGCCAGGATCTCGGCCACCGGGCGGCCGACGACCTGCTGCGAGCGGTAGCCGAGCAGGTGCTGGGCGCCCGGGCTCCACGCCGTGACGGCGCCCCTGCCGTCGACCGCGATCAGCAGCGCCTCCGGCCTGTCGTCCCCACCGGCGCCTCCGTTGGCCGGAGGGGCATCGCGCGCATCCATGTCACCTGCCCTGCCGAGACCTCGCGAGGTCCGCCGCCGAAAGCCCGCCGGGAGCGGACCGTCCGCACACTGTGCTCCCAGGCTATATTTCCGGGCGATTCCCCGCAGAACCGTATATTCCTGGCGTACCCATCAGGCGGTACGGGCGTCGCGGGCCGATCGATCGCCCACCCGTCAGGAGGTCTCAGCCCGCCCTGGCGGCCCCGCGGCGGGCACGGCCGCTGCCGGCGATCGCCTCGATCAGCTGCTCGCGGTTCATCCGGGAGCGGCCGGGGATCTCCAGCTCGCCGGCCCGCCGGTAGAGCTCGTCGCGGCTGAGCCCCTCCAGGTCCGCGGCCGCGGGAGCCTGCCCGCCGCGCCGCCCGGCCGCCTTCCGGCCCGCCTTCTGCGCCCTTTCCGGTTTCGTTGGTTTCGTTGGTTTCGCCGGTGTCCCTGACTTCCCCGCCTTCTTCGCCGCTCCCGCCTTCTCCCCGCCCGCCGGTCTCCGGCCGCGTGCCTGGTCGATGCTGCTCTGCAGGGCCTGCATCAGGTCGACGACGTCGGTCGCCTGCGGGGGCTCGGGCGCGCCCACGACCTCCTCGCCCTCCCGCTTGGCCCTGATCAGCTCCTCGACCCGCTCGCGGTAGGTGTCGTGGAACTCCTCCGGGTGCCAGTCGGCGGCCAGCGCCTCGACGAGCTGGATCGCGGCCTCCACCTCCCGGCCGCGCAGCTCGTGGTGCTCCGGCAGGTCCGGCAGCTCCTGGTGGGGGTCGCGGACCTCGTCGGCCCAGTGCAGCGTGTGCAGGACCAGGACGTCGTCCTCGCCGCGCACCGCGGCCAGGTACTGCCGGTTGCGCATCACGAAGGTGGCGATGCCGGCCCGGCCGGAGGCGGCGAGCGCCTCCCGCAGCAGCTCGTAGACCTTCTGGTACTCCGGGCCCTGGGGCCCGAGGTAGTAGGTGCGGTCGAAGTACACCGGCGCGATCCGGTCGAGGCCGACGAAGCCGGTGATGTCGATGACCTGCGACCGGCCCGGGGCGATCTCGTCCAGCTCCCGGGGTTCGACGACGACGAACTCGCCGCCCACGTCGTAGCCCTTGACGATCTGGTCGCCGGGCACCTCCTCGCCGGTGCGCTCGTTGACCCGGCGGTAGCGGACGCGGTCGGAGGTGCCGCGCTGGAGCTGGTGGAAGCGCACGGTGTGCTCGTCCGTGGCGGTGAACAGCCGCACCGGCACGCTGACCAGGCCGAAGGTGAGAACGCCCGACCAGATGGCGCGCGCCATCGTGCTCGCCTCCTCGGTGCCGGTGTGAGGGTCCGTGGGGTGCGCTACGGCACCCCGACCTCACCTTCGCACCGTTCCGCCCGGTACGCGACGATGTGCTGGGGCGATCAGGTGGGCCCGGGACCGCCGCCGTACGGCCGCCGGTGCAGATGGTGGCCCACCAGGCAGCCCCCGAAGACGACGAATCCCACGCCGATCAGGTAGGACTGCACGACCAGCACCGTGCCCACCGCCCCGTAGGCGACCGCGCTGCTGACGATCAGCGGGGCGAAGACCAGCGCGGAGAACCCCCACAGCCCGACCATCCCGGCCATCGTGGCCAGCGCCCCGGGCAGCAGCGCCCGCCAGGCGACCCGCCCGCCGAGCAGCAGGTACTGCCCCCACCAGAAGAACAGCACCCCGAACAGCAGGGTCAGCGCGACCCGCGCGGTCCCCTGCCACCAGCCCTGCCGGAGCACCGACCCGCTCTCGGCGTCGGCGAACAGGTACGCGGTCAGCCCCGCCAGCCACACCGTGCGGCGCCACACCTTGTGCCAGGCCCCCACGGACAGCTCCCAGACCCGCTCGTAGCCGGTCTGCACGCTCGCCGCGAAGGACAGCCCGAACAGGGCCAGGGCGACCACACTGAACGCGCTGGTGGCGGTGAGCACCACGCTCGGCGCGGAGAACAGCTCCCGCACCGCCGCGGCCGGACGGCCCTGCAGGCCCATGCCCTCCACCAGCCACTCGCTGAAGCCGCGCCGCCGCACCGGGTCCACCGCGGCCACCACGATGAGCAGCGGCACCAGCGTCACCAGCCCGAGCGCCGCGAAGCCCATCGACCGGTGCAGCAGTTCCAGCTCGCTGCCGTGCCGCCACATCCGCCCGGCCGCCGAGTCGCCCCAGGCGCGATGCCACCGCCGCCACCGGCGACTCACCCTTGGTCTCCCCGTGCCGCCCCGCTCATCGCCGTACCTCCTCCGCCGCGCCGCCGACCCCTCCGTACCCGTCGCGTACCCTTCCGAATGCTCTTGTCGGCCGCTCGTACGCCACCTGACCGGCCATCACCTCGCGGAGGAGTCGTCTGCATGCCCCTCGAACGCCTCAGCGCCGTCGCCTCGCCCGCCGCGCGATTCGGCCTGGGCCTCGCCGCCGTGGGACGGCCCGGCTACATCAACCTGGGCAGGGCGGCGGACCTGCCCGCCGACCGCTCCGTCGAGGCGTTGCGGGCCCGCGCCCACCACCTGCTGGACGCCGCCTACGCCGCCGGCGTGCGGTACGTGGACGCGGCCCGCTCCTACGGCCGCGCCGAGGAGTTCCTGGCCTCCTGGCTGGCGGCCCGGCCGGAGGCGCGCGATGTGGTGGTCGGCAGCAAGTGGGGCTACACCTACACGGCCGAGTGGCGCACCGACGCGCCCGTCCACGAGGTCAAGGACCACGGCACCGCCACCTACGACCGCCAGATCGCCGAGACCCGCGCCCTGCTCGGCGACCGGCTCGACCTGTACCAGATCCACTCGGTCACGCCGGACAGCCCGGCGCTGACCGACCGGGCGCTGCACGACCGGCTGGCCGGGCTCGCCGCCCAGGGCGTGACGGTCGGGGTGTCGACCAGCGGCCCGGAGCAGGCCCGGGCCATCCGGGCGGCGCTGGAGGTGAGCGTGGACGGCCGGCCGCTGTTCGGCAGCGTGCAGGCCACCTACAACATCCTGGAGCCCTCGGCGGGCGAGGCGCTGGCGGAGGCCCACGCGGCCGGGCGCACGGTCATCGTCAAGGAGGCGATGGCCAACGGCCGGCTGGCCGGCCGCAACGCCACCGGTCCGCGGACGGCGGTGCTGCGGGAGATCGCCCGGGCCCGGGGCGCCTCGTGCGACGCGGTGGCGCTGGCGGCGGTCGCCGCCCGGCCGTGGGTGGACGTGGTGCTGTCCGGCGCGGCCACCGTGGAGCAGCTCACCGCGAACCTGGCGGCCACCGGGATCCGGCTGGAGCCGGAGGAGGTCGGGCGGCTGGCGGAGTCGGCCGAGCCCGCCGCGGCGTACTGGGCGCACCGGGCGCGGCTGCCCTGGTCGTGAGCGCGCGCGCTCAGCCCTCGGCCGACCAGTCCAGCAGCTTGACCCGGCCGACCGTGTCGACGTGGATGTGCATCGCCTCCGCCGCGGCGGCCGGGTCTCCCGCCCGCACCGCCTCCGCGATGAGCCGGTGCTGGCGCAGCGACTGCGCCGGGCGGCCCGGCTGCCGCAGCGACTCGTTGCGGCTCTCGGCGATCGCGGTCGCGATCCGGGCCATGAAGTCGGCCAGCAGCGTGCTGTGGGCGGCCGCGGTGACCGCGGCGTGGAAGCGGTGGTCCTCCTCGACGCCGAGTTCGCCGCGGTCCACCGCGGCGGCCATGGCGGTCAGTGCCGCGTCGATCTCGGCGAGGTCGGCGTCGGTGCGGCGGACGGCGGCGAGCGCGGCCAGCTTGGTCTCCAGGGCGTCGCGGGCGTCGAGGACGTCCGGCAGCCGCCTGCGCCGGTCGATCATGACCTCCAGCGGCTCGGTGTCCAGCCGGTCGCGCAGCAGGTAGGTGCCGCCGCCGTGGCGCACCTCGACCAGTCCCTGGACCTCCAGGGCGACGATGGCCTGCCGTACGGAGGTGCGGCTCACGCCGAGCCGGTCGGCGAGGTCGCGTTCCGGGGGCAGCCGGTCTCCCGCGCGCAGGCTCTCCGCCTGGACGTACTCCCGCAGAGCGTCGACCACCTGCTCGTACAGGCGGGGCCGTGACAGCGGGCGCAGCGACTCGCTCACCGGCGTCGGGTTCCTTCCCCTGCTGATCTCCCCCGTCCCTCGCCAGCGGCTCGGGTCCGGCAGACACTGTAGCCGAACCGTCCAGGAGGACCAGTGGTCCATCCACTCGTTCCGGCCGCCACCGCGGCCGGGCGGCCGGAGGTTCGCCGGGGAACGGCGGGCCGGGTGGTCTGACACCCTGGCCTATCGCCGCGCTCAGCGGACGCGTCGAGCTGCCGCCGGGACTGTCGCTGCCGGGAAT
>JBEHXI010000355.1:0-5739 GCA_048498775.1 Actinomycetota bacterium | reverse complement strand
CAGACGGCGGCCGAGTTCGTGCAGGGTCCTGCGCAGCGGCGGCCGGTCGAGCGCCGCCTCACTGACCGCCCGGCGCAGCACCGGGTCGGTCATCACCTGGGCGACGAAGCGCGCGTGCCAGGAGGGGACGCCGCGCGAGTCGAGGTACTCGGTGACCGGGCGCACCAGGCAGCCCACCCAGTCCCGGATGTCGTCGCTGTCGCCGGTCCGGGCCAGGATCCGCTCCCGGATCCGCTCGACCGGCCCGGAACCCCGTTCGAGCATCGCGCGGATCAGGTCGGCCTTGGTGCCGAAGTGGTATCCCACGGCGGCGTTGTTGCCCTGTCCGGCGGCCTCACTGATCTGCCGGCTCGACACCGCCGCCGGCCCGTTCTCGGCGAACAGCCGCTCCGCGGCCGTCATGATCGCCTCGCGGGTCTCCGTGGCCCGCTCGGTCCGCGCGCTTCGGCCGCCGACGGTCACCAGGCGACCGGCAGTTCGCGCAGTGGCGTGGTGACGAGCCCCTCGACGCGGCGCAGTTCCGCCGGATCGACGGCGAGGGTGAGGGTGGGCAGGCGGCGCAGCAGCACACCGAGCACGGTCTGCATCTCGGTGCGGGCGAGCGGCTGGCCGAGGCAGGAGTGCGGCCCGGCGCCGAAGGCGAGGTGCGCGTTGGGGGTACGGCCCAGATCCACCTCCTCGGCGCCCTCGAACGCGTCGGCGTCGCGGTTGGCCGCGGCCATGCTGCACACCACGGTGGTGCCCTGGGCCAGCACGGCGCCACTGGGCACCTCGGTGTCCTCGTGGACGTAGCGGAGCATGCCGAAGCCCGCGTAGGGCTCGTAGCGGAGGACCTCCTCCACGGCGGAGCGGATCAGCGAGCGGTCCTGCAGCAGTCGCTCCCAGCGCGTGCGGTCGGCGAGCAGCACGGCCACCATGGTGGTGATGAAGCCGGCGGTGGTCTCGTGCCCGGCCAGCAGCAGCGCCTGGCCGGTGGCGGCCAGGGCGAGTTCCGACATCGGCCGGCCTTCGGCGTCGGTGGCCACGATCAGCTGGCTGATCAGGTCGTCCTGAGGCGACTTGCGCTTCTCGGCGACCAGGTCGGCCATGTAGGCGCCGAAGTCGCGGTGGGCCGCGTCCATCTCGGCGGCGGTGTACGCGGAGAGGTTGAGGAAGGTGTCCGACCACTTCTTGAAGCGGTCCCGATCGCTCTCCGGCGCGCCGAGCATGTCGCAGATGACGAACACCGGTAGCGGGAACGCCAATTGCCGCACCAGGTCGGCGGGCTGCCCGTGCTCCAGCATCGCGTCGATGAGCCGGTCGGCCATCGCCTCGATCTTCGGCACCAGGGCCTGCATGCGCTTGGCCGTGAACCACTTGCCGATCATCCGCCGCCAGCGGTCCTGCCCCTCGGCGTTGAGCGCCCTCGCCATCGGGCTGTCGAACACGCTGCCCGCCTCACTCGCCGTGATCCGGGCGGCGTCGGGCCGGGCCAGGCCCTCCCGGCTCAGGCGCGGGTCGGCGAGCACCAGTTTCACGTCGTCGTAGCGGGTGAGCAGCGTCGCCCGGTCACCGCTGGGCAGTTCCACCTGCGCGACGGGGCACTTCTGCCGCAGGTCGGGCCACTCCGCCGGAGGCACCAGCGCGCCGGCGGTGGAGAGCGGGTAGCGCGGCGTGGCGTCCGGCATGGTCTCGGTCATGGGTACTCCTCGCAGTCCGTGCCTGGCTGTCACTGCTCAGCCAACCCCACGACCCCTGTTTAATTCAAGCATTTGACTTAATCTCAGCCTGTGAATATCCACGGGATCAGGTCGTGACGCGGAGGCGGCGGCCCGTGCCCGCGCCGTCCACCTCGCGAACGGCACCGCCGGCGGGATGGGGAGGCCGCCGCCACGCGAACACCCCCACCCCGGCGGTGACTTGGGACCCAGCGCCTGCGGCTTCCGACATCACCTGACGGTCAATCAGCAATCGCTGAAGGCGCAGGGCCCACAGTCAACTCCCGTGCGCACCGCACGTGCCGGCCGGCGGCAGCCCCGGCGCCGAATCATCCTTACTGCGATTCGAGAGCAGGCACTGCGGCACGGCCTCCCCTCATCGGCGGGTGTAGTGGGCGATGATCACGCCCTTGCCGGTGGTGACGCTACCGGTGAGCTCGAACTCGGTCAGCGGGGCAGGCCCCTCGAACAGCCGCGCACCGCTGCCCAGGGTCAGCGGGTGGATCAGCAGCGTGTAATGGTCGATCAGCCCGGCGGCGTGGAGGCTCCGCACCAGTGACGCGCTGCCGTTGATCGACAGATCGTTTCCCGGCCGGGCCTTCAGTTCGGCCACCGTGTCGACGGCGTCGCCGCGCAGCAGGATCGAGTTCCGCCAGGCGTCCGCATCCTGCAGAGTCCTCGACACAACGTACTTGGTGGCCGCGTTCATGTGCGCGGAGAACGGGTTGCCGTCGGTCGCGCGTCCCCACGCGACGCTGAAGTCCTGCCAGGTCCTGCGCCCGAACAGCATGTCGCCGGGCCTGGCCATGCCCTTGCCGAGCTCTCTGCCCATGATCTCGTCGTTGTACCGCGGTCCCCAGCCGCCGTGCGCGAAGCCGTCGCGGGTGTCCTCGTCCGGGCGACCCAGGCCCTGCACCACGCCATCCAGGGTGACAAACAACCTTGCCGTGATCGAACGCACCGTCCCATTCCCTCCGTTTCCGTTCGCCCTGTGGAGCCCGGTCACCCACCGCACAGACGACCACCAGCGGCATCGGCACCGCCGCCGGAACGGTGCCACCCGTGCTCGCGGCGCACCGCGACGGCGGTTCACCGCGAGAGGACCGTGTACCCCCCCTGCAACGCAGCCGGCCCTCGCGGACGCGGTGACGCCCATGCTCACCAGCCACGATCCTGCCGCGTCCGTGATCTTCCCTTTGCTTCACCGTAGGGTGGGAGCGTAGCGCCACCCACTGACACGGCCGGGGCAGACGGCGTTGGGGGCCATCGCGGACTTCCGCTCCGGAGGCTCGCGGCAGTAGTGCAAGCGGAACAGCGGCCGATCGAGCAACCGGTCAGAGGTGGCGGCCGATGATCGGGCGACACGCATGGGCCACGACCCGGGTCCCGGTAGCCTGCTGGGTGCCCGGTGCGGTGTCTCGTCAGGGACGACGTTCACAACGACCATCTTCGGCTTGGAGGACGGGTGGCAGTACAGCGGATCACCACCCGCAATGCCCGTTTCCAGCAACTGCAGACGCTGCTCAACAACCGCGCCAAACGAGGGCGCGCCAAGGAGTTCCTCGTCCAGGGCGTACGGCCGATCACGATGGCCGTGGAGCGTGGCTGGACCGTTCGTTCTCTGCTCTACGACGCCGGCCGCCCCCTGTCCCGATGGGCCGAGGACCTGCTGGGCCGCGTGGGAGCCGAGCGCGTCGCAATGGCGCCGCAACTGCTCGCGGAGCTGAGCGAGAAGGCCGACGGAGCCGCGGAAGTCCTGGCCGTGGTCGAGATGGCCCCGGACAGCCTGTCACGGATCAAGGTCCACGACGGCTTCCTCGGTCTGGTCTTCGACCGGCCTACGCAGCCGGGCAACATCGGAAGCGTCGTGCGGTCGGCCGACGCGTTCGGTGCCGATGGCCTCATCGTGACAGGGCACGCGGCGGACCCGTATGACCCCAAGTCGGTGCGGGCCTCCACCGGATCCTTGTTCACCGTGCCTGTGGTGCGCAGCCCGTCTCACCACGAGGTCATGGAGTGGCTGGAGAAGGAGCGCGGTCGGGGACGGCCGGTGACAATCGTCGGCACGGACGAGAACGGTGATTCCGATGTCTCGGAATTCGACCTGACCCAGCCGGTCCTGCTGCTCATCGGCAATGAGACCGCCGGTCTCAGCACAGCCTGGCGTGAGCTCTGCGACCATGTGATCAGCATTCCGATGATGGGCTCGGCCAGTTCCCTGAACGCGTCGAATGCGGCCTCCGTTGTTCTCTACGAGGCGCGCCGTCAGCGTCTGGAGAGGCAGCGCGGGGCGTGACCTGCCGCGATCACGGCTGCTCGATCCGGACGGTGTGCGGGTCGAGGCGACTGCGGAGTTCGCTCGATATCCGAGGGCACCCCGGTTATGGCCGACGGTCGCCGGTGCTGCCGTGCCAGACGACCGCACCGGCATCCCCGTATCGGGTCAGCGATGTTCGGCATGGCGGTATCGGACACATCCGAAATGCCGACCGAGCCGACCGTGGCGCTCCTCGTGGCGGGGCTCTTCGCCGTGCGGTTCGTGGCGGCGGTCGTGGTGGTGCACCGTTTTCCCCCGATCACCCGAACCAGGGACAGATATCCACCCGTTCGGCCTATAGTTCACACTGAGTTCGAGGCCCAGGTGGCGGTGGTAACGGTCATCGTTGCCGCCTTTGGTGGTTGCTGCCTGCTCGCGGTTGACTGACTCCTCGTCGAACACAACCGCGACCGGTAAGGGATGTAAGCGTGACCGATCACCACCATGAGGACGATGGGCGTTCCCCCGCCGGCGAGGGCGGGCACAGCGGGCACGCGCACGGGGTGGCCGCGGATGCGGACCGGCGGTGGCTGACGATCGCCTTGACTCTGATCGTGGCGTTCATGGCCGCCGAGGTCGCCATCGGATTCGTCGCGCATTCCCTGGCGCTGATCTCGGACGCCGCGCACATGCTCACGGACGCCGCCTCGATCATCCTGGCGCTGGTGGCGATGCGGCTGGCCGCGCGCCCCGCTCGCGGCGAGTACACCTACGGCCTCAAGCGTGCCGAGATCCTCTCCGCCCAGGCCAACGGCATCACCCTGCTGGTGCTGTCGGTCTGGCTTGCGTACGAGGCCGTGCGCCGGCTGATCGCCCCGCCGCAAGTCACCGGTGTCCTGGTGCTGGTGACCGCCCTGCTGGGGGTCGTGGTCAACCTGGCTGCGACCTGGGCGATCTCCAGGGCCAACCGCACCAGCCTCAACGTCGAGGGCGCCTACCAGCACATCCTCACCGACCTGTTCGGCTTCATCGCCACCGCCATCGCCGGCGCCGTGGTGGTGACCACCGGGTTCGCCCGCGCGGACGCCATCGCCTCGTTGCTCGTGGTCGTGTTGATGCTGCGTGCCGGGACCGATCTGGTACGTGCCTCGGGACGGATCTTCATGGAAGCCGCTCCGGCCGGTATCGACCCCGATGCCCTGGGCGACCGCTTGGCCGCCCAGGAGCAGGTGGAAGAAGTCCACGACCTGCATCTGTGGCAGATCACCTCAGGCAGCATCGCACTGTCCGCCCACGTTCTGGTCACCCCGGGCGGCGACTGCCACCAGGTGCGGCGCACGCTGCAGCGGCTGCTGGCGAAGGAGTACGCCATCACGCACGCCACCTTGCAGGTCGACCATCTCGGCGACAATTTCGACGAAGACCTCGACAATGCCTTGCTGCAGATCACCAGCCGCGAGGCCGTCGACTCCGATGGAGCAGTGCACTGCGAGGACGCGCACGGCCCCGTCCACCGGCCCGGGCCGCACGAACACTGAACCGGTACCCCCGGACGGGCGGTGTCCGATGGCGATGAACAGCCCGGTGACGGGCAGTTCGCGTATCTCGCCGGTCCTGGTGTCGCGCAGGGTCACTCCGGTGAGCTTGTGGTCGCCGTGGAGGGCCTCGACGGTGCTGTTCCAGGCGAACCGGGCTGGTGATGGCCATGGGCGAGGGCGGGGCCGGCAAGACCACCGTCGCCGCCGCGGTGGCCGTCGCTCTCGCCGCCCGCGGGCCATCACCGCC
>JBEHXI010000354.1:0-5795 GCA_048498775.1 Actinomycetota bacterium | reverse complement strand
CCGCCCGGAGCATGCCGAAGGGCCCGTCCGCGGGTGCGGGCGGGCCCTGACCGGCTCGGCCGGCGGCCGCCGGAAGCGGGTCAGCCGCAGTTGCCGCCGCAGGAGCAGGAGCCCCCGGACTGGCAGCCGCAGCTGCATCCCGAGCCGCAGCCGCAGGCGCCGAGCAGCGGAAGCGGGATGCGGAGCGTTCGCGGTTCGTTGTGGGTCGACGGCTGTTCGCGGTTGCCCGTGGAAGTGGGGGTGTCCGTCATCGCGCCCTCCTTGAGGCCGAGCCTGACGCTGAGACGTTCCTGCCCGAGACGTCCACGCCTGGACCGTCCGTGCCGAGACGCTCATGCCTGCCGCCGCCATTGAAGGCCGGAGCGCGCGGGCGCATCAAGGGCGCGTAGGGGCACGCCGGCCCCCGGAACCGAGGGCCGGCGCCGCGTCAGTGGTCCGGCGTCGTGGGGACCGTGACCGGCGGCGTCAGCTCGTCCGCCCGCTCGCCGGTGACCAGGTACACCACCCGGTTCGCCACCGACACCGCGTGGTCGGCGAACCGCTCGTAGTACCGGCCGCACAGCGTGACGTCCACGGCGGTCTCGATGCCGTGCTTCCAGCGGTCGTCCAGCAGGTGCTGGAAGAGCGTGCGATGCAGCTCGTCCATGCGGTCGTCGTCCTGCTCCAGCTGGAGCGCCGCGTCGACGTCCTTGGAGACCAGCACCTCGGCCGCCTTGGCCATCAGCCGCTGGGCGAGCTGGCCCATCTCCAGGACGGTGGCGTGCAGGTCGCGCGGCACCGCCGTCTCCGGGAAGCGCAGCCGCGCCAGCTTGGCGATGTGCCGGGCGAGGTCCCCGGAGCGCTCCAGGTCGGCGCTCATCCGCAGGCTGGTGACGACGATCCGCAGGTCGGTCGCGACCGGCTGCTGGCGGGCGAGGAGGGTGATCGCGCGGTTCTCCAGCTCGCGCTGGAGGTCGTCGACCTTCTCGTCGGCGGCGATCACGCTCTCGGCGATCTTCAGGTCCGCGTCGAGCAGCGCCGTGGTGGCCCGTCCGACGGCGGAACCGACGAGCCGGGCCATCTCGACCAGCCCGTCGCCGATCGAATCCAGCTCCTCGTGGTAAGCGTCGCGCATCGTCGTTGTCCTCTTCCTTGGTCTCAGGCTCTCCGGGGTCCGGCCGGCGGTACCAGTGAGTCTCCGCCATGGGCGGGCATGCACGCCACGCCGGGTCGGGGATGGGCGAGCACGCAGGCCACGGTGGGTCCTGGACGCGTCCCGGCCGGGCATCCGCGGTGAATCGGCCCCGACACCGGGGTGAACTCTTGGCAACGAGTGTTCGAGACCGCCCCCGGAAGGCTGTGGGGCAGTCGCATCCCCCGCCTAATCTGGACGTCATGGACGTGAACGCGGCACTCGCCGCAGCCAGCGCGATCGGCGGTGTGTGCACCGGCGCGATCGCCGTGCTCGCCTTCCGCTGGAGCGAGCGGGAGCAGGCGCGTCCGACCCGTACGTCACTGCACACCGAGGCGGTGCTGCCGCCGGGCGTGGACACGGTCCTGTCCGTGCTGCGCTCCTCGGCCGTGGTGCTCGACGAGGGCGACACGGTCGTCAAGGCCAGCTCGGCGGCGTACGCCCTCGGGCTGGTGCGGGGCGGGCGGCTGGCCGTGGACCAGATGCTGCAGATGGCCCGCGAGACCCGGCGGGACGGCGAGATAAGACAGGTCGAGCTGGACCTGCCCCGGCGCAGCGGGCGGGGCGAGCCGCTGGCGGTCTCCGCGCGCGTCGCGCCGCTCGGCTCCCGGCTGGTGCTGCTGCTGGTGGAGGACCTGACCGAGGCCCGCCGCATCGAGGCGGTCCGCCGCGACTTCGTCGCCAACGTCAGCCATGAGCTCAAGACGCCGGTCGGCGCGCTGTCCCTGCTGTCCGAGGCCGTCATGGACGCCGCCGACGACCCCGAGGCGGTCAACCGCTTCGCCAAGCGCATGCAGAGCGAGGCCACCCGGCTGACCAGCCTGGTCCAGGAGATCATCGACCTGTCCCGGGTGCAGAACGACGACCCGCTGGACGACGCCGAGGCGGTCGCCGTGGACGACCTGGTCGCCGAGGCCCTGGACCGCTGCCGCCACCCGGCCAACGCCAAGCAGATCACCATGGCCACCGGCACCACCCCCGACCTGTACGTGTGGGGGCACCGCGGCCAGCTCACCGCCGCGCTCGGCAACCTGGTGGAGAACGCCGTCAACTACAGTCCGCCGCGCACCCGGGTCGGCATCGCCGGCCGCCGCGTGGCCGCGCCCGGCGGGGACCTGATCGAGATCTCCGTCACCGACCAGGGCATCGGCATCTCCCAGGCGGACCGCGAGCGCATCTTCGAACGGTTCTACCGGGTGGACCCCGCTCGCTCGCGGGCCACCGGCGGTACCGGACTCGGCCTGTCGATCGTCAAGCACGTGGCCGCCTCGCACGGCGGCGAGGTCACGGTGTGGAGCGTCGAGGGGCAGGGGTCCACCTTCACCCTGCGGCTGCCCGAGGCGGGCAGCGCCAAGGCGCCCGGCGGGCGCGGCCCGGACGGCAGCGGCGGCGACGTGCCCGCCGACGACCTGCCGGCCGACGACGTGACCGCCGAGGACGGGACCGCGACCGGCACCCGGACCGAGCCGGAGGCATCACCCACCCCCGATGGCTCCGGCAACGCGGACGCCGACCGGCGCTACGCGTCCACCCTGATGAAAACCCCTGCCCCGGAGGTCCTTCCGTGACCCGAGTGCTCGTCGTCGAGGACGAGGAATCGTTCAGCGACGCACTGTCCTACATGCTCCGCAAGGAGGGCTTCGAGGTCGCCATCGCGGCCACCGGGCCCGACGGTCTGGAGGAGTTCGAACGCAACGGCGCCGACCTGGTGCTGCTCGACCTGATGCTGCCCGGCCTGCCGGGCACCGAGGTCTGCCGCCAGCTGCGCAACAAGTCCAACGTCCCGGTGATCATGGTGACCGCCAAGGACAGCGAGATCGACAAGGTCGTCGGCCTGGAGATCGGCGCCGACGACTACGTGACCAAGCCCTTCTCCTCGCGCGAGCTGGTCGCCCGCATCCGCGCGGTGCTGCGCCGCCGCGGCGAGCCGGAGGAGGTGACCCCGGCCGCGCTGGAGGCCGGGCCGGTGCGCATGGACGTCGACCGGCACGTCGTCACGGTCGGCGGCGACAAGGTGGACCTCCCGCTGAAGGAGTTCGACCTGCTGGAGATGCTGCTGCGCAACGCCGGCCGGGTCCTGACCCGGATGCAGCTGATAGACCGGGTCTGGGGCGCCGACTACGTCGGTGACACCAAGACGCTGGACGTCCACGTCAAGCGGCTGCGCGCCAAGATCGAGCCGGACCCGGGCGCGCCGCGCTACCTGGTGACGGTCCGCGGCCTGGGCTACAAGTTCGAGCCGTAGGCCGCGTGTGCCGACGGAGGAAGGGGCGCCCCCGCGGGGGCGCCCCTTCTTACGTTGTCCGGGGCCGGCCGGCCGTCAGCGCTTGGAGGCCGACGGGGAGGCCTTCGGGGACGCGGGCGCGACGGAGCCGGACGCCTTCGGCGAGGTGCCGGGCTTCGGCGAGCCGGACGCCGAGGGCGCGGAGGGCGCCGCGGAGGCCGGGGCGGACGGCGAGGCGGGGACGGCGGTGACGCCGGCGCCGTAGCCGTTGAAGTTGGAGACCGCGGGGAAGACGGCCGCGGAGACGGTGACCTGGCCGGTGGAGCTGAAGTCCAGGACGACGTCCTGGTAGCCGCCCGGCTTGAGGGAGTGCGCGTCCTGGAGGATCGCGGACGCGTTGCGCGCGCCGCCCAGGGTGACGGAGCCGTTGGCCGGGACGGTCAGCGGGCCGCCCTTGCCGTCGCTGCCGGTCAGCTTCAGCTGGGTGCCGTTGACGCTGATGGAGGTGAGCTGCTGCGGCTGGGCGTTGTTGTTGAAGACGGCGGCGGTGAAGGAGGCGGGACCGTTTCCGTTGGGCTCGGTGACCACCACGGCGTTCTGGACGGCGATGGCGCCCGACGTCGTCCTCACCGTGTTCGGCTGGACCTGCAGGGTCTGCGAGTCGGCTCCCGCGCCACAGGCGGCGAGCGGGGCGACCGAGAGGGCGAGGGCGGCGGCGAGGGCGCCGCGTCGAAGGCTGCGGCTCACGGCGGCGGCATCTCCTTGACGAGTTGCGGCGGCCTCCCCGCGGTGCCCTGGTGGCGCCGCCGTGTAAAGCCGCACTAAGGATCTTCCAGCGCGCTTAGGGTACCGAGCCGCCGTCAGCGCGCCGCACCCGGCCACCCTTTTGCGGTGCCGCCTCACTCCGGCGGCGGTTGGCGGGCGCCCTGGCGGCCCTGGCCGCGCGGCGCGCGGGGGAGCGGACGATCGCCGTCCGGTGCTGCTCAGGGCGGGTACGCGTGCGGTGGGCCGGCCGCGGACGGCTCGGGCGGGCGTGGCCGCGGATGCGTCGAGAGCACCCGGGGATGTCGGGGAACGGCATTTGTTCGGCGTTTCACAAGCGTGTTTCGCGCACCAGGATCGCCGTGTGAAGATCTTTTTTCGGAACGCTTCCGTACCCCCGGCGGTAATCCTGAGCTGTCCATTTATCGGTCAGCCTCCCGGGTGGCAATTCGTCATTCCGTGCGGATGTGGTGCGCGGGGACCGGCCGCCGGCACCGGAACGGCCCGATCCGGCCCTCCGGAGCCGAACGGAGTAGCGGCACTCCACTCCACGGGGAACGCCAAAACCGGACGAAACGCCCCTTCTCTCAGGCTTCTCGAAGGTGTGGCGGGACGGTTTCCGGGTGCCCGCACATGGGCTCCGACCTGCGGATACCTCTGTGCGACCGGTGCCTCCAGCACGATCCGGCCGCTCTTGTCAAGCCCCGAGATATGCCCTGACCTGCGAAAACGCCATTCAGATGAGGGCGTTCCCGTGTTACCCTGGATAGCCACGGAAGGGGTACCTGTCACATGACGTTCAAGGTTGGCGACACCGTGGTCTATCCCCATCACGGGGCCGCGCTGATCGAGGCCATCGAAACTCGCCAGATCAAAGGCGTGGACAAGACCTACTTGGTGCTCAAGGTCGCCCAGGGCGACCTGACCGTACGTGTGCCCGCGGACAATGCGGAGTTCGTCGGCGTGCGCGACGTAGTCGGTCAGGACGGGCTGGACCGGGTCTTCGAGGTGCTGCGCGCGCCGTACACCGAGGAGCCGACCAACTGGTCCCGCCGCTACAAGGCAAATCTGGAAAAGCTCGCCTCCGGCGACGTCATCAAGGTCGCCGAGGTCGTGCGCGACCTGTGGCGCCGGGAGCGCGAGCGCGGCCTGTCGGCCGGTGAGAAGCGCATGCTCGCCAAGGCCCGGCAGATCCTGGTCAGCGAGCTCGCGCTCGCCGAGAACACCAACGAGGACAAGGCGGAGACGCTCCTCGACGAGGTCCTCGCCTCCTGACGCGCTGTCCGCCGCGGTGCCCGGAGCCGACGCCGGGCGCTGCGGCGCGAGCGGTCCACCGCGGCGAACGCGGGCACGGCCCGCGCCGTCCCCGGTGCGCCGGGGTGCCGGAGTGCGCCGCCCAGCGGACGCGTGCGCCGGAACGCCCGAAGGCGCCCCGGTGAGTCCCGGTCGGGGCACGGTCATGACGCGCTTGTCCGACGTGCTCGTCTGCCGTCCCGGCCTGCGTGTTCTCCCGTGTCCTCCCGGATGTCCGCCCGGACCCGGGCGCGCCCGGGAACGGGTGTGCCCGGAGGCTCCGCTCCGGAGCTCCGGAACTTATCCGGGGTGATCGGGGCGGCCGGAGTGCTCCACCGGCGCGGC
>JBEHXI010000353.1:0-5800 GCA_048498775.1 Actinomycetota bacterium | reverse complement strand
GTGGGGTGTGGCGGTGTGTGGGGCGCCCCCCCCCCCCCCCCCCCCCCGCGTCCCGGGTCACGCCTGCGGTGCCGCGCCGCCGTCCAGGGCGTCGGCCTCCTCACGGATGATCTTCATGGCGTCGATTCCGGCGGGGATGCCTGCGTAGACGGCGCCCTGCAGCGCCACCTCGGCCAGTTGCTCGACCGTGCAGCCGTTGCGCAGCGCGCCGCCGACGTGGAGCCGCAGTTCGCTGGGGCGGTTGAGGGCGGCCAGGATGGCGACGGTGACGAGGCTGCGGGTGCCGCGGTCGAGCTGGTCGCGGGTCCACAGGAATCCCCACGAGTACTCGGTGATGAGTTCCAGCAGCGGCTTGGCCGGGTCCCATCCCCGCAGCATGGTGTTGACGTAGTCGTCGCCGAGCACCTCGCGGCGTACCTTGTCGCCGTTCTGGTGTCGTTCGCTGGTGTCCACGGACGTGTTCCTCCTTGGTGGTGCGGTCACCGGCCGGTCGCCGCGAACGCGTGCGCCGCCGTCTGTTCGGGGGCCAGGGCGAGCAGCGTGCGCGCGATGGCGTCGGCGTCGCCCAGGATGACGGAGTTGACGCCGGGGCGTACTCCGGCGGCGGTGGCCCAGTGGACGCCCTCGGTGGGGACGCCGAAGGCGTACAGGCCGGGGTGCGGGACGCCGTTGCCGTCGATGACCCGGTACGGCACGCCGGTGATGTCGAGTGCCCCGGTGGTGTGCCGGTAACCGTCGTCGGTCAGGACGTGGTGGCGGGCGAGCCCGGCGGCGACCAGCTGCGCGGTCAGCGGGTCGTCGGCGGTGCGGACGCCGGCCTCGGGCAGCCTGGCCTCGATCAGTGCGCGGGCCTCGCGGTGGCTGCCGGGGACGTCGGGCGAGTGGCCGCGGAAGTGCCCCTGTCCGTCGCCCTGTTGTTCCTCGACGGTGAAGTTCGGTCCGGCGATCGAGACGATTCCCGCCCTGATCAGGGCGATGAGTTCCTCGATGCGCCGTGCGGGCGGCCCGATGGACACGAAGGCGTTCAGCGGGGTGTAGAGCCCGTCGATGTGCGAGCGGTAGGACTGGGCGGAGATCTGGCCGTGGTCGACGAGCTGGCGGACCTCGTTGCGCAGGTCGCGCATCGCGTCCACGGCTGCCTTCAGGGGGTTTCTGACGTTTCCCTCGCGGGCGTTGCGCACGTCCCGTTCCAGGTACTCCAGCAGCCAGGTGGTGAATCCGGTGTGGTCGGTGGGGATCGCCTCGCGCCAGGGTGTCTCGATGCCGGCCCAGCTCCAGTGCCGGTCCTCGGTGATGCCGAGGGCGCGCAGTCGCCGGTGTTTGTCCTCGGGGCCGAGTGCCACCGCGTCCTGGACGAGGCGGGCGAGATCCTCGCTGCGGCTGTCGGGGTCGAGGAGCGCCCGGTAGTAGACGAATTCGACTTCCTGGCCGATCAGCGGCCAGATGTCGCGTTGGAAGTCCAGTCCGCCGCGGGCGATGGCCTCGGCCCGCAGCCGGGAGATGGTCCCGGGGGTCAGGAAGCGCGGTTCGTGCCGCCCGGTGACGCCCTTCTGGTTGTGGCCGCGGGCGTGGTAGGGGATGCCGCGGCGGGAGCCGGCGTGGATGAACGGTTCGGCGCCGGACGGCAGGTAGCGCAGCTCGCCGCCGGGGGTGCGCTCGAACCGGCCGTGCCGGCCGACCGTCAGCAGGCTGAGGTAGTCGAAGAAGTTGAGGCCGAGGCCGCGCATCAGGACGGTCTGGCCGGGTTCGATGCCGCTGAGGTCCACGTCGGCCGGGTTGGCCATGGGGAGGTAGGTGAGGCGGTGCTGCTGGGCGAAGGCGGCCAGTCGCCGCTCACGCGGGCCGAGGGCTCCCGCCAGGTGGCCGAGGGCGAGGACCGCCTGGTCGACGACGAGGTGCCGGCCGTCGGACTTCTCGATCACATACCGGCCGTCCGGGCGGGTGCGGATGGCGAGGACGCGTGCGAGGTGGGGTATCACTCGTACCGCATCCGGCAGGTTGCCGGTCACATGGGCGTAGACCCATTCCAGGTAGGCGCCGTACAGCGCCCGGGTGGGGTAGTCGTCGGGACCGATGCCGACGGCCTCGGCGGCCAGGTGCGGGTCGGTGAGGGCGAGTTCCTCGCGGAGGGCGCGGTTGCGGGCCCATTCGAACAGGCTGGGTCCCGGCGTGATCGGGCCCTGGCAGGTGACGCTCGGGTCGGTGAAGAGGGTGACCTGGGAGGCGACGGTGTTCATTAACAGGTGCCGGGACTGCTCGCGGCGCCAGACGCGGCCGGAGCCGAGCGCGTGGGCATCGATGGCGTGCACGACGACGCCGGCGGTGCGGTGGTGCCGGGCGTTTTCGGCGATGCGTTCCAGGACGGACATGCCACGCGGGCCCAGTCCTATGATCGCGAGTGTTCGGGTGGCCATGAATCTCCTAGCGAGGGGGGAAGGGGTGATCCGGGCCGTTCGGTGGTCAGGGGGACCTGGGGTCAGGGGACCTGGGGAGGTGCGGTCGTGCGGTCCGGCGTGCCCTGCGCCCGCCGCGCGTCCTGCCAGAGCCGGATGGTCAGGGTCTCGGCGGGCGCCTCGGCCGCGTCGCGGTATCCGGTTCCCGCCCACAGGCTCAGGCCGTGAGCGTCACCACGGGCCGCGGCGGCGGCCCGCAGCGGCTTGGTGAGCTGGTTTACCAGGGGATAGCCCACCGGCGCGGTCGCGTGGTGAGCGTTGATGAAACGATTCTTCAGCCCGCGCGCCGGGCGTCCGGAGAACGCTCGGGTGACGACGGTGGCGGAGAACGACTCGTCCGCCAGTGCCGCCCGCCAGGCCGGATGGGTTCCGGCCTCCGGGGTGCGCAGGTACGCCGTGCCGAGCTGGACGGCGCGCGCGCCGTGCTCCAGCGCCGCGGCGATGCCGGATCCGGTCGTCATGCCGCCGGCGGCGATCAGCGGCAGGTCCGTCACCTGCCGGATCGCGTCCAGCAGATGGAGCAGGGAGGTGGTGCCGGGCTCGGCGTAGGGGTCGAAGGTGCCGCGGTGGCCGCCCGCCTCCGGGCCCTGGACGCACAGCGCGTCCACACCGAGTGAGGCCGCCGAGCGGGCCTCGTGGACCGAGGTGACGGTGGTGACGACCCAGGTGCCGGCCTGGCGCAGCCGGTCCACCAGATCCCGGGGCGGTGTGCCGAAGGTGAACGAGACGACCGGGACCGGGTCGTCGAGAAGCATCCGGGTCTTCGCCTCCCAGTGGTCGGTGTCGTGCGGATCCGGGTCGGGAAGGCGGACGCCGTGGCGCTCCGCCTCGGTGGCCAGTTCGGCCCGGTAGGCGTCGATCCGGTGCGGATCGACGGCCGGTTGGGGGACGAAGACGTTGACTCCGAACGGCGCGCCGGTGAGCGTGCGCAGTTCGGCGATCTGGGCCGCCAGGCGTTCCGGCGGCTGGTATCCGGCGGCCAGGAAGCCCAGTCCGCCGGCCCGGCACACGGCCGCCGCCAACGCTGTCGTGCCGGGTCCTCCGGCCATCGGTGCCTGGATGATGGGCAGGCGCAGGTCGTCCGGGTGGAACATCAGGGGGGATCCTTCGACGAGGGAGGAGGGCAGGGGTTCGCGGCGGTGTCAGGACCGTGGGCGCGCGGGGACGCCCGGTAGGGAACGGGCGCGCAGGGCGGCGGTGCACACGGCGGCGGCCAGTGCCACGGCGGCGGCCGCCAGCAGCGCCGAGTGGTAACCCGAGTGCAGCAGGGGCGCCACCCCGAGGGGGCCGAGCACCTGTCCGGTCGCGTAGCCGGCGGTCAGCACGGCGGCCGAACCGCGTGTCCCGAGCCGGGAGCCGGCCGACAGGGCCAGCGTGGTGATGCCCATGAAGGTGCCGCCGAAGACGAGGGCGGAGAGGACCGCGGAGGTGACGCCCGGTACCAGGGCGGGCAGGGCGATGCCGACGGCCTGGGCGGCCAGTGCGGTGGTCAGCAGGCTCGCGCGGTGCCATGAGCGGCTCAGCGCCGCCCAGACCACGCACGACGGGATGGCCGCGAGGCCCACGAGCACCCACGCGCCGCTGCCCAGCCAGGCCGGTCCGGTGTGGGCGAGGGCGGCCACCAGGAACGTGCCGGCCACGATGTATCCGGCGCCCTCCAGTACGTAGCCGGCGAGCAGCAGGCCGAACGCCGCGCCGGCGCGGCGCGGGCGGTCGGCGGACGCGGTGAGCGCGTCGGCGCCGCCGGGCCGCTGCGGAGGCGGTGGCAGCCGCCAGGCGGGTACTGCCAGCGCGGCGGTCATCAGGGCCGCCGCCCACCACGCCGCTCGCCAGCTGCCGAAGGGCGCGAGGGCGAGGACGAGGAGGCCGCAGGCCGCGATGCCGGCGCCCACGCCTCCGTAGACCCAGCCGACGCGGTGCTCGTGGGCGGCGCGCAGCCGTCCGACGGTGGCGTTGGCGGCCACGACGAACACCAGCGCGCTCGCGGCTCCGGCCACGGCACGCAGGGTGAACCACGCGGACAGGACGTGGGTGAGCGGCATGCCCGCGAGGGTGGTCACCAGCACGATCAGCGAGATCCGCAGTACGGCCGTGGAGCGGGCCAGACGCGGGCTCAGGCTCGCCGCGATGGCGCCGACCAGGTAGCCGAGATAGTTCGCCGTCGCGAGGGTGCTCGCGCCGGCCGCGCCGAGCCCGGCGTGGGTCTGCATCAACGGGAGGATGGGGGTGTAGGCGAACCGGCCGACGCCCATGGCCGCCGCGAGCGCGCAGGCGCCCTGCACCACCATGCGCCACGTGCCGTCGACCGTGGGCCCCGTTTCGGTGCCCGCCAGCATGGCCTTGGATGCCATGCGTTATCCGCCTCCCCGTTGTCTCGGCACTCGATCGGACGCACGATCAATCTAATCCGGCCGGTCACCGGCGGGGAAATGCCTGTGGGTTCTGCCATATGCTTGATTGACATGGACATCGAGGTCCGGCATCTGCGGGCGTTCGTGGCCCTCGCCCGTCACCGGTCGTATACACACGCCGCCGCGGAACTGCTCATCACGCAGCCGGCCTTGTCGCGCACCATCCAGCAGCTCGAATCCACGCTCGCCGTCCGCCTCGTGGAGCGCTCCTCCCACCGCATCGCGCTCACCCCGGCCGGTGAGGCGTTCCTGCTCCGCGCACGGCAGTTGCTCGGCGGCCTGGAGGAGGCCATCGCGGAGGCCAGTGGCCGGCGTGCGCTGCGCCTGGGGTTCAGCTGGCTGTTGCCCGATCCATGGGCGCAGGCGGCCATCGCCCGGTTCGAGGAACAGACCTCCGCCACCGTGGAGTTGGTGCGCAGCGACGACCCGGCGCAGGCCCTGCGGCTGGCGAGCGCCGACATCGTGCTGGTGCGGGGCGGTACCCGGGTGCCCGGCGCGAGCGTCACGCACCTGTTCGACGAGGCGCGTGTTGCCGCGGTCTCCGTCCGGTCGGCCCTCGCCGACCGGACGGACCTGCACTGGCACGAGTTCCGTGACCTGCCGTTGGTCGTCAACACCGTGAGCGGCACGACGGGGCCCGGGTCGTGGGAGCCGGAGCAACGGCCCAGAACGCTGGTGACGTGCGGAAACTACGACGAGTGGCTCGAGTTGGTGGCCGCTGACCGCGGTGTGGGCGTGGTGCCCGCGATCGCGGCCCGGCGCAGCGGCCACTCCACCATCCGGTATCTGCCGATCCGGGACGCACCCGAGGTTCCGGTGTGCCTGGCGTATCCGGGGCACACGCCGAAGACGCTGGTCCGGGCCTTTCTGCGGGCCGCGGCCGCGGCTGTCGAGGAGGCGGGGAGCGGGGAACGCCGGAACGGGGACCGGCGCGGG
>JBEHXI010000352.1:0-5868 GCA_048498775.1 Actinomycetota bacterium | reverse complement strand
CACCGAGCACCCCACCGAGCACCCCACCGAGCACCCCACCAAGGAGGTCTCCGCGTGAGCCCGTCCGCGTCGATGTTCGACCCGCCCACGCCCCGCCGCACCGCGTTCGTCACCTCCGCCGACGGGACCCGCATCCACACCGAGGAACACGGCCCCGAGGACGCCCCCACCGTGGTGCTCAGCCACGGCTGGACCTGCTCGACGCTGTTCTGGGCGCCGGTGATCCGTGAACTGTCCACCGGCCTGCGGGTGGTGGCGTACGACCAGCGCGGCCACGGCCGCAGCGCCACCCCGGGACGCGGCGGCTACAGCACCGACGCGCTCGCCGACGACTTCACCGCGGTGCTCACCAGCGCCGTGCCGGACAGCAGGGCGGTGCTGGCCGGGCACTCGATGGGCGGCATGACGCTGATGGCCGCCGCCGGCCGGGCCGAGGTGCGCGCCCGCACCGCGGCCGTCCTGCTGGCCAGCACCGGCAGCTCGCAACTGCTGGCCGGCGCCACCGTGGTGCCGCCGTCGGTGCGCTCCGCCTGGCTGCGGAAGGCGGTGCAGCGGCTGCTGCTGACCTCCGCGCTCCCGCTCGGCCCGATCACCCCGCTCAGCCGGGCGGGCCTGCGGTACATGGTGCTCTCGCCGAACGCGAGCCGCGAGGTCGTCGACGCGACGGCCCGCATCGTGCACGCCTGCGCGCCCCGCTCGCGCGCCGGCTGGGGCCGGGTGCTGGCCACCCTCGACCTGGACACGGGGCTGGCGGCCATCGAGGCGCCCACCGCCGTCCTGGTGGGCACCGGCGACCGGCTCACCCCGCCCGCGCACGCGCGCCGGATGGCCGAGCGGCTGCCGCGCTGCGTCGGGCTGACCGAGCTGACCGGGCTGGGCCACATGACGCCCACCGAGGCGCCCGACACCGTGGTCTCGCTGATCCGCGGCCTGGTGACGGATCATCTGGTGACGGAGTCCCCGTCCCAGTCCCAGCCGCAGTCCGGTGCCGCCGCGGCGGTGGCCGAGGAAGGCAGGAGCGCATGAGCCGCAGCATGAACGGCCAGGTCGTGGTGGTCACCGGGGCGGCCCGCGGGGTCGGCGCCCTGCTGGCCCGCAAGCTGCACGCCCGCGGCGCCCGCCTGGCCCTCGTCGGCCTGGAGCCGGAGCTGCTCGCCGAGGTCGCCAAGGAGCTGGACGCCGGCCACTGGGAGGCCGACGTCACCGACCGGGCCGCGATGGACCGGGCCGCGGCCGGGATCCTGGAGCGGTACGGCCGGGTGGACGCGGTGGTCGCCAACGCGGGAGTGGCCACCGGCGGGCCGTTCCTGGACGCCGATCCGGCCGCGTTCGACCGGGTCATCGAGGTCAACCTGTTCGGCAGCATCACCACCGCCCGGGCCTTCCTGCCCGCGCTGGTGCGCTCCCGCGGCTACTTCCTGCAGATCGCCTCGCTCGCGGCGCTCACGCCCGCGCCGATGATGGCGGCGTACTGCACCAGCAAGGCCGGGGTGGAGGCGTTCGCGCACAGCCTGCGCGCCGAGGTCGGCTACCAGGGTGTCAAGGTCGGCGTGGGCTACCTGAGCTGGACCGACACCGACATGGTGCGCGGCGCCGACCAGGACGAGGTGCTGCGGGAGTTGCGGTCCCGGCTGCCCTGGCCGACGAACCGGACCTACCCGCTGGAGCCGGCCGTGGAGCGCATCGCGGACGGGATCCAGCGGCGCTCGGCGCACGTGTACGGGCAGTGGTGGCTGCGCGGCATGCAGAGCGTGCGCGGCTATCTGCCGTCCATCGTCGGGACGGTGGGGCAGCGCGAGATGCGGCGGGCCGAGCCGCGGCTGCGCGAGACCGCCGACCGGCGGCGCGGCCTGGTGGGCGCGGGCGGCCAGGCCGACGAGGCGGCGCACCGGAAGTAGCCGGCGGGGTGGTGCCGGGGGGTACCGGAACGGCCGGTGCGAGGGGTTTCCTCGCACCGGCCGTTCGCGTGCGCGGGGTGCGTGCGCGGAGGCGTGCGCGGGCGGGGGCGTGCGCGCGCGGACGGGTTCGGCAGCGCGCCCGCCGGTGTGTCCGCCGGGGGTCGCGCGCCGGGAGCCGCGGCACCTCGAAGGCGTCACGCTGGGTCACCGTTCGAGATGCGAGGGTCACCGCGGCGTGCTTCTCTGAGGGAGGCCCATCCCCCACACACCGCTAGGAGTGATCATGGGCATGCAGGACAAGTCCAAGGAGCGCAAGGACAGCTCGCGCGGCAAGGCCCGTCCCCAGTCCGGGTCCACTGCCGCACCGGGCGACCGTGCCCGCGAGCGCGCCCAGGACATGAACGACCCCATGCGCCACGACCCCATGCGTCACGACCCGATGCGCCGTGACGACATGCACGGTGACGACATGCGTCGCGACGAGATGCCGGAGCGAATGCGGCGCGAGCGCATGGGTTCCGAGGAGATGCTCGAGGACGAGATCGGCTGACGCCCGCTCGTCGACCTGTGCTTCCCGGGTCCTCGGCCCGGTGACGAACGCCGCTGACGCCCCCGGCTCGGCGGTTCGCGGAAGCGGCCGGCAGGTACCCCCGTCTACCTGGCCGCGAACGCGACGGAGGGCGCATCCCCCCACGGGTGCGCCCTCCGTGCGTTGCTCTGGCTCCGCCCTGCCGGAGCCAGCTCTGGTTCCGCCCTGCCGGAACCAGTCTCACTCTCCCGGCCCGGTCCGAAGCGCCGCTCTGTCCCGCACGGGCCGCGGATGGCGGGGAGGAAGACCCGTGCGGAGCGCGGCGCCCCGAGGGGCGCGGGTCCGTCCGCCCGCGGTGATCGGCCGGGGCGGCCGGTGTGCCGGGCGCTGCGCACCGCTCGCGTGCGCCGGTCACGGAAGAGCAGTCTGCCGCGCGGCCATGACCGAATGCTGACCCCTCGCTGACGCGATCCTGACACCGGTGCAGACCACTGGCACCGGGCGACATCCGCGCTGGTCGCGGCGGATATCCGGGCCTTCCGGGCGGTGCGCTCGGGCCGCGGCTGTGACGTGTGGCGCAAAACGCGGGGTTTTCACAGCTTTTCCACAAGGCAGGATGGAGCGGGGGATTGAAGCTCCTCACACCCTGGGGGGCTCCTACGTGACCGCCATCCGTCCGGTGGGAACGCTCAGTGGGGAATTGGAATGACTGACGCCGTGACCTTCGGTCTGCTCGGAGCGCTGGAGATCCACCATGCCGGCCGCCGGATCGCGCTGCGCGCCGGCCGCCAGCGTGCCGTGCTCGCCCTGATGTTGCTTCAGCCGCACCAGGACGTGACCGTTGAGAGTTTAATCAAGCGGCTGTGGGATGGGGAACCCCCGGACGGTGGTCGAAATACCGTACAGGCCTATGTGGCGCGACTGCGCAGGGCGCTGCGCGAGGCCACCGGGCAGGACGACCTGATACGCACCGGCCCCGGCGGCTACACCCTGGCCGTCGCCGACGAACAGGTGGACCTCGCCCGCTTCCGCGCCCTGGCCGCGGCCGGGGAACGCGGCATCGGGCGCGGTGAACTGCCCACCGCGGCGGGCGCGTTGCGCGCCGCGCTCGACCTGTGGCGCGGCGCCGCGCTGCAGGACGTGCCGTGCGAGTCGCTGCAGCGCGACGAGGCCCCCGCCCTGGAGGACGAACGGCTGCACGCCGTGGAGCGGCTGTGCGACACCGAACTGCTGCTGGGCCGCCCCGCCGCGGCGCTCGCCCTGCTGCGTCCGCTGGTCGCCGAACGCCCGCTGCGCGAACGGCCCTGGTGCCAGCTGATCACCGCCCTCTACCGGTGCGGCCGCCGCGCCGAGGCGCTGACCGCCTATCACGACATCGCCCGCGTGCTCTACACCGAACTCGGCGTCGAGCCCGGCCCCGACCTGCGCGAGGTGCACCAGAGCGTGCTGGACGACGTGGCCGGCGACGTCGTCTGGCCGCCGCAGCGCGAGCGCGGACCGGCCCGCACCCTCGCCGAACCCCGCCGCGAGGTGTGGGCCGAGCCGCGCCAGCTGCCGGCCAGCCCTCCGGAGCTGGCCGGCCGCGACAACGCCGTGCACGAGGCCGCACGGCTGCTCACCAGCCCGCCCGCGCCCGGCTCGGTGCCCGTGGTGGTGCTCACCGGCACCCCCGGCGCGGGCAAGACCGCGCTGGCCGTCACCGTCGCCCACCGGCTGGCCGCCCGCTTCCCCGACGGCCAGATCTTCCTCCCGCTGACCAGCGCCGACGGCAGCCCGCGCGGCCCGGGCGTGCTGCTCGCCGACGCGCTGCGCTCCACCGGCGCCGACCCGGAGGCCGTCTCCCGCTGCCCGCACGCCCGGGCCGCGGCGCTGCGCGACCGGTTCGCCGGCCGCCGCGTCCTGCTCGTGCTGGACGACGCCACCGACGCCGAGCAGATCATCCCGCTGCTCCCCGGCGACGCCGGGTGCGCGGCCCTGGTCACCGCCCGCACCGAACTGCCCGCGCTCACCGCTTTCCACGGCGCCCGCCGCCTGGTGCTGGACGCCCTCGACCCGCCCGCCGCCGTCGAGCTCCTGGCCCGCATCCTGGGCCCGGACCGCATCGCCGCCGAGCCGCTCGCCGCCGCCGAACTCGCCGCGCTCTGCGGGCACCTGCCGCCCGCCCTGTGCGTGGCCGCCGCCAGCCTCGCCGGGCGCCGCTTCACCTCCCTCACCTCGTACGTCACCGAACTGCGCGCCGGCGACCGGCTCACGCTGCTGTACCTGCGCGACACCTTCGACCGCGTCTACGGGGCGCTGCCCGGCCCCGCCCGCCGCCTGTACCGGCTGCTGGGTGCCGCCCCCGACGAGGAACTGGACATTCCGGAGGCCGCCGACCTCGCCGGGTGGCCGCTCCAGGAGACCGCGGCCTGCGCCCAGCACCTGATCGCCGCCCACCTGGTCGCGGAGGACGCCCCCGACCGGCTGCGGCTGTCCGGTCTGGCGCGCGTCCACGCGGCCGACCGGGCGTGCGCCGAGGGGGACCTGGCGGCCCCGGCCCTGGCCATGACGCACCGCCCCGCCCGGTGACCCGCCCCCGGATGGGTCCCGTCCACCCCATGCCCGCCCACCTCATGCCCGTCCACGTCATGCAAGGAGAACACCGTCAGCGCGGCGGGAGTTGCGGACGGCTGCGATCGGGGCGGCCGGACAGGTCGGGAGGGGTGGCCGCCGGGTGGTCCTCCAGCAGGGCGAGCGCGGTGCGGACGGCCACCGACAGCTGGGAGTTGCGGCCCTCGGCCCAGTCGGCCGGGGTGCGCAGCACCTCGATGTCCGGATCCACGCCCTCGTTCTCCACCCGCCAGCCGTACGTCTCGAACCACGCCGCGTTCATCGGCACCGTGATCAGCGTGCCGTCGATCAGCCGGTGGCGGCCCGTCATCCCGACCACCCCGCCCCAGGTGCGGGTGCCGACCACCGGACCGAGCCCGAGCAGCCGGAACGCCGCCGTGATCATGTCGCCGTCCGAGGCCGTCGCCTCGTCGGCCACCGCGACGATCGGCCCGCGCGGCGCGTTGCCGGTGTAGCTGACCGGCTGGGCGTCGCGCGTCACGTCCCAGCCGAGGATCCGGCGGGTCAGCTTCTCGATGACCAGCTCGCTGATGTTGCCGCCCGCGTTGCCGCGCACGTCCACGATCAGGGCGGGCAGCGACACCTCCTTGCGCAGGTCGCGGTTGAACTGCGCCCAGCCCGAGCCACCCATGTCCGGGATGTGCAGATAGCCGCACCGCCCGCCGCTCAACTCCCGCACCACGGCACGGCGTTGCGCCACCCAGTCCTGGTAGCGCAGCGGCCGCTCGTCGATCAGCGGCACCACCGCCACCCGGCGCGGATGCCGCTCGATCTTCTCCGCCTTCTCCGCCTTCTCCTCGGGCTCCGCCGCGGACTCCTCGGGCTCCGCCG
>JBEHXI010000351.1:0-5872 GCA_048498775.1 Actinomycetota bacterium | reverse complement strand
AGGGGGCGGGGCGCAGCGGGTGGTGCGGGGACGCTGGAGCATATTTGTGGCCTCCGGAACCTCCGGGCACCACGGTGCTCGCAGTCAGGAGGCCATAAATGTGCTGTCCCCGTACCACCCGCGGAGAACCGCCCCCGACCCGAGCACACGCCGTAGGCGCACCGGGTGCACCGGGTACGCCGAGTGCGAGGGGAGGGGGGAGAAAAGAAGGGGGAGCACCCGCACCCCGAGCACCCGGGCACCCCTGCTCTGGGCAACACAGGCGCACCCCGAGCACCGAAGGCACCCGAAGCCCCCCGCAGGGGAAAGGGCACGCCGGGGAAATCGGTTCGCCGGTCCGGAGCGCCGGGTGAGATCCTGGACCGCGTATGTCTACGCACCCTGCCCCCGCGTCCACCGCCTCCGCGCCCCCCACCCTCGCCGATCTGCGCTCCCGGCTCGCCGACCTGACGCTTCGCGACGAGCACCGGCTGCGCCGGAGGGTCGACGGTGCGGCCTCGGTGCGCAACGCCGCGCGCCGGCAGGAGATCGCCGCCGCCATCGCCGCCGAGATCGACGAGGCGGCCGCCCGCGTCCAGGCCCGTGCCGCCGCGCGGCCCGCCATCACCTATCCGGAACAGCTGCCGGTCAGCCAGAAGAAGGACGACATCCTGGCGGCGATCCGCGATCACCAGGTCGTGATCGTCGCCGGTGAGACCGGCTCCGGCAAGACCACCCAGATCCCCAAGATCTGCCTGGAGCTCGGCCGGGGCGTCCGCGGTCTGATCGGTCACACCCAGCCGCGCCGGATCGCCGCCCGCACGGTCGCCGAGCGGGTGGCGGAGGAGCTGGGGACCGAGCTCGGGGAGACCGTCGGCTGGAAGGTCCGCTTCACCGACCAGGTGGGCGAGACCACCATGGTCAAGCTGATGACGGACGGCATCCTGCTCGCCGAGATCCAGACCGACCGCGAGCTGCGCGCCTACGACACGATCATCATCGACGAGGCCCACGAGCGCAGCCTGAACATCGACTTCATCCTCGGCTACCTGGCGCAGCTGCTGCCCCGCCGCCCGGACCTCAAGGTCGTCATCACCTCCGCGACGATCGACCCGGAGCGTTTCTCCCGCCACTTCGCCCGCTTCGCGGCCGTCCCGGCGCAGCGTTCCGCCGAGCAGCCGGCCGGTGCCCCGATCATCGAGGTGTCCGGCCGGACGTATCCGGTGGAGGTCCGCTACCGCCCGCTGCTGGAGGAGGGTTCCGAGGACTCCGACCGCGACCAGATCACCGCGATCTGCGACGCCGTCGACGAACTCCAGGCGGAGGGGCCCGGCGACATCCTGGTGTTCCTCTCCGGCGAGCGGGAGATCCGCGACACCGCCGACGCGCTGAACAAGCGGAACCTTCGTTTCACCGAGGTGCTGCCGCTGTACGCCCGTCTGTCGCACGCCGAGCAGCACCGGGTCTTCCAGCCGCACACCGGGCGCCGCATCGTGCTGGCCACGAACGTCGCCGAGACCTCGCTGACCGTCCCCGGCATCCGGTACGTCATCGATCCGGGCACCGCCCGCATCTCCCGCTACAGCAACCGCACCAAGGTGCAGCGCCTGCCGATCGAGCCGGTCAGCCAGGCGAGCGCCAACCAGCGCAAGGGCCGCTGCGGCCGTACCGCGGACGGCATCTGCGTCCGGCTGTACTCCGAGGAGGACTTCCTCTCCCGCCCGGAGTTCACCGACGCCGAGATCCTGCGCACCAACCTGGCGTCGGTGATCCTCCAGATGACGGCCGCCGGGCTGGGCGACATCTCCCGGTTCCCGTTCATCGACCCGCCGGACAGCCGCAACATCAAGGACGGCGTCCAGCTGCTGGAGGAGCTCGGCGCGCTGGACCCGGCGCAGAAGGATCCGCGCAAGCGGCTGACCCCGCTGGGCCGCAAGCTCGCCCAGCTGCCCGTCGACCCGCGGCTGGGCCGGATGGTGCTGGAGGCGGAGCGCAACGGCTGCGTCCGCGAGGTCATGGTGATCGCCGCCGCGCTGTCCATCCAGGACCCGCGCGAGCGTCCCTCGGACAAGCAGCAGGCCGCGGACGAGAAACACCGCCGGTTCGCCGACGAGACCTCGGACTTCCTGGCGTTCCTCAACCTGTGGCGGTACATCCGCGAGCAGCAGAAGGCCCTGTCCTCCTCCGCGTTCCGCCGGATGTGCCGCACCGAGTTCCTCAACTACCTGCGGATACGGGAGTGGCAGGACATCTACACCCAGCTGCGCTCGGTGATCCGCTCGATGGGCGTCCACATCGACGAGGGTGAGCCGGACCCGCTGCGGATCCACACGTCGCTGCTGGCGGGGCTGCTGTCCCATATCGGGCTGAAGGACACCGACAAGAACGAGTACCTGGGCGCGCGCAACGCCAGGTTCGCCGTCTTCCCCGGCTCCGCGCTGTTCAAGAAGCCGCCGCGCTGGGTCATGTCGGCCGAGCTGGTGGAGACGTCCCGGCTGTGGGCCCGGGTCAACGCCCGCGTCGAGCCGGAGTGGATCGAGCCGCTGGCCGGGCACCTGGTCAAGCGCACCTACAGCGAGCCGCACTGGGAGCAGAAGCAGGCCGCCGTGATGGCGTACGAGCGGGTGACGCTCTACGGCGTGCCCATCGTCGCCCAGCGGAAGGTGAACTACGGGCGGATCGACCCGGAGGTCTCCCGGGAGCTGTTCATCCGCCACGCGCTGGTGGAGGGCGACTGGCGCACCCACCACCGCTTCTTCCACGACAACCGCAAACTCCTCGAAGAGGTCGAGGAGTTGGAGCACCGGGCGCGGCGCCGGGACATCCTGGTGGACGACGAGGCGCTGTTCGACTTCTACGACGCGCGGCTGCCGGAGCACGTCGTCTCCGGGGCGCACTTCGACTCGTGGTGGAAGCGCAAGCACCGCGAGGAGCCCGACCTCCTCGACTTCGAGCACTCGATGCTGATCAACGAGTCGGCGGAGGCGGTCACCAAGGAGGACTATCCGGACACCTGGCGGCAGGGCCGGCTGAAGTTCCCGGTCACCTACCAGTTCGAGCCGGGGGCGGACGCGGACGGCGTGACCGTCCACATCCCGTTGCAGGTGCTCAACCAGGTGACCGCCGACGGCTTCGACTGGCAGATCCCGGGGCTGCGGGAGGACGTGGTCACCGAGCTGATCCGCTCGCTGCCCAAGCCGATCCGCCGCAACTGCGTCCCGGCGCCGAACTACGCCAAGGCGTTCCTGGAGCGTGCCGTGCCGCTCCAGGAGCCGCTGCCCCAGGCGCTCGCCCGGGAGCTGCACCGGATGACCGGGGTGGCGGTGGTGCCGGAGGACTTCGACCTCGGCAGGGTCCCCGACCATCTGAAGATGACCTTCCGGGTGGTCGACGAGCGGAGGCGCAAGCTGGCCGAGGACAAGGACCTGGAGGCGCTCCGGCTGGCGCTGCGGCCGAAGACCCGGGAGGCGATCTCCAAGGCGGCGGGCGCGATCGGCATCGAGCAGCGCACCGGCCTGAAGGAGTGGACGATCGGCACCCTGCCGCGGGTGTTCGAGACGCGGCGCTCGGGCCAGCCGGTCAAGGCGTATCCGGCGCTGGTCGACGAGGGCGAGTCGGTGGGCGTCCGCCTGTTCGACACCGAGACCGAGCAGGGCGAGGCGATGTGGCGGGGCACCCGCCGGCTGATCCTGCTGACGATCCCGTCCAACCCGGCGAAGTTCGCGCAGTCCAAGCTGAGCAACGCGGCGAAGCTGGCCCTGGCGCGCAGCCCGCACGGCAGCGTGCAGGCGCTGTTCGACGACTGCGTGACCGCGGCGGCCGACAAGCTCATCGCGGACCACGGCGGCCCGGCCTGGGACGAGGAGGGCTTCCGCAAGCTGTACGACTCGGTGCGCGCCGATCTGGTGGACACCACGGTCGGCACGGTCGCCCGGGTGCAGCAGGTGCTGGCGGCCTGGCAGGCGTGCGAGCGGCGGCTGAAGGCCACCACCAGCCCGGTGCTGCTGGCCAACCTCACCGACGTCCGGGAGCAACTGGCCGCCCTGGTGCACCCCGGGTTCGTCACCGCCGCGGGCTGGCGGCGGCTGCCGGACCTGCTGCGCTATCTGGTGGCCGTGGACCGCCGGCTCACCCAGATGCCGGCGGCCGCGCAGCGCGACCGCAGCCGTATGGAGAAGGTGCACCAGATGCGGGCGGAGTACGCGGAGCTGCTGGCCGCGTTCCCGCCGGGGCGGCCGGTGCCCGACGAGGTACGGGAGATCCGCTGGATGCTCGAGGAGCTGCGGGTGAGCTACTTCGCGCACGCGCTGGGCACCGCGTACCCGGTCTCCGACAAGCGGATCCTGAAGGCCATCGACGCCGCCTGGCCGTAGGAGGCCGGGGCCGGGGGCGTGAGTTCGACCGGGGGCCCTGAGCTGCTGTACAGTCATCCTCGCAGCCGGGAAACACACGCTGCGCAATCTGGTCCTGTGGAGCAGTTTGGAGTGCTCGCCACCCTGTCAAGGTGGAGGCCGCGGGTTCAAATCCCGTCAGGACCGCATACCGACGGCCCGGATCCCTTGGGGATCCGGGCCGTTCGCCGTCTTGACGGTCCTCCCGGGCGCGGGTACCTCTGGCACAGGGGCAAGCTTGGCGCGGGAGTGGGGGTCGCGGACGGTGCCGAGACATGCGACGAGGGCGCTGCTGCGCGCCCATCTGGCCGCCGCCGCGGGCCGCGGCCATCTGACCCGCCACTGCGCCGTCTGCCATCGGCTGCTGCGGCTGGCGACGGACCCCGCCGATACTGCCGATGCCGCGGATGCTGCCGGCGCTGTCGGCGCTGTCGGCGCTGCCGATGCTCTCGACGCGGCCGAGGAGCGTCCGGCGGGCCGCGGCGAGCGCTGAGGGCTCAACTGCCCTCGGAACAGCCCTCATTACCGTACGGTCGCAACCGGGGCAACCACGGCGCATGTGAGGGGAGTCACACGATTGGTACCGCCGGCGGCGGAACCGACGGGTGCCCGACAGGCCGTCAATTTAATATGTGCAATGGCACTACCGTGCGAGCCTGTGCGGCCTTGTGCGGATTGCGGACGGATCGGGGGTGTCCGAACCGCTTCCGGAGCGGCCCGGGAGGGGCGCCGGCGGGCGCCGGACGGCCACCGGGGCGTCCCGGCCCCGGACATGCAAAAGATCGCGTCGGACCCGGCGGAATCCGACGCGATCTTGAAAGCACGACCCTGATGGGGACAGGGCCGGGAAGTGCACGAGCGGGCGCGGGTTGGGGGACCCGCAATCACCCGATCTGTAGGGTTTTCAGCTCTCGGTGCGCTGCTGGGGGATACCCGCCAGCAGGGCACGAACCTCCGCCTCGCGGTAGCGGCGGTGGCCACCGAGCGTGCGGATGGACGTGAGCTTCCCAGCCTTGGCCCAGCGCGTGACCGTCTTGGGGTCGACGCGGAACATGGTGGCGACCTCAGCGGGGGTCAGCAGCGGCTCGGCATCAGGGGTGCGAGCGGTCATGAGCGGCCTCCTCGGGAGAACCGAACCATCACGGTTCTTTCCTCTAAATTCTGCACCTTGACCCGCGTTGCCCGAAATGGCAGACGCGAGCCGAGTCGGTAATAGGACGAACGGCTTGTCCTCGGCACTACAACTACACCATCCGTCCAGCCGTGTCGGCCAAACCGATGGAATTGCCCTCTCAGGTGTTCAAGCTCGGCGGAACCCGAAGGACCGTGCCATAACGGACAGTCACGCGGGCGTGACGATCAGTCACACGGTGATCACAGAGCCCTGGACGCCTCAGAGTGTGCAACATCGGACATTCCACCCTTATCAGGATGGACGGATCCCTTCCGAGACCCGTTGTCCTATTTTGACATGGAAGGCAGGGATAGAGGCAAGGGTCCGA
>JBEHXI010000350.1:0-5900 GCA_048498775.1 Actinomycetota bacterium | reverse complement strand
GGGATGGGCGGCGAGGTGAGCTCCGCGATGACCGCCTACCTGAAGAAGCACCAGGACGGCGCCGAGTGGCTGCTCGCGGTCTCCAACGACCAGTCGGCGGCCTCCCTCATCCTCAGCACCCACCAGCCGGTGATCTCGATGGGCGGCTGGGACGGCTCCGACCCGGCCATGACGCTGACCCGGCTCAAGCAGCTGGTCGCGGCGGGCAGGCTGCACTACATCCTGCTGGGGAGCGCGGGCGGCGGCGGCATGGGCGGCAACTCGAAGGCCGACATCACCGCCTGGGTGCAGGCCCACGGCACCAAGGTCGGCGCCGCCCAGTACGGCGGAACGTCGTCCGGGGCGTCCTCGTCGGCGTCCGCCCTCTACCGTCTGGACCCCTCCGACATCCGCTGACGCTCCGGAGCACGCCCGTACCGGCCCGCGGCACCCCCGCGCACCCGGACGCCCCCGGTGTCCCGGATGCCCCTCCACCACCGTTTTCCCAGGGGTGGAGGGGGGATCGGTACAGCAGAACCGGTGGGCTGCCCATCCCTCCTCGGGGCGGGCAGCCCACGCACCCCGTGGGCCGTGCTCCGGGGCGCGCCAGAGCAGCCCTGCTCGCCACGAGAAAGGGCTGCTCACCATGGATTCACGTCATCCGGCCCGGCTGCCCCGCGCGCTCACTCCGGCGCGGCCCTCGCTCGCCGCGTTCGCGTCCGCCACCATCCCGGTCGGCAGCAGTCCCTGGGCGATCGCCTTCACCCCGAACGGCGCCAAGGCGTACGTCACCAACAGCCTGGACGCCAGCGTCACGGTCATCGACACGGTCACCAACACCAGGCTCACGACCATCCCGCTCGCCCCGAGCGGTGGCCCGTCGGCGCTCGCCGTCACGCCGAACGGCGCCAAGGTCCTCGTCGTCGACTCCTTCACGGACCAGGTCTCGGTCATCAGCACCGCCACCGACAGCGTCGTCGCCACCCTCTCCGCCGACAACGTTCCGACCGCGATCGCCATCGCGCCCAACGGCAGGGCCTACGTCACCAACGTCCTCGCCGACAACGTGACGGTCATCGACACCGCCCTTGACGCCGTCATCACCACGGTCGGGACCGCCGCCAACCCGTGGAACGTGTCCATCACCCCCGACGGCACCCGGGCCTACGTCGTCGACAGGGGCGCCGACAGCGTGACGGTCATCAACACCGCCACCAACACCCCCGTCACCACCATCCCCACCGGCGGCGCCGGCGGCTACCCGAACGCCGTGGTCATGGCCCCCCACAACCGCGCCTACGTCCCCGATCTCGTCCTCAACACGGTCTTCGTCCTCGACACCGCCACCAACACCCTCGTCACCGCGCTCACGGCCGGCACCGCCCCGTTCGGCGGCGCCGTCGCCCCGAACGGCCGGGTCTACATCCCCAACCTGGACTCCGACGACGTGACGGTCATCGACTCGGCGACCGACACGGTGATCGCGACCATCCCCGTCGGGGACAATCCCGACGCGGTGGCCGCCGCCCCCGACGGCAAGGTGTACGTCGGCAACTTCAACGCGGGCACCGTCACCGTCATCGACTCCACGACCGACCAGGTCGTCGCCACCCTCCCGGCGAGCGCCGGCCCCTTCTCCGCGGCCGTCGCCCCCAGCGGGTTCATCTACGTGGTCGACGCCCAGGCGGACGCGGTCAGCGTCTTCCCGCCCTACCCGGTGCTGACCGCCGTCTCCCCCACCCAGGTCCCCACCGCCGGCCGCGTCTTCCTCACCATCACCGGTGCCCATCTCACCGGCGCCATGGTCTCCGTGAACGGCGTGCCCGTCGCCGCCACCGTCAACCTCGCCGGCACCGAGCTCACCCTCATCGCCCCACCGGGGAACCCCGGCCCCGCCACCATCACCGTCTCCACACCCGGCGGCACCACCACCCTGACGGGCGCCTTCAGCTATGTGGCCGCCCCCATCGTGGTCGCCGTCTCCCCCACCCAGGGCCCGGCCACCGGCGGCACCGTCCTCACGATCACCGGGGTCAACCTCACCGGCGCCACCGTCACCGTGGGCGGAGTGCCGGTCGCCGCCACCGTCAACCCCGCCGGCACCCTGCTCACCGTCGTCACCCCGCCCGGTGCCCCGGGCGCGACCGTCATCACCGTCACCACACCCGGCGGCACCGCCACCGCGGGCTTCACCTACCAGGCGATTCCCACCCGGCTCACCGCCACGCCCGCCCTCGTCGAACTGTTCCCGCCGCAGCTCACCTACCCCTGCCTGACCGCCACGCTGACCGACGCGGCGACGGGCCTGCCCCTGCCCGGACAGCCCGTCACCTTCAGTACCGGCGGCCATGTCCTCGGCACGGCGCTCACCGACGCCCATGGCACCGCCCGGCTGCCGGAACTGCTCACCCTGCCGCTGATCATCCTGAACGGCGGCTACACCGCCACCTTCCGGGGCACCTCCGTCCTCCTGCCCTCCACCGCGCACGCGGGGGTCATCACCCTCTAGTGGTCCGCGTCCAGCGCGTAACCCACGCCGCGGACCGTGCGGATCAGCCGCGGCCGGCCGCCGGCCTCCGTCTTGCGCCGCAGGTACATCACGTACACATCCAGCGTGTTGGCCGTCGGCCGGTCGTGGTCGCCCCACACGGCGGCCAGCAGCCGCTCCCGGCCGAGCACCTCGCGCGGATGGGTCATGAACAGTTCCAGCAGCAGGAACTCGGTGCGGGTCAGGCGCAGTTCGCGGCCGTCGCGGTCGGCGCGGCGGGCCACGGTGTCCAGCCGCAGCCCCGCGTACGTCAGCACCGCGGGCGGCGCGGCGCCCGAAGCGCCGGACCGCCGCCGCAGCAACGCCCTGATCCGGGCGATGAGTTCGTCGTTGGAGAACGGCTTGGCGAGGTAGTCGTCGGCGCCGGTCTCCAGGCCCGTGACCCGGTCGCCCACCGAGTCGCGGGCGGTGAGCATCAGCACCGGCACGTCGTCGCCGCGGGCCCGCAGCCGGCGGCAGGCGGTCAGCCCGTCCACGGCGGGCAGCAGGACGTCCAGGACGACGAGGTCGGGGCGGTGGGCCTCGACCTGTTCCAGCGCCTCGGCGCCGTCCCGGGCGGTCAGCACCGCGTACCCGCGGCGGGTGAGGACCCACTCCAGCGCGAACCGGATGCCCGGATCGTCGTCCACGATCAGGACGCAGGCCTCCGGTGCCTGGCCGGTCATACCGGCACCTCCTCCGGCACCGGGGCCGCGGCCCCCTCGGGCGTCCCGTTCTGCGCGTGGAACAGCCGGGCGTACGCGCCCCGCCGGGCGAGCAGTTCGTGGTGGCGGCCGGACTCGACGAGCCGCCCGCCCTCCAGGACGAGGATGCGGTCCGCGTCGGGCGCCAGGTTCAGGTCGTGCGTGATCACGATGGTGGTGCGGCCCGCCGCGAGCCGGCGCAGCGGCCCGATCACCCGGCGCGCGGCGGTGGCGTCCAGGCCGGTGGTCGGCTCGTCGAGGACGAGGACCCGGGCGTCGCGCAGCATCGCGCGGGCGATGGCGATGCGTTGCAGCTGGCCGCCGGAGAGCGCGGCGGTGTGCGGGTCGACGCGGGTGGCGTAGCCGTCGGGGAGCGCGGTGACGAAGTCGTGGGCGTCGGCGTCCCGGGCCGCCCGGACGATTTCCTGCTCGGTGGCGCCGGGCCGCCCGCAGGCGATGTTCGCCGCGATGGTGTCGTGCAGGATCAGGGTCTTCTGCGGCAGCAGGGCGACGGTGCCGCGGAGGAAGTCCAGCGGCAGGGCGTGCAGCGGCAGGCCGTCCAGGCGGACCGCGCCGCGGTCCGGGTCGTAGAAGCGCAGCAGCAGCTTGGAGACGGTGGACTTGCCGGCGCCGCTGGGTCCGGTGACCAGGACGAGTTCGCCGGGGTGCGCGGTGAACGAGACATCCCGCAGCGCGTCCCCCGCGGCGCCGGGGTAGCGGAAGCCGACGCCGGTGAACTCCACGGTGCCGTGCACCCGTTGCGGGACGACGGCGTGCGGGGCGTCGCCGACCGCGGGTTCGGCGTCCAGGATCTCCAGCAGGCGTTCGGCGCCCGCGGTGGCCGCGGTCAGGGTCAGGCCGGTCTGGCCGAGCGACTGGATCGGCGGGTAGAGGTAGCCCAGGAAGGCGGCGAACGACAGCAGCTGGCCGATGGTCATCCGGCCCCGGGAGATCTCCCAGGCGCCGAGCCCGATCACGGCCAGCACGCACACCGTCTCGACGACCTCGACGATCTGGGTGTATGCCTCGCTGAGCCGCGCCCCGGACACCGAGGCCCGCATCCACGCCCTGGCCTCGCGCCGCAGCCGCCGCTCCTCGGCGCGCTTCCGCCCGTACGCCTGGGTGAGCACGATGGCGCCGAGCGACTCCTCGACGACGGAGGTGATGGCGCCGTCCGCGACGCGTTCCTGCCGCGCCACGGACCTGATGCGCCCGGAGAACCGCCGTGCCGCCAGCCAGAACAGCGGCGCCAGGCAGAAGGTGGCGAGCGCCAGGTCCCAGCGCAGCCAGATCGCGGCCGCCGAGAAGAACAGCACGCTGAACGCGGAGGAGATGGTGCCGACGACACCGGAGACCACCATGTTCTCGATGGCGTCCACGTCGCCGGTGAGGCGTTCGACCAGGTCACCGGTGCGGTGCCGCTGGAAGAAGTGCGGCGGCAGGTCCTGGAGGTGGCCGAAGACCCGGGCGCGCAGGCGCATCACGAAGCGCTCGGCGGTCCACACGGCGAGGGAGTTGCCGGCGTATCCGACGGCGGCGCCGAGGACGGTCACCGCCAGCCACTCGCCGGCCGGCCGCCAGAACGCGGACAGCCGGCCGGCCCGCAGGGCGTTGTCGGTGAGGTCGCCGAACAGCAGGATCGCGGCCGTCTCGCCGAGTGCGGCGAGAACCACGCAGACGCAGATCAGCGCCAGCCGGCGGCGGTCGCCGCGGGTCAGCGGCCAGAAGCGGGTGAACGCCTGACGGACCGGTATCCCGGCGGTCTGCTCACCGCCGTCCTCCGCGGCCTCGGCCGGCTCAGCCGTCTCCCGGGTACCGGTGTCGTCGGCGGCCGGGGCGTCGTAGGCGGCCTCGTAGCCGGGCGGGCGCCGTCTGCGGCCGTGGGCGCGGGTCCGGCGGTGGCGGCCGCGCGCGGGGGCGGACGGGGGCGCCGGCAACCGCAGTTGCACGGTCGGCTGGTCTTCGTAGGTGCTCAACGGTGCGGCTCCCGCGGGGTGTAGGGACGGACCGCGAGCGGGCCCGCGGCACCACCGCGGGCCCGCTCGCCCACCGGCCGGGCCGGCCGGGTCAGCGGATGGGCCGGCGGCGCGGCACCGGCTTCTTCGCGACCGGCTTGGGGGCGGGCTTCTTGTGGTGGACCGGCTTCTTGCAGGTGTCGTCGTGGCGCGGGGCGGCGATCGGGACGATCGTGCGGAAGCTCATGGCCTTCTCCTCTGCGTGCGGTGTGCGTGTCGTGCGGGTCACATCCGCCGCCGTTCGGCGGTGTGTCCTGCCGGTATGTCCTGGCGGTGTGTCCTGCCGCCTGATGCGAAGCCTCGCGCGGATTCCTGTGCCGTCCGTGGGCCTGACCTGTGCACCGGCCATGCGTTCTTCGGGCTTTTCTCGTTCCGCCGTCCGGCTTCGACACGGAAAACACTACACGCCATTTCCGGCCGGAAAAGCCGAGGGCGATGAAATGACGCTCGAAAAAGCCTGAATCAATTCTCACGGTGAAAAGGGAACCGGTCGCGGGGTGCCGTGCGTCCGTTCCCCAGGGCCGCCGGAAGCGGTCGCGCAGCGGGTCCCACGCGGTCCCGACGCGGTCCGGAAGCCGTCCCGACGCGCCCGCGGGCACACGGAAGCGGGGGGGGGGGGGGGGGGGGGGGGGGGGGGGGGGGGGGGGGGGGGGGGGGGGAGGGGAGGGGGTGGTG
>JBEHXI010000349.1:0-5910 GCA_048498775.1 Actinomycetota bacterium | reverse complement strand
CGGAGTTCTCGGAGTTCGCGCAGGCGCACGGGCCCTTGCGCCACCACTCGGGCAGCAGCGCGATCGCCTCGTCGCCCAGCGGGTTGACCCCGGGGCCGGCCGCCAGGGAGTGGGCGACCAGGACGTGCAGGCACTTGACCCGGTCGGGCATCCCGCCCGCGCTGGGGAAGTTCTCCAGCACCTCGACGGCGTCCCGGCGGGCCAGGTAGTCCTCGTGCGCGGCGCGGTAGGCGGCGGCCAGCTCCGCGTCCTCGGCGAGCCGGGCCGTCATCTCCTTCATGACGCCCTCGGCCTCCAGCGTCCCGATGGCCGAGGCGGCGCGCGGGCAGGTCAGGTAGTACAGCGTCGGGAAGGGCGTGCCGTCCTCCAGGCGCGGCGCGGTCTCCACGACGTCCGGCAGGCCGCACGGGCAGCGGTGCGCGATCGCCCGCAGGCCCCGCGGGACGCGGCCGAGCTGCTCGCGTATGGCGGCGACGTCGGCGTCGGTGGGCGGTGCGGGCTCGGTGCGGGGCGGTGGGGTGTCCATGGGTGCTTTCTCGGCGGTGCGGAAACGAAGCGTACGGCGAGCGGTGGCGGGCGCGACCCCTGGTGCGGGCGCGACCCCTAGTGCGGGCGCGTTCCCGCGTCGGCGGAGTTCACGCCGTCCCACAGGTTGTCGTACCAGGGGCGGTTCGCGGAGGGGGAGCCGGAGGGACGGTCGCCGTCCGGCTTCCGCCCGCCCGGCATGACGTAGCCGGTCTCGCCCGGCATCACATAGTGCAGGTGCTCGCGGGCCTGCGTGCGGACGTAGTCCGGATCCGCCCAGCGGGCCCGCTCCTCCTGGAGCTGCTCGACCTGGCGGCGGGCCTGGTCGGCCGCTTTGCGCTGGTCGGCGATCTGCGAGCGCTGGGCGATGTACTGCCGGGTGGGGTAGGCCAGCGCCAGGATCAGCGCGCACACGGTGAGCGCCAGCAGCGCGGCGCGCCCGGTGAGCCGGTTGCGCCGGGGCAGCCGGCGGCCGTCGGGGCCGAGGCCGGTCGCCCGGTAGACCCGGGCCTGCGCCTGGTGTCCGAGCGCCTTCAGCCTCGCCGCGGTGGAGAACCGATCCGCCGCCACGCCGTCTCCCCTCTCCGTCATCGCCGTGTCACCGCACGTACCGCAGTCACCGCCGTCAGCGCAGTCACCCGGTCACCGCCGTGCCCGCCGTCACCGCCGGGTTCCGCACCGTCACCAGAGTACGGATCCGGATCTCCCGGTCACGGTACGGGACCGGGACCGGGTGGGCGCGTGGCCGCCGCGCCCGCCGGCCCGCGAACGGCCGGTCGGCGCGGCGGCGAGGGGTGCGGCGGGCGCGCCGGACCCGGGCTCAGCCCTTGAAGCGCGGGAAGGCGCTGCGCCCCGCGTACACCGCCGCGTCGTCGAGGATCTCCTCGATGCGCAGCAGCTGGTTGTACTTGGCGACGCGGTCCGAACGGGCCGGGGCGCCGGTCTTGATCTGGCCGCAGTTGGTCGCCACGGCCAGGTCGGCGATGGTGACGTCCTCGGTCTCGCCGGAGCGGTGCGACATCATGCACTTGTAGCCGCTGCGCTGGGCGAGCTCGACGGCGTCCAGGGTCTCGGTCAGGGAGCCGATCTGGTTGACCTTGACCAGCAGCGCGTTGGCGGTGTCGTTGTCGATGCCGCGCTGCAGGCGCTCCGGGTTGGTGACGAACAGGTCGTCGCCGACCAGCTGGACCTTGTCGCCGAGCTGCTCGGTGATGGTCTTCCAGCCGTCCCAGTCCTCCTCGCCCAGCGGGTCCTCGATGGACACCAGCGGGTAGGCGTCGACCAGCTCGGCGTAGTAGGCGGTCATCTCGGCGGCGCTGCGGGCCTTGCCCTCGAAGACGTACTCGCCGTCCTTGAGGAACTCGGTGGCGGCCACGTCGAGCGCCAGCGCGATGTCCTGGCCCGGCTGGTAGCCGGCCTTCTTGATGGCCTCGACGATCAGGTCGAGGGCGGCGCGGTTGGACTCCAGGTTCGGGGCGAAGCCGCCCTCGTCGCCCAGGCCGGTGGACAGGCCGCGCTCCTTCAGGACGCCCTTGAGCGCGTGGTACGTCTCGGCGCCCCAGCGCAGCGCCTCGGAGAACGACTCGGCGCCGACCGGAGCGATCATGAACTCCTGGATGTCGACGTTGGAGTCCGCGTGGGCGCCGCCGTTGAGGATGTTCATCATCGGCACCGGCAGCACGTGGGCGTTCGGGCCGCCGACGTAGCGGAACAGCGGCAGGTCGGAGGCCTCGGAGGCGGCGTGCGCCACGGCGAGCGAGACGCCCAGGATGGCGTTGGCGCCGAGCGAGGACTTGTCGGGGGTGGCGTCCAGGTCGAGCATCGCCTGGTCGATCAGCCGCTGCTCGGTGGCGTCGTAGCCGACCAGCTCCGGGCCGATCTGCTCGATGACGGCGAGGACGGCCTTCTCCACGCCCTTGCCCCCGTAGCGGCCCTTGTCGCCGTCCCGGAGTTCGAGGGCCTCGAAGGCGCCGGTGGAGGCGCCGGAGGGGACGGCGGCACGGCCGGTGCTGCCGTCGTCGAGGCCGACCTCGACCTCGACGGTGGGGTTGCCTCGCGAGTCGAGGATTTCCCGGGCTACGACGACGTCGATGGACGGCACGAGCATCTCCTTTGGGACGTGTGTCTTGCTCTGCGGCATGAGCCTAACCGGCGCGCCGCCCATCCCCGGCGAGGTCCCCCGGGAAAACACCCCGGCCGGACACGCTCGGGGGGAAGGCGTGTCCGGCCGGTGCCGCGGACTCCCCCGGCCGGCGAACGGGAGGTGGAGCCCAGGTGTGGAAGCGCTGTCGGCGCAGGTGGCGGCCTGAGTGTCAGCCCAGGTTGAGGTGCTGGCCCGGGTAGATCAGGTCCGGGTTGCTGATGGTGCCGTGGTTGAGCTGGAACAGCTTCTGCCAGCCGCCGGCGACGTGGTGGCTCGCGGCGATGCCGGAGAGGGTGTCACCGGAGACGACGGTGTAGCTGCCGCTGCCCTGCGGGATGGCCGGGGCGGCGTGGCGGGCCCGGTGATGCCGCGCGGGCGCCGGGGCCTTGTAGGTCTTGTGGGCCTTCGGGGCGGCCACGGCGACCCGGGCGGTCACGCCGCCATCGGGGTGGACGTTGGCGGCCGGGCCGCCGGAGGTCAGCGGGCCCGCCCAGGCGCACTGCCAGGCACCGGGACCCTGCATCTTCAGCAGGACCTCGGCCGTGGCTATCTGCTGGTCCTTGGTGGCGTAGTCGGCGCGCCAGGCGTACTTGGTGCCACCGGCGGCGGCCCAGCTGGACGGCGAGAACTGCAGACCGCCGTAGTGGCCGTTGCCACCGGTGTCGTGGTTGGACCAGTTGCCGCTGGACTCGCACTGGGCGACACGTTCCCAGGTCGACACGGAGGCGGCGGAGGCGGAGGTGGCGCCGATCAGCGGAGCGGCGACGGCGGCGCCGGCAACACCGGCAACTGTGGCGATTCGGACAGCCTTGGAGGCATGACGGTGCTTGGCCATGGCAATGTGATCCTCACCGACGCCTGCGAGGTCAGCTGTCGGGTTCGGGCCGTGTGAGTTGCCCGGCCGTGCGCGGTGCGCGCGGCTTCACCCCAAGCCGGCCGCCCATGACGGGCGTTCCGGCGGCGAACCTTGGGTCCCCCGCTCCTGCCTGCGGCGCTTTCGCGTCGAGCTTCCCGTCGGTCAGCGGCAGGATTCGGCGTTCCTGACCGGCGGGGCCCGCGATGGCGAGCGGTGATGACCATAAGCACAGCCCCCCGGCCGACTTCAAACCCCATCACCGGACAGAAGGTTTGAAAGGCGTCGACCGGGGGAAGGACAGAATGCCTGGTCAGCGACGTATATAGAGATCAAAAAGCCTTTTGTCCGACCATGTGACCCATGAGTTATGTCACATGGTCAACGCAGCGTGAGCTGCTCTCCGGGATGGATCAGATCGGGATCGGAGCCCACCGTCGCCTTGTTGGCGTCATAGAGCGCGGACCAGTCACCTGACGCGGTGTGGTCCATGGCGATTTGGGAGAGATTGTCGCCGGGCTGGACGGTGTACGAACTCCCGTCCGCGATGCCCGAGTCCACCAGCGCCGCCCGCAGACCGCCGCCCACGGCCGCCGCGGTGGTGCTCGCGGCGTCACCCTGCGTACCGGCCGGCGCCTCCACGCTCGACGCAAGGGGCTTGGCGTGGCGCCCACTCGACGTGGCGGGCGCGGACGCGGAAGAGGACGCGGAGGCGGAGGACGGGGCGCCGACGGCCGGGAGCGAGGGGATCGCCGACGGCGACACGGAGGGCGCCGCCGAGGAGGAGGGGGCCGCCGACGCGGACGCCTTCACCTTCCCCTTCGCGTCACCGGAGGCCGTTCCGGGCGACGGCGTCGCGCCAACCGCCGGTCTGCCCGACGCCGTTGACGCACCGGAGGCCGCATCCCCGGACACACCGGACAGTCCGGACAGCAGTCCGCCCGTCGCCGCCCCGGACGCCGCCGGAGCCGGCGGCGGGTTGCCCGGATCGACCGCCGGAGCCGGACCGCCCTGCTCCAGGCCGGTCTTCGCCGCGCAGTCCTGCCAGGCGGCCGTCCCCTCGGCCTCCAGCACCTTCTCCGCGACGGCTATCTGCTCCTGCCGGCTGGCCAGGTCCGGACGCTCGGCATAGGCGGTGCCCCCGTACTTCTGCCAGGTGGACAGCGTCAACTGCAGGCCACCGTAGAAGCCGTCGCCGTTGTCGGAGCTCCACAGCCCGCCGCTCTCGCACTGGGCGACCCGGTCCCAGGTGGAGGTGGTGGCCGCGTGCGCGCCGGTGGCGGTCAGCAGCGGAAGGGCGATCCCGGCCCCGGTCGCCCCGGCGGTCACGACGAACGCGGGAGCCTGACGCGGGCGGCGGTGCTGACCGTTTCCGGACCTGAGCATGTGGTGCCTCTCTGCGACGAACCGATGCTTCGATTCCGGCACGCGGACAGCCGATCCATCCCATCCAACCGATGCGACGATCGCGATGATCCGGCAGCGGAATCGAGCGCAGAGCGTAGCGGGAAACGGCCTCCGATCACGAGTCGGTGTAGCGGGTATCACGCGAATGTCACGTTACTGACGCGTCGTCAGCAGCACCCATACCGCCCGGACGACCTGATTCCGGTGTGAACTCCACCGGCAGGGTCCGCAGTCCACGCATGATCAGCCCGCCGCGCCAGCGCAGGTCCTCCGGCGCCACCGCGAGCCGCAGGTCCGGCAGCCGGGTCAGCAGCGTCGCCAGCGCCGTCTGTCCCTCCAGCCGCGCGAGCGGGGCGCCCAGGCAGTAGTGGATGCCGTGTCCGAAGCCCAGGTGCGGGTTGTCGCGCCGGTCCAGCCGCAGGGCGTCGGGCGCCTCGAACCGCGCCGGATCCCGGTCCGCCGCCGCCAGCACCACCAGCACCGGGTCCCCGGCCGCGATCCCCTGGCCACCGAGGGTCAGCGGCTCGGTGGCGAACCGCCAGGTCGCCACCTCCACCGGCCCGTCGTAGCGCAGCAGTTCCTCCACCGCCGAAGCCGGCAGCGCCTCGTCCCCCCGGCCCACCGCGTCCTGGAACAGCCGCCGCTGCCCGGCGTCCCGCAGCAGCGCGTAGATGCCGTTGCCGATGAGGTTGACGGTGGTCTCGAACCCGGCGAACAACAGGATGAAGGCCATCGCGGCGGCCTCCCGCTCGGTGAGGTGCTCACCGTGGTCGCTCGCCCGGATCAGCCCCGAGATCAGGTCGTCGCCCAGATCGGCCCGCTTGCGGTGGATCAGCTCCAGCAGATACGCCCGCATCCGCTTCACCGAGCGGGCCACGCCGCCGCGCTGACCGCCGCCGTGCCGGATCATCATCCCGGCCCAGTCCCGGAAGTCGTCCTGGTCCTCGGCCGGCACCCCCAGCAGGTCGCAGATCGCGTAGAT
>JBEHXI010000348.1:0-5912 GCA_048498775.1 Actinomycetota bacterium | reverse complement strand
TCGGCGTCACCGGTGTCAGGTCTGCTGCTGCGCCCGGACGGGCACGTGGCGTGGGTGGTGGACACCCCGGACCGGCGCGGGCGGCTGACCGACGCGCTGCGTACCTGGTTCGGCGAACCCACTGAGCTCGATCCCGCCTAGCCGGGCGGATCAATCCGGCCGAGGAGAATGCCATGAAGGCCTTGGTTCTGTCCGGAGGGACGGGCAGCAGACTGCGCCCGTTCACCTACTCGATACCGAAACAGCTCATGCCGGTGGCCAACAGACCCGTGCTGCTGCACTGCCTGGAGAACATCCGCAACCTGGGTGTCACGGAGATCGGCCTCATCGTCGGGGACCAGGAGGCACAGATCCGGGCGGTCGTCGGCGACGGCTCGGCGATCGGCGTCAGCGTCACCTACATCCGGCAGCACGCGCCGCTCGGACTCGCCCACTGCGTGCTCATCGCCAGGGACTTCCTCGGCGATGACGACTTCGTGATGTACCTCGGCGACAACATGCTCATCGGCGGCATCCGGGAGGCGACCGAAGCGTTCCGCACCGGCACCGCCGACGCCTCGGTGCTGGTGGTCAAGGTGGACGACCCGCGCCAGTTCGGAGTGGCGGAGATCGACCTGGACGGCCGGCTCGTCGCCGTGGTGGAGAAGCCGCAGGTCCCGCGGAGCGATCTGGCCCTGATGGGCGTGTACTTCTTCTCGCCCGCCGTCCACGAGGCGGTGCGGGCCATCGAACCCAGCGCACGAGGTGAACTGGAGATCACCGACGCGATCCAGCACATGGTCGAGCACGGCCGCGACGTCATCGTGGAGAAGTACACCGGCTACTGGAAGGACACGGGCAACGTCGACGACCTGCTCGACTGCAACCGGGCGCTGCTCGACGCCCTCCCGCGGGTCGTGGCCGGTGAGGTCGACGCCGAGAGCCGGCTCACCGGTCAGGTGGTGATCGAGCCGGGCGCGCGGGTCGTCCGCTCGCAGTTGGAGGGCCCCGTGGTGGTGGCGGCCGGCACCGTCATCAGCGACAGCGTCATCGGTCCGCACACGGCGGTCGGGCGCGACTGCCTGCTGTCGGGTGTGGGCATCCGCGACTCCATCGTCCTCGACGGCGCCTCGATCGACGGGATCCCGGGCCTGCACGGTTCGCTGATCGGCCGGTGCGCGGACATCCGGCTCGGTGCCACCTCGCCCCACCACAGGCTTCTCGTGGGCGACCACTCACACATCGCACTCGTGGCCTCGGCCACCTGAGGAAAGGATGCCCCTCATGAGGGAGTTCTCCCTTGCGGAAATGATCGACATCATGCGCGACTGCGCCGGTGAGGACGAGTCCGTCCACCTCGACGGCGACATCAGCGACACGCCGTTCCGCGACATCGGGTACGACTCGCTGGCGCTGCTGGAGACGGTGGCCCGCATCGAGCGGGACTACGGGGTGACCCTCGACGACGAGGACGTCCACCGCGCCGAGACGCCCCGGATGCTGCTGTCGCTGGTCAACAGCCGGCTGACGGCGCCCACGGCCTGACCGCCGGGAACACGGCGGCGCCCTGCCCGGGACGGATCCCGGGCAGGGCGCCGAGGGCGGTTCAGGCCAGGTCGTCGCGGGTCACCCGGCGGTCCCGGACCAGCAGCGAGCCGTCCTCGGCACGCACCAGGACGTCCTCGCACACCGTGCTGCGGTGCAGTTCGGGCTGCCCGCCGCGGGGAATCTGGATCACCAGCGCGTAGGAGCGGGTCCGCACGGTGCCGTCGTCCTGCTGGTCGACGACGAGCATGTCCAGCCAGTGCCGGTGCTCGATGCCGGCCTCGGCCAGCCTCGCGCGGGCGGCCGTGGCGGCGGCCGCGATGTTCGCCCGCCCCTTCGACGGCTCGGGCAGGCCGTTGGCCGCGAAGACCCCGTCCTCGGTGAAGGTGGCGGCCCACTCCTCGCAGGCCCGCTGGTCGAGCAGTTGCATCTGGTAGGCGTAGAACTGCCTGATCTCGGTGTAGAGGGCGTTCTCGGCGGGCTTCGGTCTGGGCAGCGCTGGAGTGGTCATGGGATGAGGTCCTCAACCTTCCGGTGGGAAGCCGCCCCTGGTGGCCTCCGCGTCGTGACCCGGCGGCCGATGCGCGCCGGCCGCTCCACCGTGGATTCCGCGCCTGGAGGAAGGCTCGAGGATGCCCGGAGGAGCTCGACCCGCCGCGGCGGCCGGCCGCGCTCACCCCGTCAGGGCTCGTCCCGCACCGGCCCCAGCACGCGGGCCAGGTCGCCCAGGGCCGCCTTCCGGGCGGCCGCGAGCCCCTCCTGATACGCGAGCGCCGCCGTCGCCTCCCCGGTCAGCGCCTCACACCGGCCCCGGATCCGTTCGACGTCCGGATCGGCACCACCGGGCGCACCGGCCAGCGCGTCCGCGGTGCCGAGGAAGCGCATCCCGAGTTCCCCGTCGCCGGCCGACTGCACGATGTCGGCGGCCAGCCGCGCGGTGCGGGCGGCCACCGTCGGGTCGCCGAGGACGAGCGCGTGGTCGAGCGCCTCGGCATGCCGGTCGCGCGCGTGCCCGGACCACCCGGTGACCACGTCGAGGTGGCCCCGGGCGCACAGGGTGAGCGCCAACTCCCCTATGTCGGGCTGCGGATCGGCGCGCAACTGCGCCAGCACGCCGTCCAGGGTGACGGCCGCCAGGTGCACGTCCCCCTGCCGGCGCACCACGTCGGCGAACCGGCGGCGAACCTGCGGCAGGCAGCGGGTCGCTCCGGCCCGCTGCGCCAGCCGCAGCCCGCTCTCCAGCTCCGCGCGCGCCGCCGCCAGGTCGCCGCGGCGGGCCAGTTCGCCGCTGAGCCGCTCGGCCAGCGTCACCTGGTCCTCGATGGCGCCGAGCTCCACCGCGAGCCGCCGGGCCTCCTCCAGCAGTCCGACGGTGTCCCCGGACTCGCCGCCGCCGCGCGCCAGTTCGGCCAGCGCGCTCAGCGCCTGGATCTGCCCCCACCGCTCTCCCGCGGTGCGGGCCTCGCGCAGGGCGGCCCGGTAGTGGCGGGCGGCCTGCTCCGGTTCGGCGCGGCCGGCGTGGATGTGCCCGCAGTTGAGGTGACCGCAGGCACGGGCCCAGGCGTTGGGGTGCGAGGTCAGCCGGCGCATCGCGTCGAGGGCGCCGTCGACGTCGTGGGTGAGCATGTTCAGCATGGCCCGGAACGCGGCCAGTTCGGGTCGTTCGGGTGAGCCGTCCCGGGCATCGGCCTCGGTCAGCTCGAGCCACTCGCGGATACCGGCCGCGGCGCGCGGGACCCCGTCGGACGCGGCACCCCGGGTCAGGCCGGACACGACGGCGACCAGCGCGCGGGCGTCGGCCGGCGGATCACCGGGGACGGCGAGCGCCCGGCGGGCCCACTCGGTGGCCGCGAGCTGCTGCCCGCGGAGGAACCAGTACCAGGACAGCGCGGCCACCAGGCGCACCGCGACATCGCCGCGGCCGGCCTCCACCGACCAGCGCAGCGCCGCGTGGAGGTTGTCGTGCTCCGCGGTCAGCCGGGCGAGCCAGAGCACCTGTTCGGCGCCGAGCAGCCGCTCCTCGGCGGTCTCGGCGAGGGCGAGGAAGTGCTCGGCGTGCCGGCACCGCAGGGCGTCCTCCTCCCCCGAATCCGCCAGCCGGCCGGCGAGGAACTCCCGGACACTGCCCAGCATCCGGTAGCGGACATCCGACGGCCTGAGGTCGGCGACCAGCAGGGACTTGTCGACCAGCGCGGTGACGAGATCGACGATGTCCTCGGGCGGCGGGTCTGCGCCGGCGTCCGCCGCGCAGATCCGTTCGACCGCTTCGAGCGTGGCACCGCCGGAGAAGACGGCGAGCCGCCGGGCCAGCGTGCGCTCCGGCCCGGTCAGCAGATCCCAGCTCCAGCTGACGACGGCATGCAGGGTCTGGTGCCGGGCGGGCCGGTTGCGGCGGTCGCTGGTCAGCAGGTGGAAGCGGTCGGACAGCCGCTCGGCCAACTGCGCCGCGGACAGGGCGCGCAGCCGCGCCGCGGCGAGTTCCAGGGCGAGCGGCAGGCCGTCGGCCAGCCGGCAGACGCGGGCGACGTCGGAGGCGTTGCCCGCGTCCACCACGAAGGACGGACGGACCGCCACCGCCCGTTCCACCAGCAGGCGCACGGCCGGGCTGCCGCAGATCTCCTCGAGCGTGGCGTCCTCGGCCGGAGTGGCGAGCGGTGCGAGCGGAAGCGCCTGCTCTGCCGCGATCGCGAGCGGCTCACGGCTGGTGGCCAGCACCCGGCAGGCGGGACAGGCCGCCAGCAGCTCCTCCACCAGCGTGGCCGCCTCGGCCACCACGTGCTCGCAGTTGTCCAGCACGATCAGCAGCGACCGGGCGCCCACGGCGTCGGCCAGCCGGTCGTGCGGCGAGCGGTGGGGCGCGGGCGAGGCCCCGAGCACGACGGGGCCCGCCGTGTCGACGGCCGCCAGGACCGCATCGGCGAGCTGCCCGGGAGCGTCCAGAGCGGCCAGCTCCACCATCCGCACACCGTCGGGGAAACGGTCCCCGAGAGCGCGCGCGGCCTCCAGCGCCAGCCGCGTCTTGCCGACCCCGCCGGGGCCCAGCAGGGTGACCAGCCTCGCCTGCTCCAGCGCCCCGGCGACCTGCTCGACGTCACCGTCCCGGCCGTGGAATCCGGTGAGCGGGACCGGCAGGCCGGTGCCCGAGGCGGCCCGGCCGACCGTGGCGCAGCGCGGCGCGGTCGGTACCGCTTCCCGCCGCAGCACCGCCAGATGGGCGGCGGTCAGCTCGGGCGACGGATCGGCGCCCAGCTCGTCGGCGAGCGTGCGGCGGGCCCGCTCGTACGCGAGCAGCGCCTCCGCCTCGCGGCCCGCCTGGTGAAGGGCCCTGACCAGGCGGGTGTGCCACCGCTCCTGCACCGGGTCGGCGGCGATGAGCTGCTCGAGCTCGGCGATGGCCGCCGCGCCGCGAGCCGTGGCCAGGTCGGCGTCGATGCGGTCGGCCAGCGCCGTGTCGTGCAGCGCTCGCGCGCGGGCCGCGGCGGCACGCGCGAACGACGCGCCCGCCGCATCGGCCAGTTCGTCGCCGCGCCACAGCGCGAGCGCCTCCCGCAGCGTGACCGCCGCGCGTTCGGGCCGGTCCTCCAACTCGGCGCGGCCGCGCCGGACCAGGGCCTCGAAGCACCACAGGTCGATGTCGTCCCGCTCCACGGCGAGCTGGTATCCCGCGGGGCCCGAGAGAACCGGCAGGTCCGGGGCCGCCCGGCGCACCCGGGAGACCAGGGCCTGCACCGCGTTGAGCGGGTTCGACGGGAGCTCGGCGCCCCAGAGGTCGTCGATGAGCGTCTCGCGGCCGACGTTCCGCCGGGGACTGAGGGCCAGCCGGACGACCAGGGCGCGCAGCCGCGCACCCGAGAGCTCCACCAGGCCGCCGCTGAGGTCGCGGACCTCCAGCGGCCCGAGCAGCGCGACCCGGATTGGCTTCCCCGTCATCATGCCGTCCGCTTCCTCATCCGCCCGTCGGACCTTACCCGATGGGCCGCGTGCATAAGCGTCCACCGAGAGCGGCGCGGGCACCGACCTGCGCGTATCCGGACTCCCGGCATCCTCGACGGGCCTTCGACTCGACGGGTCTTCGATGCGACGGGGGCAGGCTCCCGTGGTGCGGGCACCGGCAGGACTGAGGAGTGGGCAGTGGATCCACAGATACGGATCGTGCGGGGTTGCGCGACACCGGAGGACCTCGCGGCCGTGATCGCCGTACTGCACGCGGTGTCGGCCTCGCGCGCCAGGGGCCCCCTGCCGGGCGGGGCCGAGGCGGTCGTCTCCCCGCGCTGGCCCTTCGCCGGACGCGTCCACGGCCCTGCCGGCGCCTGGTCCACCGTCCCGGCGGCGTACTGGCGGCACGTCTCCTGACGGAGGGCCTCTCCGCGTAGACCCGGCGGCCCGGC
>JBEHXI010000347.1:0-5915 GCA_048498775.1 Actinomycetota bacterium | reverse complement strand
CGGCGCCCGGGCGCCCCCTCGCGGCGGTGCCCGTCGTTCACCCGATCGGAGCAGTGCGGGACGGGGGCGCGAGGCCCCGGGCCCGCGCGCCGCTCGCCGAATGGCCCGCGCGTGGTGCGGTCCGGGCCACCATCCCGTCCGGCCCCCGGCTGTCCGCCGCGCTCGCCCCCGTCCGGCCGCAGGCGCCGGCGGCGGAGCCCGCCGCCCAGCCCGCCGCGGTGGCCCCCTACGCGGCCACCGGCGCCGGGATGTTCGCTCCCGCCGTCGCCGGGGACCCGGAGCTCGTCTACGTCCCCAACAGCGGCGAGACCGGCATGCACGGCATGCACACCTCCGCCAACCCCGACCGCGACACCGTGACCGTCATCGACCCCCGGACGTTCCGGATCGTCGCCCACTACCCCGCGGGCCGGCTGCCCCAGCACGTGACGCCCTCCTGGGACCTGCGCACCCTGTGGGTGGACGCCAGCGGCAGCAACCAGCTCCTGCCGATCGACCCGCGCACCGCCAAGCCGGGCCGGCCGATCGCGGTGGACGCGCCGTACAACCTGTACTTCACCCCGGACGGCAGCTCCGCGCTGGTGATGGCGGAGCGGCACAACCGCATCGACCTGCGCGACCCGCACACCATGGCGCTGCGCCGCTCGGTCACCGTGCCGTGCAGCGGCATCAACCACGCGGACTTCTCCCTGGACGGCCGGTACTTCATCGCGACCTGCGAGTTCTCCGGGCAGCTGCTGAAGTTCGACAGCGCGAGCCTGCGCCTGCTGGGCAGCAGGTCGCTGGGGAGCGGGGTGATGCCGCAGGACATCCGGCTCGGCCCGGACGGCCGCACCTTCTACGTGGCCGCGCTCGACGAGGGCGCGCTGCTGGCGGTGGACGGCGCCACGCTGCGGACGACCGCCCGGATCCCCACCGGTGCCGGGGCGCACGGCATCTACCCGAGCCGGGACGGCCGGTTGCTGTACGTCTCCAACCGCGACGCGGGCTCGGTCAGCGTCGTCGATCCCGCCGCGGCGCGGACCATCGCCACCTGGCGGATTCCCGGCGGCGGTTCCCCGGACATGGGCGGGGTCAGCGCCGACGGCAGGCAGTTGTGGCTGTCCGGGCGGGACAACGACGAGGTGTACGTGTTCTCCACCGGCGACGGCCGGCTGCTCGCCCGCATCCCGGTCGGTGCCAACCCGCACGGTCTGGCGATCTTCCCGCAGCCCGGCCGCTACAGCATCGGGCACACCGGGAACTACCGCTGACACCGTCGGGCCGGTCCCTCCGCCGGACGGCCGGCGGCTGTAAGAATGCGGGGGGATGGTCGCACCACCCGCGCCGCACCGTCACAGGAGAGGGGCCCTGAGGGATGCCACAGCAAGTCAACGGCGTCGTCGCCATGGCGAAGAACGAACCGGTCCGGGTCGAGACGGTGGTGGTCCCGGATCCAGGCCCGGGCGAGGCCGTGGTGGCCGTGCAGGCCTGCGGGGTGTGCCACACCGACCTGCACTACAAGCAGGGCGGGATCAACGACGAGTTCCCGTTCCTGCTGGGGCACGAGGCGGCCGGGGTGGTCGAGGCGGTCGGCGCCGGGGTGACCGACGTCGCTCCCGGGGACTTCGTGGTCCTCAACTGGCGTGCGGTGTGCGGACAGTGCCGCGCGTGCCGCCGCGGCCGCCCCTGGTACTGCTTCAACACCCACAACGCGACGCAGAAGATGACCCTCACCGACGGCACGGTGCTGTCGCCCGCGCTGGGCATCGGCGCGTTCGCGGAGAAGACCCTGGTGGCCGCCGGGCAGTGCACCAAGGTCGACCCGGCCGTCTCCCCGGCCGTGGCCGGACTGCTGGGCTGCGGGGTGATGGCCGGCCTGGGCGCGGCGATCAACACCGGCGGGGTCACCCGCGGCGACAGCGTGGCCGTCATCGGCTGCGGCGGCGTCGGCGGCGCGGCGATCGCCGGTTCCCGTCTGGCGGGCGCCGCGCACATCATCGCCGTCGACATCGACGACCGCAAACTGGCCACCGCCACCACGCTGGGCGCCACCCACACCGTCAACTCCTCGCAGACCGACCCGGTGGAGGCGATCCGCGAGCTGACCGGCGGGTTCGGCGCCGATGTCGTCATCGACGCGGTCGGCCGTCCGGAGACCTACCGGCAGGCCTTCTACGCCCGCGACCTGGCCGGCACCGTCGTCCTGGTCGGCGTCCCCACCCCCGAGATGACCCTGGAACTGCCGCTGCTGGACGTCTTCGGCCGCGGTGGCGCGCTGAAGTCCTCCTGGTATGGCGACTGCCTGCCGTCCCGTGACTTCCCCATGCTCATCGACCTGCATCTGCAGGGCCGCCTGGACCTGGCCGCGTTCGTCACCGAGACCATCGGCCTGGACGAGGTCGAGACCGCCTTCGACCGCATGCACGCCGGTGACGTGCTGCGCTCGGTGGTGGTCCTGTGAGCGCCCCGACCATCGACCACCTGGTCACCTCCGGGGTCTTCACGCTCGACGGCGGCACCTGGCCGGTGGACAACAACGTGTGGATCGTCGGCGACGAGCACGAGGCGCTGGTCATCGACGCGGCGCACGACGCGGACGCCATCGTGAAGACGCTGGCGGGCCGCCGGCTCGTCGCGATCGTGTGCACCCACGCCCACAACGACCATGTCAACGCCGCCCCGGCGCTGGCCCGGGCCACCGGCGCGCCCATCCTGCTGCACCCGGACGACCGGCCCCTGTGGGACCAGACCCACCCCGATCACGCACCCGACCAGTCCCTGGCCGACGGGCAGACCCTCACCGTCGCCGGCACCGCGCTGACCGTCCTGCACACCCCGGGCCACGCGCCCGGCGCGGTCTGCCTGTACGCGCCGGAGCTCGGCACCGTCTTCACCGGGGACACCCTCTTCTCCGGTGGCCCGGGCGCCACCGGCCGCTCCTACTCGGACTTCCCCACCATCATCACGTCCATCCGCGAGCGCCTGCTGACCCTGCCCGGCTCCACCACGGTCCGCACCGGCCACGGTCCCACCACCACCATCGCCGCCGAGGCCCCCCACCTCGCCGAATGGATCGAACGCGGGCACTGAGTGCACTGAGCACGAAACGGCGACGGCACCCCGGGTCTCCCGGGGTGCCGTCGCATGTGTGACGGTGGGTCAGGCGGCGCCGGGCGCCGCGGGATCGGCGGCACGGGCGGTGGACTGCGGCGCGGTCGCCCCACCGGTGGCGACGCTCGGGATCAGCAGCAGGGCGACCATGGCGGCGGCGCAGCAGCCGATGATGTACCAGCTGATGCCGGTGCTCGACTTGGTGTTCTCCAGGATGTTCGCGGCGATCAGCGGCGCGGGTCCGCCGGCGATGACCGACGCGAGCTGGTAGCCCAGACCGGCGCCGCTGTAGCGGACGTTGGCCCCGAAACCCTCGGCGATCAGGGCGGCCTGGGGACCGTACTGGATGTCGTGGAAGACGAGCGACAGCACGATGGCGAGCATGACCAGCCAGGTGTTGCCCGTGTCGAGCAGCGCGAAGTACGGGAACGCGAACACCGCCACGCAGACGATGCCGATGCCGTAGGTCAGGCGCCGGCCGATGCGGTCGGATATGTGGCCCCACAGCGGGACGCTGACCAGGCCGATGGCCGCCGCGATGAGGGTGTCGTTGAGCAGGTCGCCCTTGGGCAGGCCCACCTTCGAGGTGCCGTAGGTCAGCACGAAGGTGATGAACAGGTAGAACGGCGCCTGCTCCGAGAGCCGGACGAAGGCGGAGGCGAAGACCACGCGGGGCTGTTCGCGCAGCACCTTCCACACCGGCTGGCGCACCACCTCCCGCTCCTGCTTGACCTCGGCGAACTCCGGGCTCTCCATGACCCGGAGCCGTACGTACAGGCCGATGGCGATCAGCACCGCGCTGGCCAGGAAGGGTACCCGCCAGCCCCAGCTGTCGAAGCCGCCGCCCGCGGTCGCGGTCATCAGCTTGACCATGCCGGTCGAGGCCAGCAGACCCAGGGGGACGCCGAGTTGGGGCCAACTGGCCATCAGGCCGCGGCGTTTCTGGGAACCCCACTCCATGGACAGCAGGACGGAGCCGCCCCACTCGCCGCCGACGCCGACGCCCTGGACGACGCGCAGCAGCACCAGCAGCACGGGAGCGGCGACCCCGATGGAGGCGTATCCGGGCAGCACGCCCATCAGGAAGGTGCTGGCGCCCATCAGCACCAGGGTGGTGACGAGTGTCGACTTGCGGCCCACCCGGTCGCCGAGGTGGCCGAAGAGGGCGGCGCCCAGCGGGCGGGCCGCGAACCCGACGAACTGGGTACCGAAAGAGGCCAGTACTCCGACGTAGGAGGACTGGCCCGGGAAGAACAGGTGGGGGAAGACGAGAGCGGCCGCCGTGCCGTAGAGGAAGAAGTCGTACCACTCGATCGCGGTGCCGACCGTGCTGGCCACGACCGCCCGGCGGCGATGGCTGCGGAGCGTGTCCGGACTGTGGAGATCGGTATGCGTGGTCACGGCTGCTCCTCTGGGTGGATAGACCACTGAACCACTGAATGAGTTGCGGAGAGACTGCTGGCGCGGCGGCCGACTGTCAAGGGTGAACGCCGATCAACGTCGTACCGGGGTGGGCGCCACCCCTGTCACCAGCGGCTCTGCTGCTCTCGGAGCCGCGGACGGGCACCGGGCCGGGGCGGAAATTTCTCGCTGACAGGGGCTTGTCAGGGTGCCCGGGCAGGGTCCACCCTCAGTCGGACCGAACCGGATTCTGTTTTGGTGCGACCCCGCTCTCCGCCCTGTTCGCACCGCCCGTGCGCGCCCACCCGATCGCGCGCAGGGCACCTGAAGTTCCCTCCCCGACCCCTGAACGAAGCGGGGTGCCGTGTCCGGTCTTCCGCACCGGACCGCCGCCACGGACCGTGCTCCCCGCTGTACCGAGCTCTCAAAGGAGAGACAAACGTGGCAGATCTCCTGCGGATCGACGGGCTGGGCGTCTCTTTCGGGGGACTGAAAGCGCTCGACGCGGTGTCCCTGACGGTGGGGACCGGCGAAGTCCTCGGCGTCATCGGGCCGAACGGCGCCGGCAAGACCACGCTGTTCAACGCGGTCTGCGGCTTCGTACGCCCGGCCACCGGCACCGTCCACTGGCGGGACCGGCCGGTCGCCTGGCCCCGGCCGCACCAGCTCGCCCGGCTGGGCATCGCCCGCACCCTGCAGGGCCTCGGCCTCTTCCCGCAGCTGACGGTCCTGGAGAACGTCATGGTGGGCGCGGGCCGGCACGCCCGAACCGGATTCGGTTCCGCGCTGCTCGGCCTGCCCCGCTCCGACCGCGACGAGGCCCGGCTGCGCGAGCGGGCCCTGGAGGCGCTGGCGGGGCTGGACGCCGCCGACGCCGCCGGCCGGCTCCCCGGTGAACTCCCGTACGGCGTGCAGAAACGCGTGGCCCTGGCCCGGGCCCTGGTCGCGGAACCGGCTCTGCTGCTGCTCGACGAGCCCGCCTCGGGACTGTCCGAGGCCGAGATGCGGCAGCTGGGCGAGACCATCGCCGGCCTGCGCGAGCGGATGTCCGTGATCCTCGTCGAGCACCACATGGACCTGGTGATGAGCGTGTGCGACCGGGTGCTGGTCCTGGACTTCGGCAAGGTCATCGCCTGCGGCACGCCCGACGAGGTACGCGGCGACCCGCTCGTCGCGGAGGCCTACCTCGGCGACGAGGTGGACGAGGCCGGCGACCCCGACGAGGCCGCCGACGCCGCCGACCCCGACGAGACGGCCGGATCCGACGGGGCCGGCAGCGCTGACGAAGCCGGCGGGACCGCCGCGCCCGGGGCCGCCGAAGGAACCCCGAAGGCCCGCCCCGACAAGGAGTCCTCCTGTGCTTGAGGTTCGCGAGGTGACCGTCGCCTACGGCATGGTCCGGGCCCTGGAGAAGGTGTCCC
>JBEHXI010000346.1:0-5929 GCA_048498775.1 Actinomycetota bacterium | reverse complement strand
ATCCGGCTCGTCGAGGTCGACCGCCGCGAGCACCCCGCGGAAGGTGCCGCCGCGCGAGCGGCGCAGCTCCGACATGAGGGCCGCCGGTCCGCCCCGCCCGGCCGCGGACACGCCCGACGGGCCGCGCCGTGCGGCCCGGGCGGAAGGCGTCCGGTTAACCTGACGATACGTCAGCCAAGACGGCGGGTGTGCGGCGCACACCCGCCGGACCGTCTCCGGGAGCCGTACGTGCCCAACCGTGCGAGCCTGCTCTACCAACTGCGCTATGCCGCCCGACACCCGCGCCGGATCCCGACACACCTGCGGCGGCTCACCCGTGACCTGCGGTTGCGGGCGGGCTCCGCCGACCATGTCGCCTACTACCGCGGGGTGATGCGTTCGGACACCGCACGCGGCGCCGACGCCGCCGTGGGCAGCCCGAGCCGCGAGTCCTGGCTGGCGCTCGGCGCCCTGCAGTACGAGTACCTGCTCGGGCACGGCCTGACCCCGGCGGACCGGATGCTGGAGATCGGGTGCGGCAACCTCCGCGCCGGATGGCGTTTCATCGACTATCTGCGGCCGGGCCACTACCACGGCATCGACATCTCCCCCGACATCCTGCTGGGCGCGGGACGAACCGTGGCCCGCCAGGGGCTCCAGGACAAGCTGCCGCATCTGAGCCTGGTGCGCGACCTGACCTTCGACTTCCTTCCCGCCGAGCACTTCAGCGTGGTGCACGCCCACAGCGTCTTCTCGCACTCGCCGCCGGAGGTCATCGAGGAGTGCCTGCGGCATGTGGGCCGGATCCTGCGGCCGGACGGCTTCTTCGACTTCACCTTCGACCGGACCGACGGCGAGGAGCACCATGTGCTGTGGGAGGACTTCTACTACCGCACCGAAACGCTCCTCGCCATGGCCGCCCGGCACGGCCTGCGGGGCATGCTGATGGACGACTGGGAGCGACTGCCCCACAAGCAGTCCAAGATCCGCGTCACCCGCCCGGCGTCCTGACGGCACGTCACCTGCCGCGGGCCGCGCGCACCGCCCACGCTCCCAGCGCCGTGGCGGCCACCCCGGCGGCACCCAGCAGCGGGGCGTGCTCTGCCGCCCACAGCTGCGCGCTGCGGGCGGTCGCCCGGTCGTCGAACTCCCCGTGGGCGCCGAAGTCCCGGCCTTCGGGGCCGTCGGCCGGCTGCCACAGGTTGGCCGGCCGGCCGGCGCCCACCGGCTCGTCGGTCTGCTGGGAGTCGAAGCCGGTTCTGGCCAGGTAGCGGTCCAGCAGCCCGGGCACCACCGCGTTGGCCAGCAGCGTCGCCACGGTCGATCCGCCCACCCAGTACTCGCGCCGGCGCGGATGGTCGGCCGCGTACAGCACGGCCCGCGCGGCGACCTCCGGCTGGTAGATCGGGGGGACCGGCTGCGGATGCCCCGGCAGGCGGGAGAGCACCCAGCTGAACTGCGGGGTGTTCAGGCCCGGCATCTGGACCATCGTCACCCGCACCCGGCTCCTGTCGTGCAGCAGCTCGCAGCGCAGCGATTCGTTGAACCCCTGGATGGCGTGCTTGGCGCCGCAGTACGCGGACTGCAGGGGGATTCCCCGGTACGCCAGCGCGGAGCCGACCTGCACGATCGTGCCCCGGTCGCGTGGCCGCATCCGGCGCAGCGCCGCCCGGGTGCCGTAGACGAAGCCGAGGTAGCTCACCTCGGTGGTCCGTTTGAACTCCTCCGGCCGGATCTCGGAGAACGGGGCGAAGACGGAGGTGAACGCCGCGTTCACCCACACGTCGATGGGGCCGAGTTCGTCCTCGGCCCGCTGGGCGGCGGCGTCGACCGCGTCGGCGTCCGCGACGTCGACCGGGATCGGCAGCGCCGTGCCGCCCGCGGACCGCACCTCCTTCGCCGCGCCCTGCAGCCCCTGTTCGCCGCGGGCCAGCAGGGCGACGTCGGCTCCGCGGGCGGCGAAGGCCCGGGCGGTCGCGCGGCCGACGCCCGCGCTCGCCCCGGTGACGACGACTACCTGGCGGGTGTTCTTCGCTGTCATGGCACTCCCTGACGGTTCCTGGGCGAACGGTGGTGGTACGGCGGGCGGCGCGGCCCGGCGCGTCTCACGGGCCGGCGAGCCGCACCGAGCTCTCCAGCAGCAGTGCGTGGACGAACGCCTGCGGCAGGTTGCCGCGCAACTGCCGCTGGGCGACGTCGTACTCCTCGGCGAACAGGCCCGGCGGGCCGCAGGCCGACCTGGTGCGCTCGAACCAGCGCATCGCCTCGACGGACCGGCCCTCCGCCCGGCAGGCCAGCGCCATCATGAAGCCGCACAGCAGGAACGCGCCCTCGTCGTCGCCCAGTTCGGCGCCGGGCCGCCGGAAGCGGTACACATAGCCGTCCTCTGCCAGCTCGCGCTCCACGGCGGCGCGGGTGGCGGCCAGCTGCCGGTCCCGGCCAGGCCAGTCGCCGCGGGTCAGCGCCCGCAGCAGTGCGGCGTCCACGCCCTGGTCGTCCGGGGAGCGCTGCCAGCGGCCCGAGGGACGCAGGCAGCGGCGCTCCGTCTCGTCCAGGACGGCCCGGGCCAGGCCGGTCCAGTGGTCGGCCGGCCCGTTCGGCAGGGCACGCGCCACCGCCCGCAGGCCGACGACCGCGGACAGCCGGGAGTGCGCCCACCAGGCCGGGTCCAGCTCCCACAGCCCCGCGTCGGGCTCCCGCCAGCGCTCCTCGACGGCCCGTACGACGACGTCCAGGGCCCTTCTCGCCTCGTCGTCGAGCCGGTCCAGCCCGGCGGCCGCCGCGAACAGCTGGAGCGCCTCGCCGAAGGTGTCCAGCTGGAACTGCTCACGGGCGCGGTTGCCGATCCGGTCGGTCCCGCCGGGATAGCCGGGCAGCGGCAGCGTACGCTCGCCGAGCACCTGCCCGCCGCCGGACGTGTACGCCGGACGCAGGTGCGGGCCGTCCTCCAGGACCCGCTCGGTGACGAACCGCACGGCGTCGTCCAGCAGGGTGTGGGGGCCGTGCGCGGCGACCGCGGTCCCGGCGTAGCACTGGTCGCGGATCCAGGCGTAGCGGTAGTCGTAGTCCCGGCCGGTGTTGGCGCGCTCCGGGAGGGAGGTGGTCGCGGCGGCCACCATGCCGCCGGAGCGGCTGGTCAGCCCGTACATCACGGCGTAGGCGTGCCGGCTGTCGCGGGGGGCGGCCAGGGCGGAGCACTCCGGGACGACCTTCGCCCAGGAGCGTTCGGTGCGCTCCCACAGGCGGGCGGCGTCCAGCGGCTCGTGCCCGGGGGCGTCGGCGGCGACCTCCAGGACGAGGTCGTGGCTGCGTCCCCGGGGCACGACGATCCTGGCCTCCAGGGTGCCGTCGCCGGCCACCACGGCGTGTTCGGCGCCGGACAGCCGCAGGCGCAGCGGCCCGCTCGTCGCGCTCCACTCGCCGCCCTCGCGGTGCGGCGCGGTCATCGGGTGCCGGCCGAATCCGGCGCGTGCGTCCAGCCGGACCCGGACGCAGGCGTCGCCGCGCAGCGCGCGGATCCGGCGCAGCAGCACGGCGCGGCCGGTCTCGGCCGGGAGGGCCAGGGCCTCCCGGCACTCCACCACGCTGTCCACCAGCGTCCAGCGGCTCACCCGGATCAGGGACCCGTCCTCGTAGTAGCCGCCCCAGACGTTCCACGAGTCCTCCGGGCAGACGGTGAAGGAGCCCCGGCCGCCGATCAGTTCGGAGAAGACCGCGTCGTCGTGCCAGCGCGGGGCGCACATCCACACCACGCGGCCGTGCGGGTCGATCAGCGCGCCGCGCTCGCCGTCCGCGAGCAGCGCGTAGGAGCGCAGGGCCCAGGGGGCGGCGTCCCCGTGCGCCGACGGGTCGAGGGCCTGGGCGGGCGGCTCGGAGCCGGACCGGGCGGGCGGCACGGTCAGATCCACACCCGGCCCGCCGGGCACCCGCCGGAGCACCGCGACACCACCATGCCTGCCACCTGGGACATCCGATCTCCTCCTGGGTCTGTGCCATCCGGGCAATCCCGGGGTTTCCCGGGCGCCGTCCGGCAAAACCACCCGGGGGTGCGGTGCCCGCCGCCCGGCCCACCGCGGCCCTCCACCACCGCCCCGGGTGGCCGAAAGCAGTCCCCTCCGGAAAAATCAAGTTTTTTGTCGTGGTCAATGGAATTGACTGCTTCGCGGTGGTTAGGAGCCGGGTGAGACAAGCACCTACCACCGATGAAGGAGGTGGCCCACGTGGCCGCACGTACTACTCCGGGTATCGAGGAACACCCGGACATCATGGCGCTGCGCGCCCGCTCGGAGCGGGCCACAGTCACCCCTGCGGCGCAGGCGATGGAAGGGCTCAGCCTGCTGGCGGGCCTGTACCTGGCCGCGTCACCGTGGATCGTCGGCTTCAACACCATCCCGACCCTGGCGGTGAGCAACCTGATCGCCGGGCTGGCGTTCGCGTTCATGGCCGTCGGGTTCGGGTCGGCGTACGAGCGCACCCACGGCATGAGCTGGGCGGCAGCCTGCATCGGTGTCTGGGCGGTCGTCTCGCCCTGGATCGTCTCCGGGGCGGGTCCGCTGCTGACCGGCGGCGTGATCGCCAGCAACATCATCGTCGGAGTCGTCGCGTTCTGCCTGGCCGCGGGCACCGCGATGCTGGGGCGGGCCGAGCTCCGGCGGTGACATGTGGTCGGGGCGGGCCGGCCCGGCCGGTTCCGCCCCGGTCGGCACGGGTGCGGCGCGGGCCGGCCGGTCCGCGCCGCGCCCGGCGACCTGACCGGCCGATCAGGCAAGGAGCCCGCTCATGACTGGGCCGTTCTCGACATGGAAGGAAAAGCGGGCGGACGCGAGGGCGGAGGCGTCCGGCAAGGCCCCGCCGGAGCCGGCGGACGAGGAACTCATCGCCGCGGTGCTGGCCGCCTCGCGCGCGCTGGTGGCACTGTCCGCGCGCTCGCTGGCCGAGGTCGACGAGTCGCTGACCCTGCCGCAGCTGCGGATGCTGGTGATCCTCGACAGTCAGGGGGCCACCAACCTCTCGCGGCTGGCCGAGAACCTGACGGTCAACCCCTCCGCCGCGCTGCGGATGGCGGAACGGCTGATCGCCGCGGGAGTGATCGAACGCACCGCCGACCCCGTCGACCGGCGGGCGGTGCTGCTGCGCGCCACCCAGGCGGGACGCCGGGTGGTGCGACGGGTCACCGAGGCACGCCGCGCGGCGATCCGGCGCGTCGTGGCCGTGCTGCCCGACGATCGCAGGGCCGCGATGATCGGGGCGCTGCGCACGCTCGCCGAGGCGGCCGGCGAACCGCTCGCCGGAGCGGCGAAGTACGCGGGGGCGGCCGCCGGACTGTGACGGCGTGACCAGCCGGGCGTGCCGCCCACGGGAGGTGCGCCCGGCCCGGCACGGCAGGGCCTGCCCGTAGCTCGCCTCGGGCGTCCTGTGCGGCTGTGCGGGCTGACAGGGCTGCCGGCTTCCCGGCACGGCACCCCCTGGCGGGCCCCGGTGGGGAATGATGGCCGGTGTGGAGGACTCGGGCTTCGAGGATGTCGCCGACGAGCTGTACGGGCTGCGGCCCGGGGAGTTCACCGCGTCCCGCAACGCCCGGGCGGCGGCCGCCCACACCGCGGGCCGCCGGGATCTCGCCCGGCAGATCAAGGCCCTGCGTCGGCCGACGCTGGCGGCGTGGGCCGGCAATCTGCTGGTGCGCCGCCGGCCCGCCCAGGTCGAGCCGCTGCTGCGGCTGGGTGAGGCGCTGCGGCAGGCGCAGCGGGACCTGGACGGCGAGCAACTGCGCCGGCTGGGCGGACAGCGCCACGCGCTGGTCGCCGCGCTGTCCCGGCAGGCCGCGGAGCTGACCGCGCAGGAGGGGCAGCCGGTCGGCGAGGACGTGCTGCGCGAGGTGGAGGGCACCCTGAGCGCGGTGCTGGCCGATCCGCGGGCCGCCAAGGAGTGGTCCACCGGGCGGCTGGCCAGG
>JBEHXI010000345.1:0-5939 GCA_048498775.1 Actinomycetota bacterium | reverse complement strand
GCAACGGATGCCTCCCTCTCGAGGGCGGGAACGGGCACCGCCGCGGGCGCCGCCGCACACGACGGGGGCGTGCCCTCATCCTCGGGCGGCCGGGGACGGCGGGCACGCCGAGCGGGCCGGGGACTGTGCCATCCGGGTCGTGTCACCCGGCCGCCGGGCACGGCGCGGCCCGGTTTCCCCCGCCGATCACGCGGCCGAGGCTATGCTGGGCCCATGCACCTTTCCTCATGTCAGAGCTGGTGGCGCTCCTCGTAGGAGCGGCCGCCTCCCTGCCATGACCGGGCCGTTCGGATGGACGGCCCGTTCGCGTCGCCTGGACCAGGGCTCCGTCATCCGACGGCGAGACCCGACCCACCAGGAGACCCTGTGAACACCACCCCGCAGACCGCGGCCGACGACCTTTCCGCCTCGGATCCTTCCCCCGACGCGCTCGGGACGTCCGCCGCACAGGCCCGCAGCGCGGTGCTGGAAGAGCAGATCCGCACCGATCCCGGGCGGTTCCGGGTGCTGACCGGCGACCGCCCGACCGGCCGCCTGCATCTGGGGCACTACTTCGGCACGCTCCACAACCGGGTGCGTCTGCAGGACCTCGGCGTGGAGATGTTCGTCATCATCGCGGACTATCAGGTGCTGACCGACCGTGACGTGGCGGACAACCTCACCGGGCACGTGGAGGACCTGGTCCTGGACTATCTGGCCATCGGCGTGGACCCGCGGCGCAGCACGATCTTCACCCACAGCGCCGTGCCCGCCCTCAACCAGCTGATGCTGCCCTTCCTCAGCCTGGTCTCCGTCGCCGAGCTCAACCGCAATCCCACGGTCAAGGACGAGATCGCCCACTCGCGCCAGTCCGCCGTCAGCGGTCTGATGTTCACCTACCCCGTCCACCAGGCCGCCGACATCCTGTTCTGCAAGGGCAACCTGGTCCCCGTCGGCCAGGACCAGCTGCCGCACCTGGAACTGACCCGCACCATCGCCCGCCGCTTCAACGACCGCTACGGCGACGGGGATCGCGTCTTCCCGCAGCCCGACGCCCTGTTGTCCGCCGCGCCCCTGCTGCTGGGCACCGACGGCACCAAGATGAGCAAGAGCCGCCGCAACGCCATCACCCTGGCGGCCACCGCCGACGAGACCGCCCGGCTGGTCAGAGGGGCCAAGACCGACTCCGAGCGGCACATCACCTACGACCCGGCCACCCGCCCCGAGGTCTCCTCGCTGCTGCTGCTGGCCGCCCTGTGCCAGGGCCGCACCCCGCAGCAGGTCGCCGACGACATCGGCTCGGCCGGGGCCGCGGCGCTGAAGAAGACCGTGACCGAGTCGGTCAACGAGTACCTGGCGCCGATCAGGGCCCGCCGCACCGAACACGCGCAGGACCGGGCCCACCTGCGCCGAACCCTGCGGGAAGGCAACGAACGCGCCAGGGCCGTGGCCGACGCCACCCTCGCCGAGGTACGCGCCGCCATGAACAGCCACTACTGAACGGAAACGTCCGGGCCGGCCCCCGCGGGGCCGGCCCGGACGCCGTGATCCGGTGCGACCGGACCGGTCAGACCAGGTCGAACCGGTCGAGGTTCATGACCTTGTCCCACGCCGCGACGAAGTCCTTGACGAACTTCTCCTTCGCGTCATCGCACGCGTAGACCTCCGCGAGCGCCCGCAGCTCGGAGTTCGAGCCGAAGACCAGGTCGACCCGGCTGCCGGTCCACTTGACCTCGCCGGTGGCGGCGTCGCGTCCCTCGAAGGTGTTCGCGTCCTCCGACACCGACTTCCACGTCGTGCCCATGTCGAGCAGGTTGACGAAGAAGTCGTTGGTCAGGGACCCGGGGTTCGAGGTGAACACCCCGAGCTGCGACTGCTGGGAGTTCGCGCCCAGCACGCGCAGCCCGCCGACGAGGACCGTCATCTCCGGAGCGCTCAGGGTCAGCAGGTTCGCACGGTCGAGCAGCAGGTACTCGGCCGGCAGCCGGTTGCCCTTCCCCAGGTGGTTGCGGAACCCGTCGGCGGTCGGCTCCAGCGCGGCGAACGACTCGGCGTCGGTCTGCTCCTGGGAGGCGTCCGCGCGGCCCGGGGTGAAGGGGACCTCCACCTCGAAGCCGGCGTCCCTGGCGGCCTGCTCGACGCCCGCGCAGCCGGCGAGCACGATCAGGTCGGCGAGCGAGACCCGCTTGCCGCCGGTCTGGGCGGCGTTGAAGGACTCCTGGACGCCCTCCAGGGTGCGCAGCACCGTCGCCAGCCGGTCCGGGTCGTTGACCTCCCAACCGCGCTGCGGCTCCAGGCGGATGCGCGCGCCGTTGGCGCCGCCGCGCTTGTCGCTGCCGCGGAAGGACGAGGCCGACGCCCACGCGGTGGACACCAGCTCCGACACCGTGAGGCCGGAGGCGAGGACCTGGCTCTTGAGCGCGGCGATGTCCGCCGCGTCGATGAGCTCGTGCGTCACCTCGGGGATCGGGTCCTGCCACACCAGCGTCTCGCTGGGCACCTCCGGGCCGAGGTAGCGGGCGATCGGGCCCATGTCGCGGTGGGTCAGCTTGAACCAGGCACGGGCGAAGGCGTCCGCGAACTCGTCGGGGTTCTCCAGGAAGCGCCGCGAGATCGGCTCGTAGACCGGGTCGAAGCGGAGCGCCAGGTCCGTCGTCAGCATCGTCGGGGCGTGGCTCTTCGACGGGTCGTGGGCGTCCGGGACGGTACCCGCGCCGGCGCCGTCCTTCGCCCGCCACTGGTTCGCGCCGGCGGGGCTCTTGAACAGCTCCCACTCGTAGCCGAAGAGGGTCTCGAAGAAGGTGTTGTCCCACTTCGTCGGCGTGGGCGTCCAGGTGACCTCCAGGCCACTGGTGATCGCGTCGCCGCCCTTGCCGGTGTTGTAGGTGCTCCGCCAGCCCAGGCCCTGCTCCTCCAGCGGGGCGGCCTCGGGGTCGGCGCCGACGTTGTCCGCCGGGCCGGCGCCGTGGGTCTTGCCGAAGGTGTGGCCACCCGCGATCAGGGCGACGGTCTCCTCGTCGTTCATCGCCATCCGGCGGAACGTCTCACGGACGTCGCGGGCCGCGGCGATCGGGTCCGGGTTGCCGTTCGGGCCCTCCGGGTTGACGTAGATCAGGCCCATCTGCACGGCGCCGAGGGGGTTCTCCAGCTCCCGGTCGCCGGTGTAGCGCTCGTCACCGAGCCAGGTGGTCTCGGGGCCCCAGTAGACGTCCTCCTCCGGCTCCCAGACGTCCTCACGGCCGCCGCCGAAGCCGAAGGTCTTGAAGCCCATGGTCTCCAGCGCGACGTTGCCGGCGAGGACCATCAGGTCGGCCCAGGAGATGCTCTTGCCGTACTTCTTCTTGACCGGCCACAGCAGGCGGCGGGCCTTGTCGAGGTTGGCGTTGTCGGGCCAGCTGTTGAGCGGGGCGAAGCGCTGCTGGCCGGCTCCGGCGCCGCCGCGGCCGTCGCTGATCCGGTAGGTGCCGGCGCTGTGCCACGCCATCCGGATGACGAGCGGGCCGTAGTTGCCGAAGTCCGCGGGCCACCAGTCCTGCGAGGTGGTCAGCACCTCGGCGATGTCCCGCTTCACCGCCGGCAGGTCCAGGCTCTTGAACGCCTCGGCGTAGTCGAACTCCTCACCGAAGGGGTTGGCCACGGCCGGGTTCTTGGCGAGGATCTTCAGGTTGAGCCGCTCCGGCCACCACTGGCGGTTGCCGCCGCCCTGAGTGGGATGCAGGGCGCGCCCGTGCGCGACCGGGCAGCCACCTCCGCCCTCCGTCTTCGGGTCTACGACGATTGCATCATGGTTCTCAGACATGGGAATCCTTCCGGAGCAGGCGGATCACGGTGCTCGGTGGTGCGGGTGGTGGAGAAGCCGGGGAACAGGCCCCAGGGACGGCCCGGCCTCGTCGCGGAGGGCCGGGGAGCGTCGTCGGACGCGGTCGGGCGGGGGCCTCGCCGACCGCGCGGCCGGACATCGGTGGCGACACGGTGTGGGCGGTCGTCACCCGCGGGCCGGCGCCGGGCGGCGGCTGGGTGGTGGTCCCGTCACGTGTGAGGTCTCCTGCCGTACTGAAGTCGTCCTGTCCCTTGGCTATCGCCGGAACCGATCCTACGATGGACACAGTCCAAGTCAAGAAGCACGCCAAATCCATATCCGATCGGGATCCGGACGTCCGCTGTAAACTCGGACATCCCACCGAACCTGAATGGGTGAACCGACATGAGTGACCTGCTGGAGCGACTGCGAGGGCGCGGCTGGCGGATGACCTCCCAGCGGCGCGTGGTCGCGGAGGTCCTCGACGGCGACCATGTGCACCTCACGGCCGACGAGGTGCACGCCCGCGCGGCGCGGCGGCTGCCCGAGATCTCCCGGGCGACCGTCTACAACACCCTGGGCGAGCTGGTCTCGCTCGGCGAGGTGATAGAGGTCACCACCGACGGCCGCGCCAAGCGCTACGACCCCAACGCCCACCACCCCCACCAGCACCTGGTGTGCTCCCGGTGCGGCACCATCCGCGACGTCCGCCCGACCGGGAACCTGCTGGCCGACCTCCCGGCGGAGGAGCGGTTCGGCTTCACCGTGTCCGAGGTCGAGGTCACCTACCGCGGGCTCTGCCCGTCCTGCGTGTAGGTCCCCTCCCGCGCCCGGCCGCACCGGCGCGTGAACGGCCGGGCGGAACCCCGGCTCCGGGACTTTGCGATCTCTTTACAACCGTGCCCAGGGGTGCGTCGTCTCTCCGCTCGTTCCAGCACACAGCCCGCCGCCGATCTCCTTCGGGAGCCCGCCGGAGGGCCGAGCAGAGAGAGCCGTTCATGCCGTTCATGCGTACACACGTCGTCGCCGCGACCCTGGCGTGCGGTGCCGTACTCGCCGCGGGCGCGCCCGCGTTCGCTTCGGACACCGCCACCCCGGTGCCCACCTCCACGTCGGCGTCCCGGGGCGCCACCTCGGCGCCCAGCCCCGTCCCGACGGTCGGCACCGCCACCCCGGTGCCCCGGCCCGTGCCCGCCTCCCCCGTGCCGACGGTGCACGGCCCGGCCCCGGTGGCGGGCTCACCCCGCCAGGTCGGCGCCCTGCCCAAGGGGGCCCCGGACACCGGGGTACCGCCCGTCGCGGCACCCGGCGGCATCCCGGGGGCGGTGACCGGCGGCGCCGCCGGGGCGGCGGTCCTGGCCGGCGGCCTCGGGCTCGTCGTACTGCGCCGCCGGGCGAAGGCCCGGGGCTGACCGGTGGCCGCCCGGCGCACCGCCGTGCGGATGGCCGTGGGCGCCGCCGCCGCGCTGGTGTCGGGATGCGGCGGAGGGCTCCGGGTGATGGGGGCGGGGGATCCGGCCACGGCGTCCGCGGCCCCCGCGTTCTCGTCCCGGACGGGCCGGCCGGCTCCGCGGCCGTCGGACCCGTCGGCCCCGTCGGTTGCGTCGGTACCGGTCCGGCTGCGGATTCCGGCGATCGGGGTCGACACCCCCGTCATCCCGCTGGATCTGGCCTCCGACGGCACCGTGCAGGTGCCGCCTGTCGCGGCCCACTCCCCGGCCGGCTGGTACCGGCGGTCACCGGCTCCCGGCCAGGTCGGTCCGGCGGTGATCCTGGGCCATGTGACGGTCGGCCGGTACGGGGACGGAGTCTTCGTCCACCTGGCCCGGCTGCGCCGCGGTGACCGGATCACCGTCCGGCTCCGGGACGGCGCCTGGACCGCCTTCACCGTGGACGCGGTGCGGACCGTTCCCAAGTCGCGGTTCCCCACGGACGCGGTCTACGGGAACGTGGACCACCCCGCGCTGCGTCTCATCACCTGCGGCGGCCCCCGGGCGGGCCAGGGCGGCGGATACCTCGACAACGTCGTGGTCTTCGCGTCCCTGACGTCCACAGGACAGTAGCGGCCGGTCGCGGCGTCCGGTCCGGTGCGCGCCGTTCGCCACCGGACCGGACACCGCGGTCCACGGCCCCCGAAGAGCTATGGAGAGCGTTGAGCCGG
>JBEHXI010000344.1:0-5955 GCA_048498775.1 Actinomycetota bacterium | reverse complement strand
TACCAGTGTCGCAGATCGGGCGGCGGCGGCCGTCCGGAGTGGATCGCGGACGGGCCGCCGCCCTGATGGCCTGGGGCCGGGTGGGCGCTAGGAGGCGCCGACGAAGAGCACCAGCAGGAGCCACACGACGGGGGCCGTGGGGAGCAGGGAGTCCAGGCGGTCCATGATGCCGCCGTGGCCGGGCAGCAGGGTGCCCATGTCCTTGATCCCCAGGTCCCGCTTGATCATCGACTCGCCGAGGTCGCCCAGGGTGGCGCTGGTGGCGACCGCGAGGCCGAGGAGCACGCCCTGCCACCAGGTGCCGTTGTCGATAAGGAACCGCATCGCCAGCGCGCCCGCCGCCATCGCGAAGGTGACCGCGCCGATCAGGCCCTCGCGGGTCTTGCCCGGGCTGATCCGCGGGGCCAGCTTGTGCCGGCCGAAGCGCCAGCCGACCGCGTAGGCGCCGGTGTCGCTGACGACCGTGAGCAGCAGGAAGGAGAACACCCGCCAGGGCCCGTCGTGCGCGGCCAGCATCATCGACACGAAGGTGGCGAGGAACGGCACGTAGAAGGCGGCGAACAGCCCCGCGGTGACGTCCCGCAGATAGCCGTCGGGCGGCTCGGTCATCCGCCACACCAGCACGGCGAGGGCGGTGAACGTCATCGCCACCCAGGCGCCCTCCGCACCGCGCAGGTAGCCGGCGACGACCATCGCGGCGCCGCCGACGGCCAGCGGGACCAGCGGCGCGTGGATCTTCTTGCGCTCGGCGAGCCGCGAGGTGAGCTCCCACAGGCCCACGACCACGGCGGCCACGACGACCGCCACGAAGGCGGCCTTCACCACGAACAGGGACGCGACGATGACGGCGCCGAGGCCGACGCCGACACCTATCGCCGCGCGCAGGTTGCGGCCTGCCTTCTTCTTCCCGCGGGAACCGCGGCCCGGGCGGCCGCCCTGTTCGGCGTCCGCCTGGTCCCGCTGGTCGCCGTCGGCGGCGTCCGGTACTGGTGGCATGGGTCGAGTCTGCGCCGCCCCTCCCCCGTCGTACGAGGGACCCGCCGGGACGCGCGGCTGCTCGGGGGCCGCCCAGTAGCCGACGTCCGGCGCTGCCCCGCGTGAAGAGTCGTTCATCAGACCTCAGAGTCGCTTCATCGGACCTTCGTCAGACCTCGAGCAGCTCGGCTTCCTTGTGCTTGAGGAGTTCGTCGACCTGCGCCACGTACTTGGCGGTGGTGTCCTCGAGTTCCTTCTCGGCGCGGCGCACCTCGTCCTCGCCCGACTCGCCGTCCTTGACCAGCTTGTCCAGGGTCTCCTTGGCCTTGCGGCGGACGCTGCGGATGGAGACCCGGGCGTCCTCGGCCTTGCTCTTGGCGACCTTGATGTACTCCCGGCGCCGCTCCTCGGTCAGCTGGGGGAACACCACCCGGATGATGTTGCCGTCGTTGGACGGGTTGACGCCCAGGTCGGAGTCGCGGATCGCCTGCTCGATGTTGCGCAGCGCGCTCTTGTCGAACGGGGTCACCACGGCCATCCGCGGCTCGGGTACCGAGAAGGACGCCAGCTGGTTGATGGGCGTCATCGCGCCGTAGTAGTCAGCCACGATCTTGTTGAACATCGCCGGGTGCGCACGTCCGGTGCGGATCGCGGCGAAGTCCTCCTTGGCGACCACGACCGCCTTCTCCATCTTCTCCTCGGCCTCGAGGAGGGTCTCTTCGATCACCATGTGCTCCTGCGTCTGTGAGTAGGCAGAGCCTCGCCCCTGCGCGCGTCTTCCCCTGCACGGTGTCCGAACCGGCAGCGTGTTGTCCATCCCCGTACCGGGCAGTTTGTCCGGCATGGGGTTGTCGGTCAGTCCCGGTCGCCGTGTTCGCTCACCAGAGTGCCGATCTTCTCACCTTTGACCGCACGGGCGATGTTCCCCTCGGCGAGAAGTTCGAAGACCAGGATCGGCAGCTTGTTGTCCCGGCACAGCGTGATCGCCGTGGCGTCGGCGACCTTCAGGTCGCGGGCGATGACCTCGCCGTACTCCAGCGCGTCGAAGCGCACCGCGTCGGGGTTCTTCTTCGGGTCGGAGTCGTAGACCCCGTCCACGCCGTGCTTGCCCATCAGGATCGCCTCGGCGTGGATCTCCAGGGCCCGCTGGGCGGCGGTGGTGTCGGTGGAGAAGTACGGCATGCCCATGCCCGCGCCGAAGATGACCACGCGGCCCTTCTCCAGGTGGCGCACGGCCCGCAGCGGGATGTACGGCTCGGCGACCTGGCCCATGGTGATGGCCGTCTGGACCCGGGTGTCGATGCCCTCCTTCTCCAGGAAGTCCTGGAGCGCCAGGCAGTTCATGACGGTGCCGAGCATGCCCATGTAGTCCGAACGCGCGCGGTCCATGCCGCGCTGCTGGAGTTCGGCCCCGCGGAAGAAGTTGCCCCCGCCTATCACCACCGCGATCTGCGTGCCGTCGCGGACCACGGAAGCGATCTCCCGGGCGATGGCGTGGACGACGTCGGGGTCGACGCCCAGCCCGCCTCCGCCGCTGAACGCCTCACCGGACAGCTTCAGCAGGAAGCGGCGCGGCCGGTCGCCGCCGTGCTTCCGCGTGTCGCCTTTGTCGTCGTCGTAGTGGGCGTCCTGTGCCATGGGGTTCTCCTCACACGTACGAAGGAGGCCACTGCCGCGGGTCTGGTACGTCCCGTCACGGCAATGGCCTCCTCGTCACAACTGCGGCCGGCGGCGGGCGGCCGGTCGCCTACGACCCTAGCGGGGCCGTCGGTCACGTCGCTGCCAGGCTCAGACACCCACGCGGAAGCGGGCGAAGCGCTTCAGCGTGACACCGGCCTCGTCCAGCACCTTCTGCACGGTCTTCTTGTTGTCCTTGGCGAACGCCTGGTCCAGCAGGACGGTCTCCTTGAAGAAGCCGTTGACGCGACCCTCGACGATCTTGGGGAGCGCGCCCTCGGGCTTGCCCTCCTCGCGGGCGGTGGCCTCGGCGACGCGGCGCTCGTTCTCCACGGTCTCGGCCGGGACGTCCTCACGGGAGAGGTACTTCGGCGCGAACGCGGCGATGTGCTGGGCGACGTCCTTGGCGGTCTCGGCGTCCTCCTTGTCCAGCTCGACCAGCACGCCGACCTGCGGGGGCAGGTCCGGGCTGGTGCGGTGCAGGTAGGAGGCGACGAAGCCGCCGTCGGTGAACTGGGCGAAGCGGCTCAGCACGATCTTCTCGCCGAGGGTGGCGTTGGCCTCGTCGACGTACGCCTGGACGGTCTTGCCGGCCTCGATCTCGGAGGCGAGCAGGGCGTCGAGGTCGGCGGGCCGGGTGGCGGCCACGTGCTTGGCGAGAGCCTCGGCGACCGAGACGAACCTGTCGCCCTTGGCGACGAAGTCGGTCTCGCAGTTCAGCTCCAGCAGCACGCCGTCGGCGCCCTCGATGAGGGAGACGACCGCGCCGTTGGAGGCGTTGCGGCCCTCGCGCTTGGCCACGCCCTTCTGGCCCTTGACGCGCAGGATCTCGACGGCCTTGTCGACGTTGCCCTCGGCCTCGTCCAGCGCCTTCTTGCAGTCCATCATGCCGGCGCCGGTGAGCTCCCGGAGCTTCTTGACGTCGGCGGCGGTGAAGTTCGCCATGGTCTTGTGAATCTCTTCTCGGTAAGTCGTGGGGTCTACCGGTGAACGGCGGGGGTCGGGCTCCCGAAGTGAAGTCCGTCCCCCGCCGTCATCAGCCGTGTGCGGTGACTCAGGCCTGCGTCTCGTCGGCGGCCGGGGCGGCCTCGCCCTCGGGGGCGGCCTCGGTGGCGGCCTCGGTGGCGGCCTCGGGCTGGGCGGCGGCCTCTTCGGACTTCGCCTTCTCGCCCTCGAGGAGCTCACGCTCCCACTCGGCCAGCGGCTCGGCCGGAGCGGCCTTGCCCTCACCGGTGGCGGCGCCGGAGCGGGCGATCAGGCCCTCGGCGACGGCGTCGGCGATCACGCGGGTCAGCAGGGTGACGGAGCGGATCGCGTCGTCGTTGCCCGGGATCTTGTAGTCGACCTCGTCCGGGTCGCAGTTGGTGTCGAGGATCGCGACGACCGGGATGCGCAGCTTGCGCGCCTCGCCGACGGCGATGTGCTCCTTCTTGGTGTCCACGATCCAGACGGCGCTGGGCACCTTCTGCATGTCGCGGATGCCGCCGAGGGTCTTCTCGAGCTTGTTCTTCTCGCGCTCGAGGACCAGGAGCTCCTTCTTGGTCAGGCCGGAGGCGGCCACGTCCGTGAAGTCGATCTCCTCGAGCTCCTTGAGGCGCTGCAGGCGCTTGTAGACGGTCGAGAAGTTGGTGAGCATGCCGCCCAGCCAGCGCTGGTTGACGTACGGCATGCCGACCCGGGTGGCCTGCTCGGCGATGGCCTCCTGGGCCTGCTTCTTCGTACCGACGAAGAGGATGGAACCGCCGTGGGCGACGGTCTCCTTGACGAACTCGTAGGCGCGGTCGATGTACGACAGCGACTGGAGCAGGTCGATGATGTAGATGCCGTTGCGCTCGGTGAAGATGAAACGCTTCATCTTCGGGTTCCAGCGGCGGGTCTGGTGCCCGAAGTGGACGCCGCTCTCCAGCAGCTCCCGCATCGTGACGACGGCCATGGCCGTGCTCCTTGGATACTCGGTTTCGGTGGCGGCCGGGCGGCTGCCACTCCTGACGCCCCGGCGCGTCATGCCTGGGAGCAAGCCTCCCGAGGACCGAGTGACGCGGCCGCCGTGCCGGGCCCGTGTCAGGAGCCGTGGGGACGGTGGCGGGGCGTGCGAAGTCGACCCGGTGGCCCGGATCGCCAGAGAAAGTGTACGGGACCGCCGCGGGCCCCGGCGACACATGGGTTTGCGGTCGGTGATCACCCCTGGGGGTGATCGGGTTGTCCACATCACCCTCCGTGTCCACAGGCACCGTTCATGATCGGCTCGCGCGGGGCGGATGCGGGACCGTGGCGGCATGGAACGGCTCTGGTGGTGGCGGGTGGTGCTGGTGGTGCGGGCGGCGTGCGGGGGTGCGTGGGCGGGAGTGTGGCGTGGCCGGGGGGCCACGGTGCTGGGCCTGGCGGCCGCGGTGCTGCTGCTTGCGGGGGCGGCGGGGGTGGCGGGGGCGGCGGGGGTGGCGCACGCCGACGTTTCCGGGCCGGGGCGGGCCTGGCCGGTCGCGGCGCCCGCGGGGAGCGGCCGCCCGCTCGTCGTGCGCGGCTTCGAACCGCCGCCCGGCCCCTACGCGCCAGGGCACCGCGGCGTCGATCTGGCCGCGGCGCCCGGTGGCACGGTATACGCGGCGGCGCCGGGCCGGGTGGTGTTCGCGGGGACGGTCGCGGGCCGGGGCGTGCTGACCATCGAGGTCGCGGACTCGGGGACACCACCGCTGCGGACCACCTACGAGCCGGTCACCGCGCGCGTGGCGACCGGGGAGCGGGTGACGGCGGGCGAGGTGGTGGCGGTGCTGCAACCGGCCGGTTCCCACTGCCCGGCGGGCTGCCTGCACTGGGGGCTGCTGCGCGGCTCGGTGTACCTGGACCCGCTGGGCTTGCTGCCGACCTCGATGCTGCGGAGCGGGCACTCCCGACTGCTGCCGGTCTTCGGCGTCCCACCCCGGGGAGGCGGGGCTCCGGCGGCCCTGCCGTCACCGGCCGCGGCCGCCCTCGCGGGGAGCCTGGCCGCCATGGTCCGTGCCTGGGGGTGGGGGCGGCGGGAGAGGTGGAGGGGCGCTCGGTGGTGGAGGCGGCGGGAAGAGGTGGGGGCACGCTCGGTGGTGGGGGCGGCAGGAGAGGCGGGGGCGGCAGGAAGGGTGGGGGCGCGCTCGGCGGTGGAGGCGGCGGTGGCCGAAACCCGCTGGGGCGCGGGACGCGGCGGAGCCGACCGGCAGCGGGCGGCGGCGGACAAGGCCCGACGCAGCGGGACTGGCCAGCAGCGGCCGACGACGGACAGGGCCCGGCGCAGCACGGCCAGCAGCGGACGGCGATGGACAGGGCCCGGCA
>JBEHXI010000343.1:0-6011 GCA_048498775.1 Actinomycetota bacterium | reverse complement strand
GCGCCGGCACCCTGTTCGGTACGCCCCTGTCCGCCCTGACCGGCCGCAGCGCCGCGGACCTGTTCACCGAGCCCGGCCTGTGGGGTGAGCTCGCCGCGACCGGCACCGCGCCGCGCGCCGGCCGGCCGGCGGTCCTGCGCCACCAGGGCGCCGCCGTACAACTGCACTGCGCGCCGCTGCCCGCCGACCCGGCGGACGGCCCGGACGGCACCGCGCCCCGGTACGCGCTGCACGTGATGCCCGACGCGGCCGCCGAACGCCACAAGGACGAGCAGGCACTGGTCCGCGCGCTGTTCGGGCAGTCCCACATCGGGCTCGCCATCCACGACCGCGACCTGCGGGTCACCCGCGTCAACACCGACGAGTCCTTCGGCGCCGCGACGTCCCGCAGCCTCGACACCGACCTGGTGCCCGAGGACGCCGCCGGCATCGAGGCCGCGCTGCGCCGGGCCATCGAGGAGGGACGCTCGCTCGTCGACGTCCCGTACCGGGCCCGGCGGCGCAACAGCCCGCACACCGAGCGCGTGGTGTCGCTGTCGGTGCTGCCGCTGCGGGACCACGACGGCCGCTGCCGGGGCGCCGCCGCCGCGTTCATCGACATCACCGAGCAGCATCGCACCCGGCAGCGCCGCGCCCTGGTCAACAAGGCCGCCAAGCGCATCGGCGCCTCCCTGGACATCACCCGCTGCGCCGAGGAGGTCGCCGCGCTGCTGGTGCCGGAGTTCGCCGACCTGGCCGCCGTCGACCTCACCGAGGTCGTCCTGATCGGCGAGGAGCCCGGCGACTTCCTGCGCGGCGCGCCGCTGCGCCGGGTCGCCGTCAGCGCCTCGGACGGCACCTGGCCCGCCGAGCTGTACCCGCTCGGCGCCGCCTTCCAGATCCGCAGCATGGAGACCCACCACCTGCGCAAGTGCTCGGCCACCGTCCCGGACTGGGAGGAGATGCGCACCGCGTTCGCCGGTGACGAGGAACGCTCCCGGCTGCTGCTGCCCGAGCAGGCCAGCTCGTTCATGGTCGTCCCGCTGCACGCCCGCGGCCTGGTGCTCGGCTCGCTGATGCTGTGGCGCGCGGACGGGCGGCCCCCGTTCGACCAGCAGGACGCCGAGCTCGCCGAGGAGATCGTCTCGCGCGCCGCGCTGGGGGTGGACAACGCCCGCCGCTACACCCGGGAACGGCGTACCGCCGAGGCGCTGCGCCGCAGCCTGTTGCCGCCGGCCGTGGTGGACGTCAGCGCCGCGGAGGCGGCCGGCACCTGCCTGGCCGCCGCGACCACCGAGGGCGTCGGCGGCACCTGGTTCGACGTGATCCCGCTGTCCTCCGCCCGGGTCGCGTTCGTCGTCGGGGACTCGGCCGGGCAGGGCCTGGAGGCGACCGCCGCCACCGGGCGGCTGCGTACCGCGGTGCGCACCCTGGCCGACCTGGACCTGGCCCCCGAGGAACTCCTCAGCCACCTCGACGACCTGGTCGTCCGGCTCACCGAGACCGACGTCGCGCACGCCGATCCGGACGCGCCCGGGCCGAGCGCCGCGGAGATGATGAAGGGCTCCACCTGCCTGTACGCGGTCTACGACCCCGTCACCGGACAGTGCGTCATGGCCAGCGCGGGCCATCCGCCGCCCGTCGTCATGACCCCGGACGGCGAGGCGTGCGCGGTGGACTGCGAGCCCGGCGCGCCGCTCGGCGTGTCCGGGTCCCCGTTCGAACCGGTCGAGCTGGTGCTGGAGCCCGGCTCCCTGCTGGTCTGCTACTCCGGCAAGCTGCTGAACCACCTCGACCCGTCCGCCGACTGCCTCTGCGGCGACCTGCAACGGGCCGCCGAACTCCACCGCAGCCCGGCGGGGATCGGCCGGGAGACCCTGGCCCGCCTGGTGCCCGAGCCGCCGAGCGACGACATCACCCTGCTGGTGACCCGGCTGCGCGGCCTGCCCGAGCACGCCACCGCGGCCTGGGACTTCCCACCGGACCCGGCCATGGTCACCCGTGCCCGCCAGGCCGTCACCGAGCAGCTGACCGCCTGGAACCTGCCCGGCCTCGTCCAGACCACCGAACTGGTCGCCAGCGAGCTGGTCACCAACGCCATCCGCTACGCCGGGGGACCGGTCCACCTGCGGCTGATCAAGGACGAGACGCTGGTGTGCGAGGTGTCGGACACCACCCAGACCCAGCCGCACCTGCGGCGGGCGCGGGTCACCGACGAGGGTGGCCGCGGGCTGTTCCTGATCCACCAGCTCACCCACCGCTGGGGCAGCCGCTACACCGCCTCCGGCAAGACCATCTGGACCGAGCAGCTCCTGGCCTGAGCCTGCCCGGTTTCCACCGGTCCGTGCCCGCGTCCGGCCCGCCGCGGCCGGTGTGACATTCTGCGGCGTGTGCGTGTCATCGAACGTCTCCGCCCGCTGGACTGGCTGGCCGTGGGGCTGCTGGCCTGCGGGGTGCTGTTCACGGCCACCGGCCTGCTGCCGGCCCGGCCGGCCGGCGAGGCGATGGCCCGCATCGCGCCGCTGCTGGGGTTCCTCGGCACGGTGATCGTGCTGGCCGAACTGACCAGCGCGGCCGAGGTGTTCGACGTCGTCGCGGCATGGGTGGCGCGCGCCGGGCGGGGCAGTTACGCGCTGCTGTTCGTGCTGTGCGGGGCGTTCGCCTCGCTCACCACCGTGACCCTGAACCTGGACACCACCGCGGTGCTGCTGACCCCGGTGATGCTGGCGATGGCCGCCCGGGTGGGGATCGCCACCGTGCCCCTGGCGATGACCACCGTGTGGCTGGCGAACACCGCGAGCCTGCTGCTGCCGGTGTCCAACCTGACCAACCTGCTCGCCGCCGACCGCACGCGGCTGTCCCCGACCGGTCTGGCCGCGGTGATGTGGCTGCCGGAACTCGCCTCGGTGGCGGCCACCATGGCCTGCCTGTGGGTGTTCTACTGGCGGCCCGGCCGCCGCGCGGCGCGCTCCTACCTCCCGCCGCGGCCGCACCGGCCCGGCGACCCCGTGCTGTTCCGGCTGTGCGCGGCGGCCTGCGCCGGGTTCCTGGCGGCCACCCTGGCCGCCGACGTGCCGCTGTGGGTGGCCTCCGGGGCCGCCGCGCTGGCCGTGGTGGCGGCGTTCGCGCTGCGCCGCCCGGCCGTGCTGCGCTGGTCCCTGGTGCCCTGGCGGCTGCTGGTGCTGGTGCCGGGGATGTTCCTGGTGGTGCAGACCCTCGACGCGCACGGGCTCGGCACCGTGCTGGCCGCCGCGGTGGGCTCCGGCGGCGGGCTCGGCGGAATGTTCCGCGCCGCCACGGTCGGCGGGGGCCTGTCGAACGTGCTGAACAACCTGCCGGTCTACCTGGCCGGGGAGGCGGCGGTGCCGGTCGGCAACCACCGCCAGCTGCTGGCCCTGCTGGTGGGCACCAACGTCGGCCCGCTGGTGACCCCGTGGGGCTCCCTGGCGGTCCTGCTGTGGTTCGAACGCTGCGCGGCGCAGGGGGTGCGGGTGCCGTGGACGCGGTTCGCGGCCACCGGCGCGGTGCTCGCGGTGACGGCCGTGCTCGGGGCGACGGCGGCGCTCGCCGTGACCGGCTGACGTACACCTGACGGGCTGTCAGGTGTGCCGGTCGAGGTAGCCGGCCGTGCCGGTGCGGCGGGCGCGGTCCACCGCCGCCAGGCAGGCGAACGACGCCGGATGGAGCTCCTTCTCCCACTCCTGAAGGGAGCGCACGTCCCACTCGCAGTGCTCGTGCGCGTCCAGCGTGATCGCGTCCAGCTCCCCGGTGGACAGGGTGCCGCCGTCGAAGACCAGGCCGAACCGGCTCAGCGGCCAGGTGGCGTCGGGCAGCAGGAAGTGCGCCAGCAGCAGGGGGCCGGGGCGGGCGACGGTGATCCCGGTCTCCTCGCGGGTCTCGCGCACCGCGGCCTGCCAGGGCGTCTCGCCGGTCTCCAGGTTCCCGCCCGGCATCTGCCAGACGCCCTCGTACAGCGACGACTTCAGCTGCAGCGGCCTGCCCTCCTCGTCGGTGAGGTACAGACAGGCGTAGGCGGTGGACTTCGGCAGGGTGCGGATGTACTGGTCGAGAGGGAGCCAGGTGCCGGTCACGAGGCGTGTTCTCCGTTCTGCGCGGGCCGCGGGTCGGTGGTCGCCGGAGGTCCGGTGCGCTGGCCGGGGACGCCGCGGTCGGACTGCAGGCGCCACAGCTCCCGGAACAGGCCGTCCGCGCCGACCAGTTCGGCGAAGGTGCCCTGCTGGATGACGCGGCCGTGGTGCAGCACCACGATCCGGTCGGCGATGGTGACGTTCGTCAGGCGATGGGTGACCAGCACCACCGCGCGCTCGGCGGCCAGGGCGCGCAGCCCGGCGAAGATGCGGTGCTCGGCGCGCGCGTCCAGGGCGGCGGTCGGCTCGTCCAGCACCAGCAGCCCGGCCGGGCGGTGGAAGGCCCGGGCGATGGCGACGCGCTGCCACTGCCCGCCGGACAGCTCCTCGCCGCCCAGCCACTCCCTGGCCAGCAGGGTGTCGAGGCCCGACCGCAGCGCCGCCACCACCTCGTCGGCGCCGCTGGCGCGGCAGGCCGCGAGGACCGCCGCGTCACCGCCGGGGACCGGCCTGCCGAGGGTGATGTTCTCCCGGGCGGGCAGCGGCCAGCGGGCGTAGCTCTGCGGCACCATCGCCACCCGTTCCCAGGCGGCCATCGGCTCCAGCTCGCGGATGTCCACCCCGTCCCAGGACACGCTGCCGGAGGTGGGCAGGTACAGCCCGGTGAGCAGCCGGGACAGCGTGGTCTTGCCCGAGCCGTTCTCGCCGACCAGCGCCACCACCTCGCCGCGCCGCACGGTCAGCGACACCCCGTCCACGGCGTTGCGGGTGGCGCCCTCGTAGCGGTACACCAGCCGTTCGGCGCGGACCTCCTCCGGGTCCTTGGGCACCGTGGTACCGCGCCGCACCCGGTAGCCGCCCGCCTCCTGAAGGAAGCGCGACCAGTCGTCGAGGTACATCCCGGTGCGGAACATCCGCGCGCCGCCGCCGACCAGCGCCTGGACCGAGGAGGTGACGGTGCGCAGGGCGAGGACCGCCGTCCCCGCGGAGGCGACCGACATCCGCCCGGCGGCCAGCAGCCCCACCAGGGCGGCCCACACCAGGGCCGACGCCAGCCCGCCGGCCGCCGCGCCGAACAGCGCGGTGCGGGCGCTGCGGCCGGCCGCCTGACGCTCCGCGGCGTTCACCCGGTCGGTGATCCGCCGGTACCTGCCGAGCAGGAACGGGGCCATGGTGCCCGAGCGCACCTGGTCGGCGTTGCAGGTGTCCGACATGTGCCAGCGCAGCGCGGAGAGCATGCGCCGGTGCCCCATCATCTCCAGGGCCGCCAGGTAGGTGATCCGGGCGCCGCGGACCTGGGCGACGCCCTGCGGGAGGGCGGCGAGCAGCAGCAGGGGCAGCAGCAGCGGGTGCACCGCGGTGAGCACCCCGGCCCCGGCGATCAGCGAGGCCGCGGCGGACAGCAGGTCCTGGCCCTCGGAGATGAGGTCCTGGGCGACCATCGCGCCGCGCTCCGCGGCCTCCTTGTGGTCGTTGAAGCCGGGGCTGTCGTACGCGGCGAGTTCGGCGCCCACCGCCGCGTCGAGCAGCATCAGCTCCGCCTCCTGCGACATCAGCGGGGCGAGCCGGGCGGACAGCCAGGTGACCGCGATGCCCAGCACCGCCCGCAGCCCGGCCGCCGCCGCGAGCACCGCGACCGAGGGCCAGGCCGCCCACAGCCGGGTGGCGATGTCGCCGGAGGAGATGAGCGCCGTGATGGTGCCGGTGGTGGCGAGCAGCCCGAACGCCTGCGACAGCCCGGAGACCAGCTGGCACACCAGCAGTCCGAGGACCGACGGCCGGTCCGCGCGCCAGGCCAGTCCGAGGGAGCGCAGCACCAGTTGCGGCAGCTTGCGGGCCATCTGCCGGCCGGTGATGGAGTTCCCGGCCTTCCAGCGGGAGTCGGTGACCAGCCGGACCCCCAACTCCTCGCCGGCGGTGTCCGTGCCCGCGTCCGTGTCCGTG
>JBEHXI010000342.1:0-6054 GCA_048498775.1 Actinomycetota bacterium | reverse complement strand
GAAGCCATCGCTGACTTGACCGCCGCCCTCAATCTCAACCCGGAATATGCGTGGGCACTCGCCTCGCGCGGTGAGGCTCACCAGCTTGCCGGGCGGCTTGACCAAGCCATCGACGACCTCATCGCCGCCATCAACCTCAACCCGGAAAGTGCATGGATGCGATGCAGCCTAGCGAGCGTATACCGGCAGTCAGGACGCCTTCATGATGCCCGAAGCGAGCTGAGCGAAGCTGCAAGGTTGGCCCCAACCGATACGCAAATTCTCCTGGAAGAGGCGATGTTGCAACTCCTCGAATCGGGACCGTCCGCCGCCGTCGACGCCTGGAACACGTTTTTCGAAGCGCCGCCCGAGGATACCTTTCTGGATCCTGTCCTGTCCGCGGTGAAGAAGCTCCTTTATGGCCTCGCCGTCCGAAGCGTCGATCCCGAGGCGCTGGTCCGCGAGTTTCGTACCACGCCATACGTTCAGTCCTGCTTCGTAGACGTCCGCGCATACGTCGCCGACTTGTCCCACGCCGGGCCTCCAGTCGGCCCGCGCGCAGCTGCTGCAGCCAGTCTCCTGGAACAGAGCGTATGAGCGGCGGAGGCCGGTCGGCGGTGGGGACAGGACGCCGGCGGCCCCGCCCGGTGGCAGAGGCGGCCGGCCGGCTGAGCGTGGCCGCGGCGGTTCGCATCGCTGGAAGGCTGGCTCCAGCCGGGCGGGAACGCAGAGGCCGCGGGAGTTTCGGCATCGCAGGAACCGCTCGACCTGAAGCGCACACGGGGCACCAGAGTTGTCCGAGCGGCGACAGCCCCGCCGAAGGCGATCGCGTCTCAAGGTGAGCACTGTCCGCACACTGTGTCGCCTGAGAGGGCATTCCAGCCGGTCCCGTTATCGGCGTAGCTGGACCCCCACTGGGTGTGCCCGTGGAGGTAGCTACGGTTCTGCGGGAAGGCGATGGAGTCTGTGCTGAAGTGGATTGCCCTGGCGGAGTCCCAGACGTCGTATTCACCGCGGTAAGGTTCCGCCCCGCACGTGCTCGCCGCCCCCCAACTGTGATGGCTCGCAGGCGGTGGCCCGGATAGGTGATGCGGATGCAGGACTGGGGTGAGTTATCCGTATTCTCGCAGCCGTGACGCTCGGCGGCCGAGGCCCGCGTCATGTCGAGGCCGACCGAGGCCGGCCGTGCTGCGCTCAGAGTGATGGCCAGCGGCCGCGATGACCGCAGCGGCGACAGCACCATGAGAACGGCATCGCTTCAAATTCTTCTCCTCGGTAAAGGTCCCATGAAGCACAACGGAGCCATGAGCGGAGGGAGCCGGAAGCGGGCAGACGTCCCCCTGAACGGACGATCAGTCAAGCGTTTCGACTGCGTGCGCACCACACCGGAGGCCGCGCCAGGGAGAAAGCCGACCCTGCCCTCCCGTGAGTGGCGTCGGCAGGAGCAGCGTGCCTCACCGGGATGCGCGAGGTCAGAACCAGTGCAGGCAGTGCGGGGAGCGCTCGCCCCGGAACAGCGCGTCGGCGAGCATGGCCGCGCCCGGGCGGTGGGCCCGAATGTGCCCGGCACGCACGAGCGTGCTCGGGGCGGTGCCGCCGAGGTAGATCGAGCCCAGGTCGCTGACGTCCAGGGACAGGTCGGGCGCCCTGTCCGTCGGGACGCACTCTGCCTTGCCGTCCCGGACCTCCAGCAGGTAGCGGCCGTGCTCGCCGAGGAACGGGTCGTCGACGTCGAGGACGAGTTCGCCGTCCGTGAACCAGCCGCGCGCGGTCAGCGCCCGCGGGATGTCCAGCAGCCGCACCCACAGCCAGTCGGTATCGCCGCTCACCTCGCCGGCGCGGAAGTCCTCAAGCTGCCAGCGCAGCGGATGCCCGGTGGGGACATGCTTGAAGGCGACCTGGGTGGCAAGGTCGTGAGCGAGCAGAAATCGGGCCAGACCCGTGTAGACGGCATCGTCGGCGGTGATGGTCTCGTCGACGGCCAACGTTCTTGACTCGTCGAGCAGATAGCTGGCGTACCCGTCCGGGACACCATCGGCGTCCCGGTGGACGGCGACGTAGCGCGGTGCCGGAGAGATCGGGGGCTGCCCTGCCCCCAAGGACCACCAGCGGTGCGGCCGGGAGAGCGCACCGGGCTGTGCGCGGCGGTACACGTCGTAGACCTCTTCCAGGATCTCCCCGCACTCGGAACGCCTCATCACCTCGATCGAGCCGGTGACCGACCCGGTCGCTGCGGCGTCGGCCGCTGCGCGCGCTCGAGGAAGGGCGAGGGCCGCTTGGCGGCGCGGAATCGTCAGTCGCGCCGTGTAGGTCGCCGGTCCGTAGCCGAACCTGCGGTAGATCAACGCCTCGGAGGCCAGCAGCACGGAAAGGAACTCCCCCCGAGCCCGTAGATCGGCGAGCTGATGCCGCATCATCGCGGTGAGCACGCCCCGGCGCCGGTGGGAGGGCAGGACGCCGACGGCCGTCACCCCGGCGGCCGGGGCGAGGACCGCACCGGGCAGGGTGAGCTCGAAGGAGTACGCACCGGCGGTGCCGATGGGCCGCCCGTCCGCCGCCAGGGCCATCAGGTTGCGGTCCATCTCGAGCGCCGCCCACCAGACCCCGCCGCCACCGTCGGCGGCGATATCCGGGAAGCGCCCGAACGCGGCATGGAGCGTGTCGACGAAGACGTCGAGGTCCTGGTCACTCGTGGGACGAATGTCCATTGCTGCCGCTGCCTCCCCTGGATACCCACCACAACTCGTGGTGCACCGCCACAGTGCAGCGTTACCGCGCCGCCGGGTCAACCGGATTACACCCGGCGGCAGAGGAGCCCGATGCGACCGACCCCGCGTCGCGCCATCGACACTGGGCTTGATCAGCCTTCACACGCCTGCTGGTGCTGTCCTCCCTCGGCGGAGGACAGCACCAGCCGACGCCGTGGCCGTGCTGCGCCGCATCCCGACCCTGCGGCCGGCAACCGAGCATGCCCGTTCCGGCGGCGCCTACGGCTCGCCCCGAGTGACCGCGGAGCCGCGCGAGTCTGGAGAGCGGGTCATCACAAGCGGATCGCCCGTGTCATGAGGAGATACTCCACCGCCGGTGTCCGCCTGGGAAGAAGGGTCCGCACCACCGCCCCGGACCCGCACGCGCGTACATGGGCGACACCACCTGTCTGCCGTTGCCGGAAGAGAAGTTCCTGTATCTGGCGACCGTGCTGGACTGCTTCAGCCGCCGGGTCGCGGGCTGGCCTATAGCCGAGCACAAGCACCCGGACCGGTCGCCGAGACGCTACGGATGGCCGCCACTACCCGCCGCAACCGACGGCGGATCGCCGCCTGACCTGCATCGACACAGCGCACACCGCCCCGCGCGACGGGCGGATGAGAAGACCGAGGAAGATTCCGGATTCCCCCTTGTGGCCCCGCCCTCGACAGACCCACGATCGCCCCAAGCACCTCGGCCGAGGCCGGCAGCCGAGCTGTATCCGTGCCCACCTCGCCTGTCGGAGGGAGATGGCACAGTGGCCGACATGCTTGAGATCGCCGTCCTGACAGAAGACGGACGCAGGTACGTCCGGCCCGCCCCCGAGGAACTCGCCGGGCTCATCGGCGCAATCGGCGGCGAGAACAACCGGTTCCTCGTCGTCCAGCCGATCCCCGACCTTCCCGATACCTTCATCCAGGTCTGGCACCGGGCGGGAAACGAGACCTATCTGCTGGAACACCGCGCCGGCGCGCCCGACCGGCACTTCCAGGTGGCACTCGACGGGCCAGAACCGGTCATCGCCGCCATGACCGGCTGGGCCGTTGCGCAGGACGGCTGGGATACCGGTCTGAACTGGACAGCGCTGAACCTGGGGCCCGTGGAGCCGATACCGCCGCTGCCACTCGACGAAGACCAGCGAGAGGAACTCGAAGCGCGGGTCCGCAAGGCGATCCTCGGCGGCTACGCCACGCGAGCAGAACTGGCCCGGATCGCACACGACCATCTGACGCTGGAGGAGGACCTGCCCGTCTCGCTCGAACAGGCACTGCAGTGGACGGACCGGATGTGGCTCGAGCGCGTCGCAGAGCAGGCCGCCTGGGAAGGGGAGACGGACCCCGAGCGGCTCAGCCGGGCCTTCCACGCCCTTGAGACAACAGGTATCACCGCCCGCGAGAACTTCGCATGCTGCCAAACGTGCGCTCTGGCGGAGATCGGCGAAACCGGCGCACCAGGAGCCCGCGGCTACGTCTTCTTCCACCAGCAGTGCACCAGCAGTGCCGTGGCGCAAAACGAGCTCACCCTCCTGTACGGCGGGTTCGACGGATCACCGGAGACGACGACGGCCATCGGCCGGGAAGTCGTCGCCGCGCTCACGGACGTCGGCCTGCGAACGCGGTGGAGCGGGGACCCGCAACGGGCGATCATCGTCACCCCCGTCGACTGGCGCAAACGGCTCGTCGGCTGAAGGATTCGCCCACACAGCGGCGAGTGCTCCCGGCGCCGGTTCCGCAGCACCCCGGAAGACCGGCGGCAGGCCCGCTCACGCGTGCGGCCGGCCCTTGCCCCTTATCGCGGCATCCGCCCGCGATCACCTCCGTGGCCACTCCCGCCGAGCACACTCACCCCGCGAGCGCGGCCCGCAACGGATGGGCCGGCGGTGGCCGGGAACGGCGTGGCGAGGGTGTTGGCGGCTGCGGTGGACGACACAGAACTGACCCCGGCAGCGGAGGTCGCGCATCCGCCTCGGCTTGGCGGACCCGGAACCGCAGGGCTTCCTTGTGGATGCCGTGGTCGCGGGCGACGCGGGCCCCCGGACCTCGCGGACGGCGTGCTCACAAGTGCTCACGGAACCCATCAGGGTGCCTACGTGGCGCCGGCACCGCCGGTGGCCTCCTTGAAGCCCGGATCCAACCCGGGCTTCAAGGACTCCACGAGGCTCGGGACACCTCAAGCCGCCGGAGCGGAACCCATGTGAACAAGCCTCCGAATCTGCGAGTCGCCCGATTGAGCCGCACGGACCACGTTCTGCCCCCCGGCTGGGCGGGCGGATCAGCGCAGTCCGGCGAACAGGTCGTTCTCGGGCACGGCTGCTCCGGTGGTGTCCTGGACACGCACGAAGGTCTCGACGCCCATCAACTCGGTGAACCTCTCCTGGCCCATCTTGAGGAAGAAGATGTTCTCACCCTGGCTGGCGTGCGCTGCCAGCGCGTCGAACTTCTGCCCGCCGAACCCGGTGGTGTCCACCCAGGTGGTGATTTCCTCGTCGGGGAGTCCGATCTCGGCCATCACGGCGGTCTCGGCGGGATCCGGCTCCGGCATGTCCGCACCGAACTCGCGCATGATCTCGGCGAACCGCCGCATCCCCGAGCGGGGAATCGTGGTCCAGTACACCTTCGGTGTCAGTGCGGTCATCTCCAGCGCCGCCATCGTGATGCGGTGGGCCTGGATGTGGTCGGGGTGGCCGTAGAAGCCGTTCTCGTCGTAGGTGACGACCACATCGGGCTGGTAGCGCCGCAGGAGTTCCGCGAGTCGGGCAGCGCCCTCCTCCACGGGGGTCTGCCAGAAGGAGCCGGGAGCGTCATTGGTCGGCCAGCCCATCATCCCGGAGTCGGCGTAGTCCAGCATCTCCAGGTGGCTGATCTTCAGCACTTCGCAGCTTGCCTCGAGTTCCTGACGCCGCATCGAGGCGACGGCCGCCGGGTCGTGCCCGGGATCACCTGGTTTGACACCCCCGGGTCCGTCACCGCAACCGCCGTCGGTGCACGTCACGAGGACCGTGCGCATACCCTCCGCCGCGTACCGTGCGAGGACACCTCCCGTTCCAGTGGCCTCATCGTCGGGATGGGCGTGCACCGCCATCAGCGTCAAGGGCCGGTCGTTCATGAATTGTTCCTCCGGTGTGAAAGGCATCGTTTCGGCTCCGAGGTGGGCGTACGAGCGATCGCCCACCTCGAAAGCGGATGTCGGATGACCGGACGTACCGCGGGCCCGAGGGTCCCGGACCAGGTGGGTACGGTCTGTTGGCCTCTGTGTTCCCCGCTCGCTCGCGCCGGTCTCTTGCCCGGTGCAACAGTGCCGGCAGGACCGGTTGTTCCCGCCGCACAG
>JBEHXI010000341.1:0-6157 GCA_048498775.1 Actinomycetota bacterium | reverse complement strand
GGACATGGTGACGGTGGTGACCGTCGGCAACACCGCCACCCGCCGGGTCGCCGGCCGGATGGTCACCCCGCGCGGCTACCGGTGGCAGCGGTGAACCCCCCACCGGGCCGCTCGGCGAACCCCGCCCCCGTGACGGTCAGCGACCGCTGCCAGGGCTGCGGCTCCTGCCTGCTGACCTGCCCGGTCCACGCGATACGGCCGCAGGGCGGCCGGCTGCTGGTACTCGCCGAGTCGTGCACCGGCTGCCTGGAGTGCATCGACGTCTGCCCGGTCGACGCCATCGACGAGATCACCTCCGAAGGAGCCCGATGACCCGGACGGTCCACCCCATCGAGCAGGAGTCGTTCCGCATCCTGCGGTCCCGCCTGGACACCTCGCACCTTCCGCCGCTGAGCCGCGCGGTCGTCGAACGGGTGATCCACTCCAGCGCCGACCTGGAGTACGCCGGCGACCTGGTGCTCGACGAGGAGTCGCTGGCGCCGGCGCACGCCGCGCTGCACGCCGGAGCGCCGATCGTCGCCGACGTGGAGATGGTCGCCTCCGGCATCACCGCCCGCCGGGCCGTCTGCCGGCTGAAGGACGCCGTCGCCTCGCCCGGACTGACCCGCTCCGCGCACGCGGTGCGGCTGGCCTTCGAGCAGGTCGGCCCCGGCGCGGTCTGGGTGATCGGCTGCGCGCCCACCGCGCTGGAGGAGCTGCTGCGGCTCGACGCGGCGCCCGCCCTGGTCGTCGGCCTGCCGGTCGGCTTCGTGGGGGCCGCCGAGAGCAAGGCCGCCCTGCGCGCCAGTGGCCTGCCCGCGGTCAGCAACGTCTCGGAGAAGGGCGGCTCCGCGGTGGCCGCCGCCGCGGTCAACGCCCTGCTCTACACCCCGTGTCCCGTCCCTCATCCCACCACCGCCAAGGAGGCCGTCCAGTGACGCCGCCCACCACTCCCCCGGCGCTGCTGCTCGTCGGCCACGGCACCCGCGACGAGGCGGGAGCCGCCGCGTTCCGCTCGTTCGTCGCCGAGCTGGGCCGGCGCAACCCCGGCCTGCCGGTCGGCGGCGGCTTCATCGAGCTGTCCCCGCCGCCGCTCGCCGACGCGGTGGCGGACCTGGTGGAACGGCAGGGCGTGCGGCGGTTCGCCGCCGTGCCGATGGTGCTGGTCTCCGCCGGGCACGCCAAGGGCGACATCCCCGCCGCGCTGGCCCGCGAGGAGCTGCGCCACCCCGGCACCTCCTACGCGTACGGCCGGCCGCTGGGCCCGCACCCGGGGCTGCTGACGGTGCTGGAGCGCCGGCTGGACGAGGCGCTGGGCGGCGCGGACCGGGCCGGCACCACGGTGCTGCTGGTCGGCCGCGGTTCCACCGACCCGGACGCCAACGCCGAGGTGTACAAGGCGGCCCGGCTGCTGTGGGAGGGCCGCGGCTACGCGGGCGTGGAGACCGCGTTCGTCTCGCTGGCCGACCCGGGCGTGCCGGCCGGCCTGGACCGCTGCGCCGCGCTGGGGGCGCGGCGGGTGGTGGTGCTGCCGTACTTCCTGTTCGAGGGGGTGCTGCCGGAGCGGGTGCGCCGGCAGGCGGCGGACTGGGCGGCCGCGCGCGACGGTGTCGAGGTGCGCTGCGCCGACGTCATCGGCCCGGCGGAGGAGTTGGTCGAGCTGGTGATGGAGCGGTACCGCGAGACGCTGGAGGGCGATCTGCGGATGAACTGCGACAGCTGTGTCTACCGGATCGCGCTGCCCGGCTTCGAGGACCGGGTGGGCCTGCCGCAGCAGCCGCACCACCACCCCGACGACCCCTCCGGCGCCCACCACCATCACCACCACGGCGGCCATGCCCACTCCCACTGACCCGGGCGGCCCCGACCTGCGTCACCACGGGGACGCCGAGGTGCGCGACGACGGCGCGGCGCTGGTCGACCTGGCCGTCAACGTCCGCACCGGGACGCCGCCGGCCTGGCTGAAGGAGCGCGTCGCGGCCTCGCTCGACGGTCTCGCCGCCTACCCGGACGGGCGGGCGGCCCGTGCGGCGGTCGCCCGGCGGCACGGCCGGCCCACGGCCGAGGTGCTGCTGACGGCGGGCGCCGCGGAGGCGTTCGTGCTGCTCGCGCGGGCGTTCGCGCCGCGCCACCCGGTGGTGGTGCACCCGCAGTTCACCGAGCCGGAGGCGGCGCTGCGGGACGCCGGCCACCCGGTCGGGCGGGTGCTGCTGGCGGAGGCGGACGGCTTCCGGCTGACCGCCCACGCCGTTCCGGAGGACGCCGACCTGGTGGTGCTGGGCAATCCGACCAACCCGACCTCCGTCCTGCACCCCGCGCGGGCGCTGGAGCGGCTGGCCCGGCCGGGGCGGCTGCTGGTGGTGGACGAGGCGTTCATGGACGCGGTGCCGGGCGAGCGCGAGTCGCTGGCCGCCCGCCGGGACCTGCCGGGGCTGGTGGTGCTGCGCAGCCTGACGAAGACCTGGGGCCTGGCGGGCCTGCGGGTCGGCTATGTGCTGGCCGGGCCGGAGACCATCGCGGCCCTGGAGCGCGCGCAGCCGCTGTGGCCGGTCTCGACGCCCGCGCTGGCGGCGGCGGAGGCGTGCTGCGGGCCGGAGGCGCTGGCCGAGGCGGAGGCCGCCGCGGAGCGGATCGCGGCGGACCGCGGTCACCTGGCCGGGCGGCTGGCCGCGCTGCCCGGTGTGACGGTGGCCGGCCCGGCCGCCGGCCCGTTCCTGCTGGTCCTGGTGGCCGACGCGGTACGGGTCCGGGCGCGGCTTCGGGCGCTGGGCTTCGCGGTGCGGCGCGGCGACACCTTTCCCGGACTCGGGTCCCGGTGGCTGCGGATCGCGGTGCGGGACCGGGCCACCACGGACGCGTTCTGCGAGGCGCTGGAGAAGGCGCTGGCCGGCTGAGGGCGCGGCGTACGACGGAGGGCGGCGCGGGTGTCCCGCGCCGCCCTCCGCTTCGCCTGCCGCCGGGGATCAGCCCTGGGCGGCCGACTTGCGACGGCGGGTCAGGTACACGACCGCGCCACCGCCGATGACCAGGATGCCCGCGGCGCCGGCCAGGTACGGGGTGGTGGAGCTGGCACCGGTCTCGGCCAGGTGGTGGCCGCCGCCGGTCTGGGTGCCCACGCCGGAGGTGGAGCCGCTGGAGCCGGCCGACGAACCGCCGGTCGAGCCCGCGGTGGCACCGCTGGTGGAGCCGGAGGTCGCGCCGCTGGTCGACCCGGAGGTGGCACCGCTGGTGGAGCCGGAGGTGGAACCGGAGGTCGAGCCGCCGGTCGAGGAACCACCGGTGGAGGAACCGCCGTTGGACGATCCGCCGGTGGAGGAGCCGCCGCTGCCCGGGGTGTGGCAGGTGGCCTGGACCAGGGTGATGTCACCGGTGACCTTGGCGACGTTGAGCTTGCCGGGGTTGACCACGACGTTCAGCTGCAGGGCGGTGCCCGCGGCGGAGTCGCTGGTGGTCTTCTTCTCCGACAGGCCGAGGTGGACGTTGCCGACCGCCGGGACGTCGACGTTCACGCTGCCGCCGGCCTTGAGCGCCACCGTCTGGCCGAGGACCTTGATGTCGCCCAGGATGTTGGAGGACGCGGTCGGGGCCTGGCCCGCCTCGCAGGTGGCCTTGGAGGTGGCCTCCTTGACCTCGATGAGGGCGAGCAGCGGCAGACCGGGCAGGTGCACCTGGGCGTTGACCAGGTTGGCGTAGCCCTGGGCGGACTTGGCGTCGGCGGTGGCCTTGGTGTTCGCCACCTGGGCGTTCAGGATGTCGAACGGCTTGCCGTCGTCCACGCCCTTCAGCTTGGCGCTGAGGAGGGTCTGCTTGGCGTCGGCGGGCGCCTGCACGTCGTTGACGTAGGCGTTGAGCGGCACGTCGATGTTGCTGTTCAGCAGCGAGACGTCGAGTCCGGCGCGCAGGATGACAGCAGAGGCGTGGCCGGTGCCGGAGTCGGCCTGCGCCGCGGGAGCGAGCGCCATCGAACCGGCGGCGAGCGCCACGGTGGCGCCGATGGCCGCCAGCGAGCGCGCGGGCATGCTGAACACAGGGCTGTACAAGATGAGGAACCCCCACGGATGACCATGTGAGACATGGGGTCACCGACGCCGCTGCAGGGGAGGCAGCGCGTTCGCCGATGACCTTGACGACGACATATTTGCGTACTGTCGGTGAATAAGCAGCCGCAGGACGTTGATTCACTCGATCGAGTGGTTTATTTACCGATCACGTTTCGAACGCCGTCAACCCGGCGTTGACGAACGCTCGAAAGTCAACCTAAGGTTGACGCATGGAGAACCAAGCGCCTCACGGGGCATCACCCGTTCGCCTCGGCGAACTCGTTGATCATGTCATGGAGTTGCACCCGCGCGCCGCCCCACTGGAGCATCTCTCGGACGCCGTGGCCGTCTCGGCCCGCCTCACGGAGCTGGCCGACCACCTGGTGGGCCACTTCGTGGACCGGGCCCGCGGCGACGGAGCCTCCTGGACCGACATCGGCCGGCACCTCGGGGTGAGCAAGCAGGCCGCGCAGAAGCGCTTCGTGCCCAAGGCGTCGGACGGCCTGGACGCGCCGGTGTCCTCGTCGTTCACCCGGTTCACCCCGCGGGCCCGGCACGTGGTGGACGCCGCGATGGAGGAGGCGCGCGCCCGCGGCCACGCCCAACTGGACACCGGGCACCTGCTGATCGGGCTGCTCGGCGAGGACGAGGGGCTCGCGGCCCGGGCGATCGACGCGCTCGCGTCCGCGTCCCCGGCCGCACTGCGCGAGGCGGCCGGCCTGGCGCTCGGCCCCGCCGACAGCGCCCGCCCGCACCGCGTCCGCTACAGCCCGGCCGCGAAGAAGACGCTGCAACTCGCGCTGCGGGAGGCCCTGCACCTGGGGCACCACCACATCGGGACCGAGCACATCCTGCTCGGCCTGCTGCGCACCGACGACGACCCGGCCGCCCGGCTGCTGATCGGCGCGGGCGTCACCCGCAAGGCCGCCGGCGAGTGGCTGCGCACGGCGGCCGAGGACTGACGGCTCCCGACGGAACGGGGGTCGACCAGAGCTCCAGGGGCCTCAGGGAACGGGTCAGCCGATCACCCGGCCGCGCAGCACCACCCGGCGCGGATCGGCCAGCACCCGCACGTCCGCGCGCGGGTCCGTCTCGTAGACGACCAGGTCGGCCGGCTCGCCCTCCTCCAGGCCGGGCCTGCCCAGCCAGGCGCGGGCCTGCCAGGTCGCCGCGGACAGCGCGGCCACCGGCGGCAGGCCGGCCGCGACCAGTTCGGCCACCTCGGCGGGGATCAGGCCGTGCGGCAGCGTGCCGCCCGCGTCGGTGCCCGCGAAGATCGGGATACCGGCGTCGTAGGCGGAGCGCACCGTCTCGTAGCGGCGGGCGTGGAGCGCGCGCATATGCTCCGACCAGCGGGGGAACCGGCTCTCGCCCTGCGCCGCGAGCCGGGGGAAGGTGTCGATGTTGACCAGCGTGGGCACGATCGCCACCCCGCGCTCGGCAAGCAGCGGGATGGTCTCCTCGGTCAGCCCGGTGGCGTGCTCCAGGCAGTCGATGCCGCACTCCACAAGGTCACGCAGCGTGTCCTCGGCGAAGGTGTGGGCGGTGATCCGGGCGCCCTCCTCGTGGGCCGCGGCGATGGCCTCCGCCACCGCCTCACGCGGCCAGCACGGGGCCAGGTCGCCGGCGTCGCGGTCTATCCAGTCGGCGACGATCTTCACCCAGCCGTCCCCGCGCCGGGCCTCCTGACGCACGTATGCGGCCAGGTCACCGGGCTCCACCTCATGGGCGAAGTTGCGGATGTAGCGGCGGGTGCGGGCGATGTGCCGTCCGGCGCGGATGATCCGGGGCAGGTCCTCGCGGTCGTCGACCCAGCGGGTGTCACTGGGCGATCCGGCGTCCCGCACCAGCAGGGTGCCGGTGTCACGGTCGGTGAGCGCCTGCTTCTCGGCGGTGGCCTCGTCGACCGCGCCCTCCGGCCCGAGGCCGACGTGGCAGTGCGCGTCGACCAGCCCGGGCAGGGCCCAGCCGGTCACGGTGCGCACGTCGCGCGCCGCGGCCGGGCGCCGGTAGGTCACGCGCCCGCCGACCACCCACAGCTCGTCCCGGATGTCCTCGGGGCCGGCCAGCACCCGGCCCTTGATGTGCAGCACCGCGTTGTCCGTCATATCCAGGACTCTACGAGGCACCGGGGGGTG
>JBEHXI010000340.1:0-6198 GCA_048498775.1 Actinomycetota bacterium | reverse complement strand
CGATGGTACTGCAGGGGGGACCCTGTGGGAGAGTAGGACGCCGCCGAACAATCTTTGACAGCCGTGGTCCCCTCCATTCGGAGGGGACCACGGCTTTTTTCGTTGGCCGCACGAACCGGCCGCTGCGATGATGCGGCCATGGACTACGAGATCCGGACCGTACTGGCCGGCGAGTGGCGGGGGTTGAAGGACCTGCGGCTGTCGGCGCTGAGCGACCCGGTCAGCCGGATGGCCTTCGGCGCGACCTACGCGGACGAGGCCGCGTTCCCCGAGGCCACTTGGCGGCGGAGAGCGGCCGAGAGCACCACCTTCGTGGGCGTGGACCCGGACGGGCGGTGGGTCGGCATGGCCACCGTGCTGCTGGAAGACGGTCCCCAGACGCATGTCGTCGGCATGTACGTCCGGCCCGAGCACCGCGGAACGGGGCTGTCGGAGAGGCTGCTGCGATCCGCCGTCGCCTGGTCGTGGGAGCGGCCGGAGATCGGCCGCGTCCGCCTGTGGGTGGTCGGGGAGAACGAGCGGGCGCTGGCCTTCTACACCCGGCTCGGCTTCGTCAAGACCGGCCGTTCCGTGCCGCATCCGCCGGATCCCGCGCTCACCGGCTTCGAGATGGAGTTGCGCCGCCCGCGGTGAGCGCCGACGGCACCCACCGCACGGGGCGTCAGGAGTCCAGCGTCAGGCGGGAGGTGGCGGACTGCCAGATCCCGGGGGCCTCGCGTGGCGCCCAGCGGTGCCGGGCCTGCTCCTCGGAGCGCAGCACGCTGAGGACGACGATGCCCTGGGCGGGTCCGTCCGCCATCAGGGCGGGGAGTTCGGGGAACGGCGCCAGAGCGGCGATGTCGTCGAACACGCAGGTCAGTGGTGGGTCGAGCCGACCGGGGGATGACCCTGCGGCCATGCGCCGGCCGTGCTCGACCACGCTGGAGACGAGTGCGGTGAGCAGAGGCATCGCGCCCGGACGGGTGCGCGGATCCTCCCGCGGCTCGCCTACTACATAGAGCGTTCCCCGTTCGTGCACAAAGGATTCCAGGTCGAACGCCTTGCTGTCGGAACGGCTGGGATTGCACGCGTCCCTGATGTGAACGGAGTTGAGGCCGGAGAGGGCCTGCTGGATGAGGGCGTGAGCGGTGTCGCGGCGCTCCGGATGGGCGTGCAGGGTGGCCTCGAGTTCGCCGCTCCAGCCGGAGGCGGCGTCACGCGCGGTGCGCAGGATCCGCAGGGCCTCGCCGGCGCTGGACGCCGTACCGGCCGCCCAGCGGTGCAGTTGGCGGAACGGTTGCCCGTCCACGGCCGCGGCGTGCAGCCAGCAGCGCAGAAGGGTGGCGGCGGCGTCGTTGGCGGTCACGTCGTGGGTGCGCAGCGGGGCGAGGAGCGCACGGGCCCGGGCGGTGGCGGTGCGTGGGTCCTCGCAGCCCGTGTGCGGGGCCCAGCGCAGCCGGTCGGGGGTGTCTACCAGGTGCTCGGGGTCGAAGACGTGGACGGGGCCGAGCTTGGCGCGGGCGCCCGCGGTCTGCCGCCAGGTCTGCTCGTCGGCGCAGGTGACGAGCACCGCGCCGTCGGCCTCCAGGACGGCCGGCTGGACGATGCGCTTGCCCTTCTCGCTGCGCGGGTCCGCGAACAGTACGTGGGAGGCCGTCAGACGGGTGTCCTGGACGGCAGGGGCCGCCGGGGCAGTCGGGGCCGCGGGTACCGGCCCCGGCTCCGGGAGCTGCTCGACGGCCGTCTCCGCCACGGGAACGGGCGTCGGCGCCGGCGTGGGTACGGGCGTGGCGACGGGCGTGGTCGCAGCGGCCGGAGCGGGCGCCGGCGGTACGGCCGCGGGGGGCACGGGCGCCGTGCGCCGGAGCGCGGCCCGTACGGCGCGGTAGCGGGTGAGGGTCCCGATGGCGAACCCGCCCAGGACCAGCACGACGAGCACCTCGCCGATGAAGATGCCCCACAGCAGCCCGGGCCGTGGCAGGTCCGCCGCCGGGACGTCCGGCCAGGCGCCGGCGATGTCCCCCGGGTGGACCAGCAGTTCGCGCATGGCCTGCGGGGTGCGGGTGAAGCGCAGGGCGTGCGGCCAGTGGCCGTGCCCGAGGAGCGCGGCCAGGCCGGTGCCCGTCCACATCAGCACGGTGACGGCCAGCAGGAAGCAGAGCAGGCCCACCAGCAGGCCGTCCGGGATGCCGCCCTGGCGGCGGCCGGCTCGCGGGGGGAGGGGGTCGCCGGCCACGGGTCACGCCACCGCGTCGTCGGCGAGCTGCTTCTCCAGGGCCACCTCGGCCTCCGTGCGCTCCGGGCCGGACGAGGCCTCGGTCATCGCCCGGTCGGTGTAGACCAGGGGGCGTTCGGCCTCGGTGATCAGGTGCTTGACGACCTGGACATTGCCGTTGACGTCCCAGACGGCGATGCCCGGGGTGAGGGTCGGGATGATCTCGACGGCCCAGCGCGGCAGGCCCAGGACCCGGCCGGTGGCCCGTGCCTCGTCCGCCTTCTGGGCGTAGACGGTCCTGGTGGAGGCCATCTTCAGGATCGCGGCGGCCTCCTTGGCGGCGGCGCCGTCGACCACGTCGGACAGGTGGTGGACGACCGCGACGAAGGACAGGCCGAGGCGGCGGCCGAACTTCAGCAGGCGCTGGAACAGCTGGGCCACGAAGGGGCTGTTGATGATGTGCCAGGCCTCTTCGACCAGGAAGATGCGCTTGACGCGGTCCGGGCGGATCCAGGTGTGCTCCAGCCAGACGCCGACGATCGCCATGAGGATCGGCATGGCGATGGAGTTGCGGTCGATGTGGGAGAGGTCGAAGACGATCAGCGGGGCGTCCAGGTCGATGCCCGCGGTCGTCGGCCCGTCGAACATGCCGCGCAGGTCGCCGTCGACCAGGCGGTCCAGCACCAGCGCCACGTCCAGGCCCCAGGCGCGGACGTCCTCTATGTCGACGTTCATCGAGTCGGCGGACTCGGCGGCCGGGTGGCGCAGCCGTTCGACGATGTCGGTGAGGATGGGCTGCCGGTCGTTGATCGTGGTGTTGACGAAGGCGTGGGCGACCTTCAGGGCGAAGCCGGACCGCTCGTCCAGGGCGCGGCCGGTGGCGACCTCGATGATGGTGCGCAGCAGGGCCAGCTGGCCGGTGGTGGTGATCGCCGGGTCCAGCGGGTTGAGCTTGATGCCGCCGTCCAGGGCCGCCATGGGGTCCAGGCGGATGGGTGTTATGCCGAGTTCCTGGGCGATGAGGTTCCACTCGCCGACGCCGTCCTCGCCCTGGGCGTCCAGGACGACGACCTGGCGGTCGCGGAAGCGCAGCTGCCGGAGGACGTAGGTCTTCTCCAGCGCGGACTTGCCGTTGCCGGACTCGCCGAGGACCAGCCAGTGCGGCGCGGGCAGCTGCTGCCCGTAGAGCTGGAAGGGGTCGTAGATGTAGCCCTTGCCGGAGTACACCTCACGTCCGATGATCACACCGGAGTCGCCGAGTCCGGGGGCGGCGGTCGGCAGGTAGACGGCCTGCGCCTGGCCGGTGGAGGTGCGCACCGGCAGCCGGGTGGTCTCCACCTTGCCGAACAGGAAGCTGGTGAAGGCGTCGGTGAGTCCGGAGATCGGGTCCAGCATGGCCATGGCGTGGTCTCCTTTGCCTCACCGGCGGATGCCGGTCGCGAACGGCAGGGTGTTCACGAAGGCGCGGTGGTGTTCGCGGTCGCACCACTCCAGCTTGAGGTAGGACTTGCCGGCGGAGGCGCGGATGGTGCGCTTGTCGCGGGCGAGGGCCTCGGGGGAGCGGGCGGAGACGGTGATGTAGCCGACCAGGTTGACGCCGGCGGCGCCGGAGGCGAGGTCCTCGCCGCGCTGGTCGACGCGGGTGGAGTGGTGGACGTCGCGCGGGTCGACGACGCGGTTCATCTTGGCGGCGCGGCTGGCCTCGGCGTCGTCGTTGGTCTTCTCGGTCAGCATGCGCTCGATGGCGACGTCGGTGGGCTCCAGGTCCATGGTGACGGCCACCGTGCGGATCACGTCCGGGGTGTGGACCAGCAGCGGGGCGAGGAAGTTGACGCCCACCGGGGTGAGCGGCCACTCCTTCACCCAGGCGGTGGCGTGGCACCACGGGGCCCGGGTGGTCGACTCGCGGGTCTTGGCCTGGAGGTACGTCGGCTCGGTGGCGTCCAACTCGGCCGGCCAGGCGTTGCGGCGGGACATCGCCTGGATGTGGTCGATGGGGTGGTCCGGGTCGTACATCGAGTGCAGCAGGGAGGCGAGGCGGGCCTGGCCGAGCGGCTGGCGGACCCGGATGTCGGCCTCGGTCAGGCGGGCGCAGATGTCGGTGAGCTCGCGGGCCATGACGATGGCCAGGCCCTCGTCGCGGGTGTGGCCGGTGGCGCGGGCCATGGTGGAGGCCTCGGCGGCCAGCTCGCGGGTGTAGTGCATGCAGGCGACGAGGTAGGCGCGGTGCTGCTCGGAGGAGGTGGACACCATGGACTGCAACTGGTCGTAGGAGTCCTGGAGCCAGCGGGGGGCGCCCGCGTCGCCGCGGCGCTCGACGTCCTTGGCGTGCGCGTCCGGGTCGGCGGGCAGGGTGCGGGCCAGCATCTGCAGCCGCGTCACGAAGCCGTCGCCGTTGGCCACGTGCTTGAGCAGTGTGCCGAACCGCTCCACCAGGGCTTCCTGGTCCTCGCTGTCGCGCAGTCCGACGCCGGGGCCCTCGATCTCGATCACGGCGGTCGCGGTGCGGCGCTCCAGGTGGAGCAGGACGGCGATCTCGTCGGGGCCGAACGGCGCGGAGATCCAGTTGACGCGGCCGATGCCGGGCGGCGGGCCGATCTCGACCTCGCGGCCGTCGAGGCGGGTGCCGGCCTCGGGGGCGGCGGAGCGGTAGGTGGCGCCCTGGCGGAGGGTGCGGCGGTAGCTGCGGTTGATCTCGAACCACTTGTAGAACGTGCGCCCCCGGTACGGCATGAACACGGCGGCGAAGGCGAGGAGGGGCCAGCCGACCAGGCCGGCGATCCGCAGGGGCAGGACGGGGATGACCAGACCGCAGAGCATGCCCAGGCCCGCGCCGATGACGATCAGGGTGATCTCGCCGGTCTCGCGGTTCTTGCCGACGATCGCGTTCGGGCGTGCCTTGCCGATGAGGTACGTGCGGCGCTGATGGGCGATCGGCTGGGTCGTCATGGCCTGTCCCCTCCATTCCTACGGTCTGACGTGCGCGGAGCAGGAGCTGCGGGGGCGGCGGCCGGGGCCGGAGGGGTGGGCGCGGGGCCGCCGCGGGCGCTGTGCGCGGCGATGCCGCCGCTCATGGCGCCCGCGGGTTGCGCTCCGCCGCCGGTCGGCTGCTCCTGCCCGCCGCGCGTGCTGTGCGTCTTGATGCCCTGCTTGACCAGGGCGGCGGGGGTGGAGATGACGGCGGCCGCCTGGGACTCGGCGGAGGCCTTGCGGTTGTTGCGGACGTTGACCACGTCGTCGCCGAAGCCGGGGACGAAACGGTAGATCATCGCACTGGCGAAGATGGCAAGCAGAATGATCGCGAGGCCGGACACGACCGCGGAGAACGAGTTCGGGCCGTTCGAGCCGGACAGCGCGCCGGCCAGGCTGAGGACGACGACCACCACCGGCTTGACCATGATCACCGCGATCATGACGCCGGCCCAGCGGCGCACGTGGTGCCACATGTTCTTGTCGACCAGGCCCGCGTAGACGGCGGTGCCGAGCAGCGCGCCGACGTAGAGCAGGGCGGCGCGGATCACCAGTTCGAGCCAGAGGACGCCGGCCGCGGCGACGGAGACCAGCGAGACGACGATCAGCATGATCGGGCCGCCGCCGATGTCGTTGCCCTTCTTCAGGGCGTCGGCGAAGGCGCCGAAGAAGACGTCGGAGTTGGTGGTCGTACTGGAGCCGATCACCTGGGTGACGGCGTCGACCGCCGAGACGACCGTGTAGAGGATCAGCGGCGTGAAGGCGGAGGCCAGCACGGTCAGCCAGAGGAATCCGACGGCCTCGGTGAGCGCCTCGGTCAGCGGGACGCCGCGCACGGCGCGCTTGGCGACGGCGAGGAGCCACAGGACGAGGGTCAGGATCGTGGAGGCGGCGAAGACGACGGCGTACTGGCGCAGGAAGGTGGTGTTGGTGAAGTCCACCTGGGTGGTGGAGGTGACGGCGTGGCTGAGCTTGCCGATGATCCAGGCGGCGGCGGTGGCGCAGCCTTTGGCGAGGGAGGTGAGGGGGTCGAG
>JBEHXI010000339.1:0-6231 GCA_048498775.1 Actinomycetota bacterium | reverse complement strand
TCCATCCTTTCTCCATCTCTCCCCCCCTTTGTTGGTCTCCCCCCGGTGCCATACGGAAGCGCGGGGGGCGTCAGGCGATGCGGTGCATCCAGCCGCGGGTGTCGGGCGCCGCGCCGGTCTGGAGGTCCAGCAGGGCCTTCCGCAGCCGCATGGTGACCTCGCCGGGCTGCCCGTCGCCGACCGTCCAGTTCGCCCGGGTGGACTTCACCGAGCCGACCGGGGTGATCACCGCGGCCGTGCCGCAGGCGAACACCTCGGTGAGCGAGCCGTCGGCGTTGCCGCGCTGCCAGTCGTCGACCGAGATCCGGCCCTCGCTGACCTCGTACCCGAGGTCGGCGGCGATCCGGAGCAGCGAGGCGCGGGTGATGCCGGGCAGCAGCGAGCCGCTCAGCTCCGGGGTGACGATGCGGTCCCCGTTCCCGGAGGGGTCCTTGTACACGAAGTACAGGTTCATCCCGCCCATCTCCTCGATCCAGTGGCGCTCGATGGCGTCCAGCCAGACCACCTGGTCGCAGCCGTGCTGGCTGGCCTGCGCCTGCGCGACCAGCGAGGCCGCGTAGTTGCCGCCCGCCTTGGCGGCGCCGGTGCCGCCCGGCGCGGCCCGCACGTACTCCTCGGACAGCCAGACCGACACCGGCTTGACCCCTCCGGGGAAGTACGAACCGGCCGGCGAGGCGATCACCATGAACAGGTACTCGCCGGCGGGCTTGACGCCCAGTCCGACCTCGGAGGCGAACATGAACGGCCGCAGGTACAGCGACTGTTCGTCCTTGCTGGGCACCCACGCGCGGTCCTGGGCCACCAGCGCGTCGATCGCCGCGATGAACGTCTCCACCGGCAGTTCGGGCATGGCCAGGCGGCGCGCGGAGGCCTGGAAGCGGCGGGCGTTCTCCTCCGGGCGGAAGGTCGCGACCGAACCGTCCGGCTGCCGGTACGCCTTGAGTCCCTCGAAGATCGTCTGCGCGTAGTGCAGCGTCATGTTCGCCGGGTCCATCGACAGGGGCGCGTACGGGACGAGTTCGGCGTCGTGCCAGCCCCGGCCCTCGGTCCACCGGATCACCACCATGTGGTCGGTGAAGTGGCGGCCGAAGCCGGGGTTCTCGAGGATCGCCTCGCGTTCGGCGTCCGAGAGCGGATTGGCGGAGGGCTTGAGCTCGATCGTGAGCGTCGTCATGTGTGCGTCCTTAAACACCGTGAGGTCGTGGCGGACCGCACGCTGTGCCTCGCGGCGTTGTAGGACGTCCGAGCTTCTCCTCGCGTCGCGGCCCTGTGTCCGATTATCGCCGAACCGGCGCCGCCGGGGGAAGGCGGCGCCCGGGGGCGATCAGCCGGCTACTCGCGCCGCCAGCGCGTCACCGATCTCGGCGGTGGAGCGGGCGCCCGAGCGGGTGCGCAGGTCGGCGGCGACCGCGGCCTCGATGCGGGCGGCCTCGTCGGTGTGGCCGAGGTGCTCCAGCAGCAGCGCGACGGAGAGCACGGTGGCGGTCGGGTCGGCCTTGCCCTGGCCCGCGATGTCGGGCGCCGAGCCGTGCACCGGCTCGAACATCGACGGGTACTCGCCGCTCGGGTTGATGTTGCCGCTCGCGGCGAGGCCGATGCCACCGGTGATCGCGGCGGCCAGGTCGGTGAGGATGTCGCCGAAGAGGTTGTCGGTGACGATCACGTCGAAGCGCTGCGGGTCGGTGACGAAGAAGATCGTCGCCGCGTCCACGTGCAGGTAGTCGGTGGTGACGTCCGGGAACTCCTCGCCGACCTTGTCGAAGATGTTCTTCCACAGGTGGCCGGCGTGGACCAGCACGTTGTTCTTGTGGACCAGGGTCAGCTTCCTGCGCGGGCGCGCCTGGGCGCGGGCGTAGGCGTCGCGCACCACGCGCTCGATGCCGAAGGCGGTGTTGAGGCTGACCTCGGTGGCCACCTCCTGCGGGGTGCCGGCGCGCAGGGTGCCGCCGTTGCCGGCGTACGGGCCCTCGGTGCCCTCGCGGATGACGACGAAGTCGATGTCCGGGTTGCCGGCCAGCGGGCCGGTGACGCCGGGGAAGAGCTTGCCCGGGCGCAGGTTGACGTGGTGGTCGAAGGCGAACCGCAGCTTCAGCAGGAAGCCGCGCTCCAGCACGCCCGACGGCACCGACGGGTCGCCGATCGCGCCCAGCAGGATCGCGTCGTGCTCCTTGAGCTCCGCGAGGTCGGCGTCGGTCAGCGTCTCGCCGGTCTCGTGCCAGCGCCTGGCTCCGAAGTCGTAGGTCTTCGTCTCCAGCTTCACGTCCTGCGGGAGCGCGGCAGCGAGGACCTTGAGCCCCTCCGCGACGACTTCCTGGCCGATACCGTCACCGGGGATCACTGCGAGGCTGATGGTGCTAGACATGCCCCGCACTCTACGCCGCGTCTTACGGGATGACACGGGCCGTCCGCATGCCGGACGTGGTCCGCCGGGGCGGTGGGGTCACTCGTCCTCGTGACCGGTGGCTCCCCCGTTGTCACGGCGGTCCAGGGCGCGCTGCAGGGCTTCGGCGGCGTTCTTGCGAGCGGTCTCATCCATGGGTGCACAGCTCCATCAGATACGGAACGACAGGGTGTGCCGGAAGGGGTGGCGAGCGGGTGCCCGCAGGGGTGACCTGCATCGGGGCAGCGGCTCTCATCCACCGATCGCTGGATCGAGCGAGACGTTCGGCTTATACAACGCTACGGCCGTCCCGTGGTTCTGTCTGCACAATTACTCGGACTTCCTACTATCTGAGACGACGATCACCCGCCCGGGTGGCCCCCGACACGCCGGTGGCCCGGCGTCCCCTCGGGACACCGGGCCACCGGCGAGCGAACCAGCAGGTCAGCCCATGTGCGGGTACCGGTGGTCGGTCGGCGGGAGCAGCGCCTCCTTGATCGCGCGGGTGGACGTCCAGCGCATCAGGTTCTGCGCCGCGCCGGCCTTGTCGTTGGTGCCCGACGCCCGGCCGCCGCCGAACGGCTGCTGGCCGACGACCGCGCCGGTCGACTTGTCGTTGACGTAGAAGTTGCCGGCCGCGTACCGCAGCGCCTCCATGGTGTACGCGATGGCCGCCCGGTCCCGGGCGATGACCGAGCCGGTCAGCGCGTAGCGGGCCACCGACTCCAGCTGCGCGACCGTCTCCTCGTACCGCTCGTCGTCGTAGACGTGCACCGCCAGCAGCGGCCCGAAGTACTCCTCGCGGAAGATCTCGTTCTCCGGGTCGGAGCTGACCAGCACCGTCGGCCGGACGAACCAGCCCACCGAGTCGTCGCAGGCGCCGCCGGCCACGATCTCCACCGCCGGGTCCGCGGCCGCCCGCTCCAGGGCCGCCCTGTTCTTGGCGAAGGCCCGCTCGTCGATCAGGGCGCCCAGGAAGTTGTCCAGGTCGGTGACGTCGCCCATCGCCAGGCCCTCGACCTCGGCGGTGAACTCCTCGCGGAAGCCTCCCTCCCACAGCGAGCGCGGCAGGTAGGCCCGCGAGGTCGCCGAGCACTTCTGGCCCTGGTACTCGAAGGCGCCGCGGATCAGCGCGGTGGACAGCACCGCCGGATCGGCGGACGGGTGCGCCACCAGGAAGTCCTTGCCGCCGGTCTCCCCGACCACCCGCGGGTAGTTGCGGTACGTCTCGATGTTCGCGCCCACCGTCTTCCACAGGTGGTGGAAGGTGCGGGTGGAACCCGTGAAGTGGATGCCGGCCAGGTCCGGGTGGTGCAGCGCCACCTCGGAGACCGCGACGCCGTCGCCGGTCAGCAGGTTGATCACGCCCGGCGGCAGGCCCGCCTCCTCCAGCAGCCGCATCAGCAGCACCGCGGCGTGGGTCTGGGTCGGCGAGGGCTTCCACAGCACCACGTTGCCCATCAGCGCGGGCGCGGTCGGCAGGTTCCCGGCGATGGCCGAGAAGTTGAACGGGGTGATCGCGTAGACGAAGCCCTCCAGCGGGCGGTGGTCCAGCCGGTTCCACACCCCGGGGGCGTTGGTCTCCGGCTGCTCGGCCAGGATCCGCCGGGCGTACTGGACGTTGAAGCGCCAGAAGTCGACCAGCTCGCACGGGGTGTCGATCTCCGCCTGCTGCACGGTCTTGGACTGCCCGAGCATCGTGGAGGCGACCAGCGTCTCGCGCCACGGCCCGGCCAGCAGCTCGGCGGCGCGCAGGAAGACCGCCGCGCGGTCGTCGAAGGACAGGGCACGCCACGCCGGGGCGGCGGCCAGCGCCGCGTCGATCGCGTCCCGCGCGTCCTGCTGCGTCGCGCCGCGCAGGGTGCCCAGCCGGGCGCTGTGGTTGTGCGGCTGGACGACGTCGAACGGCTCGCCGCCGCCCATCCGCCGCACGCCGCCGATGGTCATCGGCAGGTCGACCGGGGTGCCGGCGAGCTCCTTCAGCTTCGCCTCCAGGCGGGCCCGCTCGGGGCTGCCCGGGGCGTAGGAGTGCACCGGCTCGTTGACCGGCGCGGGAACCTGGGTCACGGCGTCCATCGGGGATCTCTCCTTAGTGGCTCTGCGGGGATGGCGGGGCCGGCGCGGCCTCAGGCGCCGGGACGGAAGGAGCGCAGGAAGAACGCGAGGTTCGCCGGCCGCTCCGCGAGGCGCCGCATGAAGTACCCGTACCAGTCCACCCCGTACGGCACGTACACGCGCACCCGCTCGCCCTCGCCGGCCAGCCGGCGCTGCTCGGCGGCGCGGATGCCGTACAGCATCTGGAACTCGTACTCCCCCGGCTCGCGCCCGCCGCGCCGGGCCAGCTCCCGGGCGATGGCGATCATGCGGGGGTCATGCGAGCCGATCATCGGATAACCGGTGCCCGCCATCAGGATGCGCAGGCAGCGCACATACGCCCGGTCCACCTCGCGCCGGCCGGTGTGGGCGACCGAAGCGGGCTCCCGGTACGCCCCCTTCACCAGCCGCACCCGTGAACCCGGCACGGCCAGCGCCCGGCAGTCGTCCTCGGTGCGGTACAGGTACGCCTGGAGGACCGCGCCGGTGCCCGGATGCTCCTTGCGCAGCTCGGCGAGGATCGCCAGCGTCGAGTCGACGGTGGTGTGGTCCTCCATGTCCAGCGTCACGGTGGTCCCCGCGGCCGTGGCCGCCTCGGCGACCCGGCGCACGTTCTCCAGCGCCACGTCGTGCCCGCCGTCGGGGAGCGCCTGCCCGAACGCCGACAGCTTCACCGACACCTCGGCCCGCCCGGCCAGCCCCGCGCCGTCCAGCGCCTCCAGCAGCCGCAGATACGCGTCCCGGGAGGCCGCGGCGGTCGCCCGGTCGGTGACGTCCTCGCCCAGGTGGTCCAGGGTGGTCTCCAGGCCGGCGGCGGACAGCTCCCGTACGGCGCCGAGCGCGTCGGGCAGCTCCTCCCCGGCCACGAAGCGATCCACGACCGGCCGGGTGACGGGGGCCGCCGCGACGATGCGGCGCATCCGGTCACTGCGCGAGGCGGCGAGCAACACTGGACCCAGCACTTCGAGCTCCTCGTGGGTGCGTACCTGGACTGCTACGCCTTGGAATCTAGGATTCACCTCTCTTTCCGGCCATCGACAGCTGTACGGTCGCGACGCCCCGGCTCTCATACAGATGTCTGAGGGACAATGGCCCCGTGCGGAACGACTACGGCGAGTACCAGGAACTGGTCGACGAGATCTCGGCCCTCCTCGGCGCGCCCGCCACCCTGGAGGACCGGGATTTCCGGCTGGTCGCCTTCTGCGCCCACGAGAGTGACCAGAGCGCCCTGGACGCGGTCCGCACCCGCTCGATCCTCACCCGCCACTCCACCGCCGAGGTCCGCGCCTGGTTCGAGGGCTTCGGCATCGCCCGCGCCCACGAACCCCTGCGCATCCCCGCCGACCCGGCCGCCGGGATACGCGGACGCCTCTGCCTGCCGGTCCGGCACCGCCAGGTGACGTACGGCTATGTGTGGCTGCTCGACGACGAAGTGCGGCTGCCGCAGGCGCTGCGGGCGGCGATGGGGGTGGCCGAGCGGATCGGCACCCTGCTCGCCGCCGAGGCCCGGGACGCCGGTGACCTGGGGCGGGAGCTGCTGCGGCTGATCACCGGGGACCGCGAGGAGGCCGCGGCCGCCCGGACCGCGCTGCACTCCGCGCTCGGCCCGGCGGCGGACGGGCCGCTGGCCATGGTCTGCGTCGCCCCCTGGGACATCGCCGAACCCGGTGACACGGGCGCCGGCACGGTGCCGAGCGTGCGGGCGGTGCCGGGGGCGGCGGCGCTGTGCGCGGTGCCGCGCGGGGGCCTGGCGGCGC
>JBEHXI010000338.1:0-6269 GCA_048498775.1 Actinomycetota bacterium | reverse complement strand
ACCCCCCCCCCCCCCCCTCCCCCCCCCCCCCCCACCCCCCCCCCCCCCCCCCCCCCCCCCCCCCCGCCGTCCTCCCCCGGACTAACCGGTCGGGGCGGTCAGGTCGTAGACGGTGGCGCCGCCGGCCGTCCGCTTGGTGAAGTGCGCCTCCACCCACGAGGTGATCTGCGCGGACACGTTCGTCGTCGTCCCCATGGCATTGCCGCCCATGCCGCCGCCCGCGATGAAGTAGTGGATCCGCTTCGCCGCGACATAGGCCTGGAACTGCGCGAGGGACGGCGCCGGATCGGAGCCGTTGAAGCCGCCGATGGCCATCACCGGGTCGCCGGTGGCCAGTTGGTAGCTCGCCTGGTTCTGCGAACCGACGGTGGCCGCCACCCAGGTGTAGCGGTCCGCGTCCTGCCGGAGCAGCGCCTTCGCCGCCGCGCTGACCTGGGCACCGTCCAGCAGCCCGCCCAGGCCGCCGCCCATGCCGCCCGCCTCGCGGGCCCGGGCTCCCGGAGCGGTGCCGGTGCCGGTGCCGGTGCCGGTGCCGGGCGCGCCGGGGAAACCGCCCGCGGCACCCGCGGCACCCATGGCGCCCGGGAAGCCGCCGGCACCGCCCGGTGCCGTGCCCGCCCCGCCGCCGAAGCCCTGCGGGAGCGTGCCGCCCGGCCGGGTGCCGCCGGGCCCCATGGCACCGCCGCCGCGCGCGCCCGCCGCGCCGCCCATCCGGCCGGGACCGCCGCCCATCCCGCCGCCCGGCCCGCCCGAGCCCGCCGGACCTGCCGACGGCAGCGAACCGGTGTGACCGGTGGCCGCCGTGCTCACCGCGTACGCGGCGGGCCCGGCCAGCGAGGCGGCGACCGCCAGCGCGACCGCCGCCGCCAGCGGCCACCGCCACGAGCGCAGCCCCGCGACCGCCACCGCCACCGCCGCGAGCAGCCCGCCGGCCAGCACCGCCCAGCGCAGCGGCGGGTACCACTGCGGGTCGCGGGCCAGCAGGACGTACGACCAGACGGCCGTCACCGCGATCACCAGTCCCAGCGTGAGCGCGCCCGCCGGGCGGCGGCGCCGCTCCCACAGCAGCGCGGCGCCCATACCGGTCACCGCCGCGATGTACGGGGCGAGCGCCACCGTGTAGTACGGGTGGAAGATCCCGGCCATGTAGCTGAAGACCGCGAAGGTGACCAGCAGCGAACCGCCCCACAGCAGCAGCGCCGAGCGCGCCGGGTCGGTGCGCGGCGCGCGCCGGGTCACCACAAGACCGGCGACCAGCAGGAGCGCGGCGGCCGGCAGCAGCCAGGCGACCTGGCCGCCGATCTCCGAGCCGAACAGCCGGGTCAGACCGGTCTGCCCCCACATCCCGCCGCCCGTGCCGCCCGTGCCGCCCGCACCACCCGGGCCGCCCATGCCGCCGACGCTGCCCGTCTCGTCGCCGCTCAGCCGCCCGAACCCGTTGTAGCCGAAGGTGAGTTCGAGGAAGCTGTTGTGCTGCGAGCCGCCGATGTACGGGCGCGAGGACGCCGGCCACAGCTCGACGATCGCCACCCACCAGCCGCCGCTGACCACCAGGGCGGCGCCGGCCAGCAGCAGCTGCCCGATCCGCCGCCGCACCGGCACCGGCGCGCACACCCCGTACACCAGCGCCAGCACCGGCAGGATCAGGAACGCCTGAAGCGTCTTGGTGAGGAACGCCAGCCCCACGAACACCCCGGCCCACACCAGCCACCGGGTGCGCCCCGCCTCCAGGGCCCGCTGCACCGCGTACAGCGCGCAGACCATCAGCAACGCCAGCAGCGCGTCGGGGTTGTTGAAGCGGAACATCAGCACGGCGACCGGCGTGAGCGCCAGCACCGCGCCCGCCAGCAGCCCGGCGGCCGCGCCGAAGCGGCGGCGCACCGCCGCGTACAGCACCGCCACCGACGCCACGCCCATCAGCGCCTGCGGGGCGAGGATCGCCCACGAGCTCAGCCCGAACAGGCGCACCGACAGGGCCATCGGCCACAGCGCGGCCGGCGGCTTGTCGACGGTGATGAAGTTCGCGGCGTCCGAGGAGCCGAAGAAGAACGCCTTCCAGCTCTGGGAGCCCGCCTGCACCGCCGCCGAGTAGAAGGCGTTCGCCCAGCCGGAGGCGCTCAGACCGGCCAGGTACAGCACGGCGGTGGCCAGCAGCAGGCCCCACAGGGCGGGCCGGGCCCAGCGCGGATCGCTCTCGGCGCCGCGCCACAGCCGCCGGACGGCGGTGCCCGGGCGCGGCCGGTGCGCCGCGGCGGGGGCCGGCCGCCCGGGCGTCGCGACGGCGCTCACCGGGCGCTCCCCTGGCCGTGCTCGCCGCGGCCCTCACCGTCGAACGCGTCCTGGGTGGAGGGGCGTTGGGCATACCAGTCCGGGCGGTACGGGTCCTGGGCGTACGCGCTCGGGGTCGACGGCCACTGCGGTGGCGTCTGCTCCCGCCACCACGGCTGACCGCCGTCCGCCCGCTCGCGGGCGCTCCCGGACCCGAAGGCGTCGAAGGCGTCGAAGGTGCCGCGGGTGTCGCGGGTGTCGCGGGCGGCCGCCGCGGCGGCGGGTTCCGGAGCCTCCGCTTCCGGAGCGTCGTCCGCCGCGTCCCCCGGGAACACCCAGGCCCGCAGCAGCAGGAACCGCACCACCGTCGCGGCGAGGTTCGCGGCGATCAGGACGACCAGTTCGGCGGTGTGCGACGGGTTCCCGGCCGCCAGGCGCAGCGCGGCCAGCGACCCGGAGGTCATGGCAAGACCGATGGCGAAGACCACCAGCCCCTGCGCCTGGTGCCGCACCGCCCGGTCCCGGCCGCGCACCCCGAAGGTGAGGCGGCGGTTGGCCGCGGTGTTGCCGATCGCGGAGAGCAGCAGCGCCAGCGCGTTGGCCGCCTGCGGCCCGGTCCCGGTGCGGAACAGCGAGTACAGCGCCAGATAGACCACCGTGCTCAGCGCGCCGACGACGGCGAAGCCGACCAGCTGGCGGGCCAGCCCGGTCGGCACCCCGGACAGCTCGCGGTCCCGGGGGTCGTCCCCGAACGGCCGGCGCAGCCGGTCCAGCGGCAGCGCCCCGGTGGCCAGCGCCCGGCCCACCCGCCACACGCCCCGCAGGTCGTCGGTCGCCGTCCGGACGATGTGGACGCTGGAGTGCGGGTCGTCCACCCAGTCGACGGGCACCTCGTGGATCCGCAGCCCGGCCCGCTCGGCCAGCACCAGCATCTCGGTGTCGAAGAACCAGCCGGTGTCCTCGACCATCGGCAGCAGCCGCTGCGCGACGTCGCCCCGGATCGCCTTGAAGCCGCACTGGGCGTCGGAGAAACGGGCGGCGAGGCTGCCGCGCAGGATCAGGTTGTAACTGCGGGAGATGAACTCCCGCTTGGGGCCGCGCACCACCCGCGAGGAACGCGCCAGCCGCGACCCGATCGCCAGGTCGGAGTGGCCCGAGATCAACGGCGCCACCAGCGGCAGCAGGGCGTTGAGATCGGTGGACAGGTCCACGTCCATATAGGCGAGCACCGGCGCGTCGGAGGCCAGCCACACCGCCCGCAGCGCCCGCCCGCGCCCCTTCTGCTCCAGCCGCACCGCCGTCACCTCCGCGATGTCCTCCTCCAGGGCCTGCGCGATGGCCGGGGTGCGGTCGGTGCTGGCGTTGTCGGCGACGGTGATCCGGAAGCCGTACGGGAAGGTGGCCGCCAGGTGGGCGTGGAGCCTGCGCACGCAGCGTTCGAGGTCGGCCTCCTCGTTGTAGACGGGGATGACGACGTCGAGCACCGTGCCGGTGCGGGCGGCCGGCAGGTGCTCTCGGGCGGGAAGTGCGCCGGTGCCGCGGGCCGCGACACCGCTCGGCGGAAGCGTCAGAGTCCTCATGTACGGGACACTGACGGCCGGCGCTGTCACGGCCGTGTGGTCATCATGTGCTTCGGCTGTGAGTGTGCGCCGCCGGCTCGGGCCGCGGCGCCGCGGTCCCCGGCAGGACCACCCGGAACACCGTCTGACCAGGCACGCTGTGCACCTGCACCGCTCCGCCGTGCGCGGTGACGACGGCCTGCACGATGGCCAGGCCCAGCCCCGTCCCGCCCGCGTGCCGCGAGCGCGAGGCGTCCCCGCGCGCGAACCGCTCGAAGATGTGCGGCAGCGTCTCCGCCGGGATGCCCGGCCCGTCGTCGACCACGTCGATCAGCACCTGCCCGGGGCCGAAGCCGACGCGCACGGTGACCGTGGTGCCCGGCGGGGTGTGGTTGCGGGCGTTGCCCAGCAGGTTCACCAGCACCTGGTGCAGGCGGGCGTGGTCGCCGGTCACCACCGCGGGGTCGTCGGGCAGATCCAGGCGCCACCGGTGCCCGGGGCCGGCCGCGCGGGCGTCGCTGACCGCGTCCACCACCAGCGGCGAGACGTCCAGCGGCACCCGCGACAGCGGCCGCCCCGCGTCCAGCCGGGCCAGCAGCAGCAGATCCTCCACCAGCGTCGTCATCCGGGCCGCCTCCGACTCGATCCGGCCGAGCGCGTGCCGGGTGTCGGACCCGATGTGCTCCCGGCCGCGCCGGGTCAGCTCCGCGTAGCCGCGGATCGAGGCCAGCGGTGTGCGCAGCTCGTGGCTGGCGTCGGCGACGAACTGCCGCACCTGCGTCTCGCTGGCCTGCCGCGCCTCCAGGGCGGAACCGACGTGCCCCAGCAGCCGGTTGAGCGCCGCGCCGACCTGCCCCACCTCGGTGCGCGGATCGGTGTCGGCGGCCGGCACCCGCTCGTGCAGCGTCACCTCGCCGCGGTCCAGGCGCAGTTCGGAGACCCGGCCCGCGGTGGCGGCGACCCGGCGCAGCGGCCGCAGCGCCGAGTTGGTCAGCGCGGTGCCCGCCAGCGCGGCGGCCACCAGCGCGCCCAGCGACACGCAGATCTCGGCGACGATCAGCCGGTCCATCGCCTGCTGCTGGTCCGTGGTGGGCTGCCCGACCAGCAGCGTCGCACCGGCCCAGCGCACCCGGTAGGAGCCGCGGCCGGGGATGTCGACGGTGTGCGCGGCAGTGTCGTGCGGCACGGCGGCGAGCGCCGCCTTCTGCGCGTCGCCGGTGAGCTTCACACCCGTCGGCTGGTGCTGCGCGGACAGGGTGCTGACCTTGGCCTCGACGACCTGGCCGTCCACCACGACGGCGCCCAGCGTGCCGATGCCCTGGCCGCCGGCGATGACGAAGTCCAGCGGATCGGGCGGGGAGCCGCCGCCGTCCGGAACACCGCCGCCGGGCGGATGCAGGTGCTGCGCCCGGTCCGCGACCCCGACCAGCTGGCGGTCCAGCTGCCCGTACAGCTCCTGCTGGAGCGCGACCGCCGTCACCACGCCCACCACCGCGCACACCAGCGCGATCAGCGAGATCGACGAGACCAGCAGCCGGGTACGCAGCGACCAGCGGCGCCGCCGCCCCGCCGGCCGGTGCACGGCCGAGGATCCGGGCACCGTCCTCAGCCGATCTCGGCGGGCTTGATCAGGTATCCGGCCCCCCGCCGGGTGTGGATCATCGGCGCGCGGCCCGCGTCTATCTTGCGGCGCAGATACGAGATGTACAGCTCGACGACGTTGGCCTGGCCGCCGAAGTCGTAGGACCACACCCGGTCCAGGATCTGCGCCTTGCTGAGCACCCGGCGCGGGTTGCGCATCAGGTACCGCAGCAGTTCGAACTCGGTGGCCGTCAGGTGGATCGAGTCACCGCCGCGGGTCACCTCGTGGCTGTCCTCGTCCAGCGTGAGATCGCCGACGACGAGCAGCGACTCGGTCCGTGCCGCCGCCGCCCCGGACCGCCGCAGCAGCCCGCGCAGCCGCGCGACGACCTCCTCCAGGCTGAACGGCTTGGTGACGTAGTCGTCGCCGCCCGCGGTCAGCCCGGCGATCCGGTCCTCCACCGCGTCCTTCGCGGTCAGGAAGAGCACCGGGACATCGGGCAGATCGCGGCGCAGCCGGGACAGGACCTCAAGACCGTCGAAGTCGGGCAGCATGATGTCGAGCACCACGGCGTCCGGCCGGAACTCCCGGGCCGTTCGCAGCGCCCCGGTCCCGTCCCCCTCGGTGCGCACCTCCCAGCCTTCGTAGCGCAGCGCCATGGACAGCAGCTCGGCGAGCGACGTCTCGTCGTCGACGACCAGGACGCGTACCGGTGAGCCGTCGGGCCGGAACAGCTCGGTCCGGCCGTTGGATGCGGGCGTTGGAAGAGCAGGCATGGCCACACCTTCGGCTCCGCCACTGAGAACATCCTTTCCTGAGTCTGTGAGTTCTCTGAGAAAACTGTGGGGGCGGGTGAGGGG
>JBEHXI010000337.1:0-6333 GCA_048498775.1 Actinomycetota bacterium | reverse complement strand
TTGTCGTCTGCGCCTTTGTCGTCTGCCGGCGGGAACTCCCGCAGCCTCACAGCCGGATGACGACCAGCGCGGTGTCGTCCGTGGCGCAGGTGGGCGGGGACAGCTCGTCGACGAGCGCGGCGGCCAGCGCCGAGGCGCCGAGGTGACCATGGTGTCCGAGGGCTTCGGCGAGCCGTGACAGGCCGGTGTCGATGTCCTCGCCGCGGCGCTCTATCAGGCCGTCGGTGTACAGGACGAGGACGGCGTCCTCGGCGAAACCGACCGTGGCCTGCGGCCGGGGAAGGTGTTCGAGGCGGGCGCCGAGCGGCGGGTCGGTGGCCTGGTCGAGGAACTCCACCGTGTTGTCGGGGTGCAGCAGCGCGGGAGGCGGATGGCCGGCGCAGCTGTAGGCGATGGTGTGGCCCTCGCAGTCGATGACCGCCTGCACGACGGTGGTGGACTCGGCCCCCTCCACGGACCGGGAGTACAGCCCCAGGGCGTCCAGCGCCTGAGCCGGACCGTCCGCGACCCGGACGGCGGCGCTCAGCGCGCTGCGCAGCTGCCCCATCACCCCGGCGGCGGGCAGCCCGTGCCCGACGACGTCCCCCACCGCCACCGCGATGCGGTTTCCCGGCAGGTGCACCAGGTCGTACCAGTCGCCGCAGACGTTCAGCGCGCGGGCGGCGGGACGGTACAGGACGGCCGCGTCCCGGTCCCTGATCGGGGTGGGGGCCGGGAGCATGGACTCCTGGAGGGCCAGGGCGACCTCCCGCTCCCTGGCGTGCGCCCGGCGCAGTTCCTCGTTGACCTGCTGGAGCTCCAGCGCCCGGCTGTAGAGCTCGGCCTCCATCGCCTGTCTTCGGGCGTCCGCGGTGGAGGCCCGGTCCCGGACCAGGTCGGTGACCTCCTCGACCCGGTGGACGATCAGCGCCACCCGCCCGTCCGGCCCGCGGACCGGCGCGTTGAGCGGGCTCCAGTAGCGGTCCGCGAACTCGCCGGGCCGGCCGGGTATCTCCACGTCGTACTTCTGCAGGGCCATGGCGTCCCGCTCGCCGGTGGCCAGGACGCGGTGGAGCGACGCGGACAGGTTGCGCACCCCGGTGGCCTCGGGATCGTTCGGGTTGTCGGGGAAGGCGTCGAAGATGTGGCGGCCCAGGAGGTCGTGCCGCTCGCGTCCCGACACCTCCAGGTACGCGGCGTTGACGTCGGCGATGATCAGGTCCGGGGTCAGCAGCATGATCGGGGTGGGCACGTCGCGGAAGACGGCCTCGTAGTCCATGTCCGGCTCTGTCACGTGCTCCTGCCCGCCGCAGATCAGCGAAGACCTCTTCCCCCAATGTAGGGCGGCGCGCGCCCGCGGGCCCGGCGGCGCGCGAGGCCGTCGGGTCAGGGGTCCGGGGTGCCCGTGACGATCAGCTCGCTGACCCCGGAACGCCTGGTGGGCGCGGACCGCACGGTCAGGCGCAGGTAGCGGGCGGTCAGGGCGTGCGCCGGCGCGCCGGTGCCGGGACGCAGGGCGATCGGGCGCCAGTGGACGCCGTCCGCGGAGCCCGCCACGGCGAACGAGCGCGGGGCGGTGGTCCACCGCGGGGAGATCCGGGTGATCCGGTCGGCCCGCCCCAGGTCGATCCGCAGGGTGGCGTGTGCCGCGTCGGGGACCCAGGCGGTGGCGTCCGAACCGTCCACCGCGGCGCCGGCGTCCCGGCCGGGCTGCCGGGAGTCGGCGGTGGCCGGGACGCACCGGGCGAGGTCGCCGGTAGCGGCCAGATCCGGTCGCCGGGTCTTCAGCACCGCCGGGGCGGCCCGGCTCACCAGCAGACGGCCCTGCGGGGTGTCCACGGTGAGCGGCGGCCCGGCGGTCAGCCGCACCGTGGTGTGGTGGGCGCCCAGCGCGACGTCGAAGGTGCGGCCCTGGAAGCGCAGCCCGCGCAGGGTGACCCCGTCCGCCAGCTGCGGCGGCAGCATGGGGTCGAGCCGTACCGCGCCGGTCTCCCAGCGCAGCCCGGCCAGGCCGTAGGGGAAGGTCTGGAGGAACCCGCCGGCGCCGGTGAGGAAGTCCTGCGCCGGGGCGCCCGCCAGCGGGTCGGCCGCCCCCGCCTTGCCGCCCCTGGCCTCGGAGAACTCGTCGAACGGGCCCCGGACGAACGGCTCGATGGAACGCATCAGGTAGGTGTACGTGGCGCAGCCCGGGGCGCCGGTGGCGGCCGCGTCGACGGCGTGGATCGAGTCGGTCATCGCCGGGCCGTCCGGGTCGGTGCGCCGGGCGTAGTAGTCCAGGGTGCCGGCCGCCTGCGCGTGGCTCATCGGCCAGCCCAGCGGGTACATCAGCATCACCGCGTCGGCCTGCTTGATCAGCGATCCGCGGTAGCCCTGGTACTGCCGGAAGGCATGGGTGCGGCTGTCGTACGGGACGCGCAGCCGGGCGGCGATCGTGGTCCAGCTCGCGGGCGCGGGGCGGCCGAGGATCCGGGCCGCCCGCGTGGCGTCGCGCAGCGCGGTGGCCGCCCCGGCGTTGGTGAACACCCCGTCGGTCACGCCGTTGCTGTACTCGTCGGGCCCGGCGACGTTGCGGATGGAGTAACTGCCGTCGGCGTCGCGGGTGACGCGGCCGGCCCAGAACTCGGCGATGCCGCGCAGCAGCGGCCAGCCGCGCTCGCGCAGCCAGGCGGTGTCACCGGTGGCCTGGTAGTACTGCCAGACGGCCAGGGCGATGTCGCTCTGCAGATGGATCTGGGTGAGGCAGTGCGGCGGCTGCCAGCTCTGGCACTCGGTGGCCAAATCGCCGGTGCTGCCGCTCTCCCAGGGATAGAACAGGCCGGGGTAGCCGAGCCGCCGGGCGTTGGCGCGCGCCGCGGCGCGGGTGCGGTACCGGTAGTCCACGATCGACCTGGCCAGCCGCGGGTGGAAGGCGAGCACGCCGGGGAACATCCAGGTCTCGGCGTCCCAGAACACCAGGCCCGCGTAGTTGTCGCTGGTCAGGCCGGTGGGCGCGATGCTGTCGGCGAGGCCGGGCCGCAGGCTGGTGAGCAGCCCGTACTCCGAGGAGCGCACCCAGGCCCGCAGGCCGGGGTGGCCGGCCACCTCGATGCCGCCGCGCCACAGGGGTGCCCAGGCGGCCGCGTTCTCGGCGGTCAGCGCGGGCCAGCCGAGCGCCGCGGCCCGCCGTGCGGCGGCCACCGCGGTGGCGTGCGGTGCCCGGGAGGTGAGCGCGGTGTCGATGCCGACGTACTTGGTGACGGTGGTGGTGTGGCCGCGGCGGACGGCGAGGGCGAGGGACTGGCGGCCGGTCAGGCCGCGGGCGGGTGCCGCGCGGCGGGCGGCCAGGACACGGGCCGCGGGGCCGGCGCGCAGGGTGGAGGCGATGGTTCCGGCGGTGTGGGTGCCGTCGGTGCGGAAGCCGACGGTCATGGTCCGGCCGCCGGGCACCGCGCGGGTGCCGGTGGGGGCCATCATCCGCGCGCCCCGGCCGTCGATCAGGTCGGTGACGGTGGCGCGGCCGGACCAGTGCGGGGTGATCCGCAGCCGGACGGCGGCGGTGTGTGCGGCGGCCCGGTCGGTGACCACGTCGTAGACCAGGTCCGTGGTGCGGCCGTCGGGGGCGGTCCAGGTCAGGGCGGTGCGCACCAGGCCGCAGCGCAGGTACAGGGTCTGCCGGTAGTGGGAGATCCGGGCCCTGGGGGTCGCCGGGGTGAAGGTGTCGGCGCCGGCCGTGACGGTCATCGCCGTCCAGGCCGGCAGGGCGGCGATGACCTGCCGGCCGCCGGTGGTGCGGGGGTTGTGCGCGTACAGCCCGGAGACGAACGAGCCGCCGTAGCGCGGGGTGAACAGCGGCCAGCCGGTCCGGGCGCGGGTGGCCTGGTAGCCGCTGCCGTTGGGCGGGACCCGTGCGCCGAGGTAGCCGTTGCCGACGATGGCGTAGTAGCTGTCCGCCGGGTCGATGGCCGTGGCGGACAGGGTCCAGCCGTCGCCCGGCCGGTCGCCCGGGCAGCCGCTCGCGGCGGGCCGCGGCGCGTGGTGGGACGGCACCGGAGCGGCGGCACCGGGCAGCGGGGCGTGGTGGGACGGCACCGGAGCGGCGGCGGTGAGCAGGACGGCGGCCAGGGCCAGGGCGGCCGGCCGCACGCGTCGCCGTAACCGGCCGCGTACGGTCCGCGGTGGGCGCCGCATGCTCATGGTGCTCCTTCCCGCGCCGCCCGCCCCTTGCCGGGCACCGCGAAAGATCCCAGCGAACCTACGGGCCCTGAACGCAAGCCGTCAACAACGCGCACACAAGCCGCGGAAGGTGAAGATCCGGCGGGCGATGTGCGGGCATTACGTCCGCTGTGCGCCGGGTCGCGGGTCCGAATCTATCCACCACCCGGCGCCCCCACCGCCCGGTGAGGGCCAAGCGGGTGCCCCCGGACCGCGTCCCCGATTTTTCCCGGCAGGCCATTGACGCGCCCGGAGGCGAAATGCAGACTACGAACCCCCTTGAAACATGAACTTAAGTTCACCTGACGAACACGCGTAGGTCGGGTTCCGGACCGGACCTGTCCGGCCTGTTCTCGCCACACCGGGCCGCCCCCGGCGGCTCCACCTCCGCCGCCGGGAGTCCGGCCGAGCCGCACTGACCTGACCACCCACGACCACGGGACGACGACGCATGTCCACTGACCTCCGCACCGGTGCGGAAACCTCCGGCATCTCCGTCCGGAGACTGTCCCCGGGCACCCTCATCGCGGGCTGCCTCGCGGTCTGCCTCGCGCAGATCGCCCTGGCGATGCCGGCGACGCTCAACGGGCTGTTCCAGGAGTCGCTGCACCCGATCGGGTCCCAACTGACCTGGATCTCGGACGCCTTCCTGCTGCCGGTCACGGTGCTGGAGCTGACCTTCGGCGTGCTCGGCGACCTCTTCGGCCGCAAGCACCTCCTCATCGCCGGCTCCTCGGTGCTGCTGCTCGGCGAGGCCGTCTCGGCGGCCGGCCAGGGCGTCGGGATGCTCTGGACGGGTCAGGTGATCGCCGGACTCGGGGCCGCGGCCCTCTTCCCGACCTCGCTGGCCGTCATCGCGGCCGGCACCCACACGCCCAGGGAGCGCGCCCGCGGCATCGCCGTCTGGGCCGCCGCCCTGTCCACCGGCGGCTTCGTCGCCCCGCTGCTGGGCGGCATCACCGGCAGCTACGGCTCCTGGCGCTGGGCGTTCATCCTGGTCGTGGTCCTCTCGGCGGTCAGCACCCTGGTCAGCGCGCTGCTGGCGCAGAACTCCTCCGCCCCGGAAGGGCGTTCCCTGGACCTGGGCGGCCAGATCACCATCGGCATCGGCCTGTTCGCCCTGCTCTACGCCGTCATCCAGGGGCCGACCGACGGCTGGTCGGCACCGTCGGTGATCGCCGCCTTCGTCGTCGCCGCCGTCTTCGTCGTGGCGTTCGTGCTGGTCGAGCGGCGGGCCCGCTCCCCGCTGCTGCGCCTTGACCTGTTCGCCAACCGCGCCTTCGCGGTGGCCTCGATCGTCGCCGTCGTCGGCATGTTCAGCTTCCTGGGCACCGCCTACTCGGCCAGCATCCGGCTCGGCCCGATCCAGCACCAGAGCCCGCTGCGCACCTCCGTGGCGTTCGTGCTGCTCCAGGCGATGACGCTGGTGCTGGCGCCGGTCGTCACGCCGCTGCTGCACCGGGTCAGCCCCCGGTGGGTGCTCGCCACCGGCCTGGCGCTGATCGCGGCCGGCGACTTCCTGGCCGCCGAACTGCCCGTCACGGACACCGCCCTGACCTCTCTGGTCCTGCCGCTGGGGCTGGTGGGCGTCGGCTTCGCCCTGTCGGTGTCCTCCATCACCGCGACCGCCGTCAACACCGTCCCGATCCACCTGGCCGGCATGGCCAGCGCCTCGACCAGTCTGCTGCGCGACTTCGGCTTCACCCTCGGCCCGGCCGTGATCGGGGCCATCGCGCTCAGCCGGGCCGCCGCGCAGTTCACCACCGGGCTGGCCGCCGCGCCGCTGAGCCCGGCGGTCAAGGCCGCCGCCGCCCAGGTCGCCCACGCGGGCGGGCCGCTGGCCGTCAACTCCGTGCCGCCCAATTCCCCGCCCGGCGGCGCCGCGTCCCTCGCCCTGCAGGCGCTCGGCCACGGCTTCTCCATCGGCTTCACGGTGTGCGGTGCCGCGGCGCTGTTCTCCTGCGCGCTGGTGCTGGTCGCGCTGCACGGCCCCGGGGTGACCCACCAGGTGGAGGCCGAACCGGCCGCGCAGGCCGCGGTCTGACCGCCAGGGCCGGCCGCCGGACGCCCGGCGGCCGGCCTGAGAGCCCCGAACAGGGTGGGAGTCCGGGCCGCGACGCTCTGGACGCCGCACCGCGTGCCGGCCTCCCGGGGCCGGATCAC
>JBEHXI010000336.1:0-6374 GCA_048498775.1 Actinomycetota bacterium | reverse complement strand
CCTTGTAGTCCTGCAGGGTGTAGCCGAAGCTGCCGAACAGCGCCCCGCCGGAGACGAAGACGGCCGTGAAGCCGGCCACGAACAGCGACGCCCCGGCGGCCATCCGGCCGCGCCGCGCCTCGCCGAGGTCGGCGCCCGACACGCCGGTGACATAGCTCAGATAGCCGGGCACCAGCGGCAGCACACACGGGGAGAAGAACGACACCAGGCCGGCCAGCAGCGCCACGGGGACCGCCAGCAGCAGGGCCCCGGACAGCACGGTCCGGTTGGGGTCGGTGACGGCCGCCAGGAGCATCACGTCACTTCTCCGCGATGATCGGGTTCAGCGCGTGGGTGAGCTCGTCCTCGGTGAGCGCCTTGAGGGCGCGCACCGCGATCCGGCCCTGCCGGTCCAGGATCAGCGTGGTGGGGATGGACTGCGGGGGCAGGCTGCCGCGCGGGAACTTCAGCAGCAGGGTGCCGTCCGGGTCGAAGAAGCTCGGGTAGGTGATGTCGAAGCTGCGTTCGAAGCTCTTGGCCTGCGCGGTGTCGTAGTCGCGGGTGTTGATGCCCACGAACTGCACGCCCTTGGCGGCGGTGGACTTGGCGACGGCGGCCAGGTTGGGGGCCTCCGCCCGGCAGGGGTCGCACCACGAGCCCCAGACGTTCAGGACGACGACCTTGCCCTTGAGGGACGCCAGCGACAGCTGGCCGCCGTCCACCGTCTTCCCGGAGACGGCGGGCGCGGCCACCCGGTCCTTGACGGGGACCGTGGTGATCTGGCCCGTCCCCTGGACGAACTTGGTGTCCGAGGAGCCCGACGAGCTCCCCTGCAGCGAGCCGCAGCCGGCCAGCCCGAGGGTCAGGGCCGCGGTGGCGGCCAGGGCGGCGGTGGTACGTGCGGCGGCGCGCAGCACTGGGGTGCGCGCAGGGGGGCGCTGGGTCGGCACGCGCGTCAGACTCATGTGAAAAGTTTCGCATGAGGGCTTCGCCGCGATTTGGCACCCCCCTCCTCCGGCGCGTACCCGCAGAAGGGCGGGGTGCGGCAGGCGGCGGGGGCGGGTCAGACCTCCCGGGTGAAGGCCTGCCAGCCCTCCTTGGGCCGCTCGCCGACGTTCAGGGTGCGCAGCTTGGCGAGCATCCTGGGGTCCTGGGCGTCGAGCCAGTTCACGTACTGCTTGAAGGAGACCAGCCGGACGTCGGAGCGCTTCTCGTCGGCGATCTGCTTGAACGCCTCCTCGACGGCGTCCATGTAGATGCCGCCGTTCCACTGCTCGAAGTGGTTGCCTATGTAGAAGGGGGCGCGGTTGGTCTCGTAGGCGCGGGTGAAGCCCTGGACGTAGGACTCGGTGGCCTGCTTCCGCCAGCCCGGGTAGTTGCGCGGGTCGCTCTTGGTGGCGTTCTTCGACTGCTGGTAGAGCATGTTGAAGTCCATCGACAGCACCGGGGACCGGCGCCCCGGCCACGGTATGCCCTGCAGCGGCAGGTCCCACAGGCCGTGCCGCTTGGTGGGCCAGATCTGCAGGCCGCCGGGCGAGCTGGCGTCGTAGCGGAAGCCGAGCTTCTTGGCGGTCGGCAGCCACTGGTCCTGGCCGAGCAGGCAGGGGGTGCGGCCGCCGACCATCTCCTTGCGGTAGTCGAACGGCAGGGAGGGCAGGTCGGTGAAGCCGGTGTTGGTCCGCCACTGCGTGACGAAGTCCACAGCCTGGGTGATCTCGCTCTCCCACTGGGCCGGCGTCCAGTTCTTGACCGAGCCGTGGCCGCTGCAGAAGTGGCCGTTGAAGTGGGTGCCGATCTCGTGGCCCTCCAGCCACGCCAGGCGGACCTGCTCCAGGGTCATCCGGATGTGCCGGTCGCTGAAGTAGCCGATGGCGGAGGCGCCGACCGGGTTGTTCGGCGGCCGGTACAGGTGCTTCTTCGACTCCGGCAGGCAGTACAGGCCGGACAGGAAGAAGGTCATCTTGGCGTTGTGGTCCTGCGCGAGCTTGCGGAACCGGGCGAACAGCCCGTTGTCCAGCTCGCCCGCGCCGTCCCAGGAGAAGACGACGAACTGCGGCGGGGTCTGCCCCGGCTCCAGCCGCTCGGCGGCCGGCTGGAAGGGCTGCGGCCCGGTGTCCGAGGTGGACCCGTCGCCGATCGGGGTGCCGGCGGGCTGGGTGGGCGCGCCGCCGGCCGGCGCCGGCCGGTTTCCGGCAGGGCTCGGAGCCGGGCCGGCCGCCGAGCAGGCGGCCAGTGTCCCCGCCGCGGCTCCGGCCGTCGCGGCGAGCAGTCCCCTCCGGGTCATCGAGCGCATATCGTCCCCCCGCCATTCACGGCGTCCGCTGGTCAGGTGTCACTGTGAGGTCGCTGTGCGACGCACACCACCCAAGACGGGGAGGAAAGGATGACGGTTCCGGACCGATGACGTGAATTCAGGGTGGGCTTATCAGCGGCGGATAATACTGACCGCCGGTAACACCGCGGTCGTTATGGGCGGATCGGCCCCGGAGTTCACCGGCTGTTCATCGTGCGGCGATCATCACCGGCCGTATTCGGCGGGCCTTCGGCCGGCGGCGATGGTCATGATCCGGCCACGCCTGAGGCCGCTCCTTGGGCCGCTCCTGAAGCCGCTCCTGAAGCCGCTCCTGAGCGGGCGGACAGGGCAGGCGGACAGAGCGGGCGGACAGAGCGAGGCGGCCGGTCCGGGCGCAGGGACGCCCGGACCGGCCTTCGCGTCCTTCGCGCCCTAGGCCCCGAACGCCTTGCCGCCGCCCGGACCGTCCGCCGGACGCCGGCCCTTGGCGGCGCCCGCGCGCAGGTGCTCGGGCACCAGATCGATGGCCGGTTCGCTGTAGCCCACCGCGATGATCTTGTCGCCGCGGTAGGTGAAGCTCGTCAGGCTCGCCAGCGTGCACTGCCGCTTGCGCGGGTCGTGCCAGAGCCGGCGCCGCTCCACGAAGCTGCGCACCACCCAGATCGGCAGCTGGTGGCTGACGCAGACCGCCTCGTGCCCGCGGGCCGCGTCCCGCGCCGCCGCCAGCGCCGCCGTCATCCGCACCACCTGGTCGACGTACGGCTCGCCCCAGCTCGGCCGGAACGGGTTCGTCAGGTGCCGCCAGTTGGCCGGCCGCCGCAGCGCGCCGTCGCCGACGCCGAAGGTCTTGCCCTGGAAGACGTTCTCCGCCTCGATCAGCCGCTCGTCGGTCGCGACCTGCAACTGGTGCGCCTTGGCGATCGGGATCGCCGTCTCCTGGGCGCGCTCCAGCGGCGAGGCGACCACATGGCGGATGTCATGGGAGGCCAGGTGCTCGGCGACCCGCTCGGCCATCTGGCGGCCGAGCTCGGAGAGGTGGTAGCCGGGCAGGCGGCCGTAGAGCACCCCGTCCGGGTTGGCCACCTCCCCGTGCCGCATGAGGTGGACGACGGTGATCTCGTCGTCCTTGAAATCCCCGGCGTCCGCCGTGCCCGGCGCCCCGGTCGGCTCGCCGCTCACGCCGTGGCCTCCGCTGCCGCCCGGGCCGCGGCCGGCAGGGCGGCGGCGATGCGCTCGATCGCGGCGGCGTCGTGCGCCGAGGAGACGAACCACGACTCGAAGGCGGACGGCGGCAGGTAGACGCCCTGCGCCAGCATCGAGTGGAAGAACGGGGTGAAGCGGAACGCCTCCTGGGCCCTGGCCCCGTCGTAGTCGGTGACCGGGGTCTCGGTGAAGGCGACCGAGAACATGTTGCCCGCCCGCTGGACGTGGTGCGCCACGCCCTCCTTGGCCAGCGCCTCGCCGACCAGCGCGGCGACCTGGTCGGCCGCCGCGTCCACCGTCCGGTACACGGCGTCGTCCAGGAGGCGCAGCTGCGCCAGGCCCGCCGCGGTCGCCACCGGGTTCCCGGAGAGGGTGCCGGCCTGGTAGACGGGCCCTGCCGGGGCCAGGTGCGCCATCACGTCGGCCCGGCCGCCGAAGGCCGCGGCCGGGAAGCCGCCGCCCATCACCTTGCCGAAGGTCATCAGGTCGGGTCGCACGCCGTCGAGGCCGTACCAGCCGGCGCGGGAGACGCGGAAGCCGGTCATCACCTCGTCGGAGATGTAGAGCGCGCCCTCGCTACGACACAAATCAGCCAAACCCTGGTTGAAACCGGGCAGCGGCGGCACCACGCCCATGTTCCCGGCGGACGCCTCGGTGATCACGCACGCGATCTGGCCGGGGTTCGCGGCGAAGGCGGCACGCACCGCCTCCAGGTCGTTGTACGGCAGGACGATGGTGTCGCCGGCCTGGGCGCCCGTGACGCCGGGGGTGTCCGGCAGTCCGAAAGTCGCCACTCCGGAACCGGCGGAGGCCAGCAGCGCGTCCACATGGCCGTGGTAGCAGCCGGCGAACTTGACCACCTTGGCACGGCCGGTGAAGCCGCGGGCCAGACGGATCGCCGACATGGTCGCCTCGGTGCCGGACGACACCAGGCGCACCTGCTCGACGGGCTCGATCCGGGCGACGATCTCCTCGGCGAGCTCCACCTCGCCCTGCCCGGGCGTGCCGAAGGAGGTGCCGCGGGCGACCGCGGCCTGGACGGCGTCGGTCACCACCGGGTGGGCGTGCCCGAGGATCATCGGTCCCCAGGAACACACCAGATCGACATATTCCCGGCCATCCGCATCCGTAAGGTACGGACCAGAACCGGACACCATGAATCGGGGCGTACCACCCACCGCCCGGAAGGCACGGACCGGAGAATTCACGCCACCTGGCGTGACGGCGGCAGCCCGGTCGAAGAGGGTCTGCGAAACTGGGGCATCGAACGGATACAGGCTCACACAGACATGCTCTCAGAGGGCCCCGGTGTTTCGTCGAGGACGGTCGGAAGGGATCGGATCGTGGACACCTGAACCGGATATCGGCGCAGGGCGTTTCATCATCAGGTCTCGGACTCGTATCTGAGACGATGATCGGGTTGCGCGGTTGGGTCTGCGAATGGTCGGGTAGTGAAATGCAGCCAGGTGGCGAACTGGGCGAAGGGACGGGCGACCGTGACCCCGAGCACGCCCGCCCCACTGGCAGGAGGCGCCGGTCCGCAGGTGCAGGGCGCCCGCGAGCCGCGGAGGATGGAAACAGGGGTGGCCGAGTGGGGGTGACCTACAAGTACTTCGGCGCGCCGGACGGCGCCACCGCCGCGCGGGTGCCGATCTCGATGCGCCCCGAGGAGCTCGGCGGCGACGAACTCGGCAACGGAATGTTCACCAAGGTCAAGCCGGAGACCATGTCGGCGATGGTCCTCACCGGCATCGAGGGCATCCCGCTGGCCAAGGTGCCGCCGCTGGAACTGGTCGTCCTCCACCCCGACTACGCCGTCGTCAAGCTGCCGGTCAACGTCGTCGAGCCGCTGCGCAAGGCCGGCGAGGAGGAACTCGGCGCCGCCGCCTTCATCTGGTCCACGGTCCCGGACCGCCGCGGACCGCGGGACGCCTTCGTGATCTACCAGATGCTGCGCGAGTGGCAGGAGTTCGCCCGCCGCTGCCACGAGTCCAACCACCAGATGTACTGCCTGGTCTGGCCGTAGGTCCGCGGGCCCGCACAGGCCGGACGGCTACGCTGGGACGCCCGCGAACGGCGGCCCGTCACGGCGATCCGAGGAGTCACGCAGCATGACCCGCACCGCAGTCGTCACCGGAGCAAGCAGCGGCATCGGCGCGGCGACGGCCCGCCGGCTGGCGGCCGCCGGCTACCGGGTGGTCCTGACCGCACGGCGCGCGGAGCGCATCGAGGCGCTGGCCGCCGAGCTGGCGAAGGACGGCCACCAGGCGGTGGCCCACCCGCTCGACGTCACCGACCAGGCCGCGGTCGAGGCGTTCGCGGCCGGGCTGGAGCGCTGCGACGTCCTGGTCAACAACGCCGGCGGCGCGTTCGGCGCGGACTTCGTGGAGAGTGCCGACCCGGCCGACTGGCGCGCGATGTACGAGGTCAACGTCCTGGGTGTGCTGCATGTCACCCAGGCGCTGCTGCCCGCGCTGCGGGCGAGCGGGGACGGCACCGTCGTCCTGCTCACCTCCACCGCCGGGCACGTCGCCTACGAGGGCGGCGGGGGCTATGTGGCGGCCAAGCACGGCGCGCACGCCGTCGCCGCCACGCTGCGCCTGGAGCTGTGCGGCGACCCGATCCGGGTGATCGAGATCGCGCCGGGCATGGTGCGCACCGACGAGTTCGCGCTCAACCGCTACCGCGGGGACGAGTCCAAGGCCGCCGCGGTCTACGCGGGCGTCGCCGAACCGCTCACCGCCGACGACGTCGCCGACACCGTGGAGTGGGCGGTCACCCGCCCCTCGCACGTCAACATCGACCTGCTGGTGGTCCGGCCGCGCGCCCAGGCGGCGCAGCACAAGGTGCACCGGGAGAGCTGAGAGCACGGCGCGCGCCGGGGCCTGTGCGCCCCGGC
>JBEHXI010000335.1:0-6395 GCA_048498775.1 Actinomycetota bacterium | reverse complement strand
ATCCAGGTCGTACCGCTCGAAGAGGTCCGGCAGTCCGGTGGCGACGGTGTGCTCGAACTCCCGCATCCGGCAGTCCATCAGGTCGGCCACGATGCGCAGGGCCTCAGGCGCCCCGCAGCCGAAGAAGTGGCCCACCACGAGCACCGCGTTGTGGATCTCGCCCTCGAACTCGATCTCCTTGCGGTAGGAGAAGACGTCGTTGAGCAGGCAGGCGAAGTCCGCGGCCGAGTTCTCCAGCGCCTGGAGGGTGCGGCTGCCGTAGACCTCCGGCGGCACGGTGCGGCCGTGCGAGATCCTCGACAGGCTCATCGTCAGGTCGGAGCCGAAGGTCCTGCGGCGCATCTCGATGTAGTCGACGGGTTCCGGGATGCGGTTCTGGACCTGATTGGCCAGTTCCCACAGCCAGCTGCCGGTCATGTCCTCGACGGCCCGGCGGAAGGCGCGGCGCGCGGCGGTGGTCATCGGCTCCGCGGTGCGGGACCACAGGTCGGCCAGGCCGCCTTCGAGCGCGTTCGCCGGGACGGGAACGGGCCGCTCGTCCTCCACCGGCATGAACGCCCCCAACCGCTCGATGCCGGCCCTTGCGCCCGCCAGGTCGCCGCGGCGCCCGTGGACCGCGGGGAACCAGTCGTCTCCGTAGGTGCCCCAGGTCAGCCAGCCGGTGGTCAGGTCCAGTTGGTCGGCGGTCGCGTCGGGGTGGATGCCGGCCGCGCACAGCGCGAAGTCGAAGGCGCGCAGCTTGCGTTCGTCCCACAGGGGCGGTTCGAGCATGCCCATCCGGCGCGCCCACCCGACGACATGCTCGCGTGCCGCCTCCAGATGGGGGCTGAGCCGGGTGGGGAACGGCATGCGGATGCCGGGCAGCGGCACGTCCCCGACGTGCTGATACGGCACATGGGCGTGACGGCTGAGCCGGGCCGGGAGGGTGGCGGCCAGCGAGGCGGCGATCCGGGCCGCCGAGGTGCCCAGGCCCGCCGGGCCCCCGAGCACCTGCCCGCCGTCCGGGGAGCCGTTCATGTAGCGGCTGGAGCGCTGGTGCCAGGCGTGCCCGCCGGCCTGCCAGTCCTGCAGCCCCTTGACATAGCCGAGGACGGCGGCGCTGGACGCCGGGTCCAGGCGGTGTTCGGCGAGGAGCGCGGGCAGTTCGGTCAGCGCGGTGTGCTCGAACTGCTGCAGGCGCGCGGTGAGCAGGTCGTTGACGGTGTCGGCGGCCTGCTGCGGGGAGCAGTCCAGGAACCGCTCCAGGACCAGGACGCCGTTGGACAGCTCGCCCTCCTCCTCGATCTCGCGCTGGTAGGAGAACAGGTCGTTGCGCAGGTGCACCGCGTCCGCGAACGTGTCCCTGAGCACCCGCAGCGGGCGGGTGCCCGCGACGGCCGCGGGGACCTCGGTGCCGCCCGCGTACTCGACCAGGCCCGCGGACCACGGGGCGCCGCCGACCTTGCGGCGCATCTCGATGTACTCGACGGGATTGGCGACCCGGTTCTCGCGGATGTTGGCGAGCTCCCACAGCGACTCCTGCAGCAGGTTGCGGGTGCTCTCGGCGAACCGGTGCCGCCAGTGCCGGGACATGGCCGGCACGGTGCGCGCCCACAGGTCCGCCAGCCCCCGCTCCACCGGGTTGGCGGGCTCCTCCGGACAGGCGGAGCCGTCGAGCGGCATGAAGGCCGGCAGCCGGTCGAGGTAGGCGGTGGCGCCGGCCATGTCCTGGTTGCGCTTGAAGCTCTCCAGGAAGTGGTCGTCGAAGAAGAACACCCACACATACCAGTCGGTCACCGTGGCCAGCCGCGTGGCGGACGCGTCGGGATGGGTGTACGCGCACAGCAGCGCGTAGTCGTGGGAGGCGAGGTCCTCCTCGTCCCAGACACCCGAGTCCCCGACGATTCCCATGGCGCGGGCCCACTCCAGCGAGTGCTCCCGGGCGGCCTCCAGGTGCGGGCTGCACCGCGCCGGGTACGGCTCGTAGAACCGGGGCAGCTGAAAGGGCTGCGGCATGCCTTCCCCCTCCCCGGGCCTCAGGACTGCCGGGCGATCTCGACGTTCTCCAGGACGCCGAGCGCGTCGGGCACCAGCACGGCGGCGGAGTAGTAGGCGCTGACCAGGTAGGAGATGATCGCCTTGTCGTCGATGCCCATGAACCGCACCGACAGGCCGGGTTCGTACTCGTCGGGCAGGCCGGTCTGGTGCAGGCCGATGACGCCCTGGTCGTCCTCGCCGGTCCGCAGGACGAGCACGGAACTGGTGCGGTCCGCGCTGATCGGGATCTTGTTGCAGGGCAGGATCGGCACACCGCGCCAGGACGGCACATGGTGGCCGTGCAGCTCGACATGGCCGGGATACAGGCCGCGGGCGTTCATCTCGCGGCCGATCGCGGCGATGGTGCGCGGGTGGGCCAGGAAGAACCGCGAACCCCGGCGGCGGCTGAGCAGTTCGTCGAGATCGTCCGGGGTGGGCGGGCCGGAGCGGGGCTGGATCCGCTGGCCGAAGTCGGCGTTGTGCAGCAGGCCGAACTCCCGGTTGTTGATCAGCTCGTGCTCCTGGCGCTCGCGCAGCGCCTCGATGGTGAGCCGCAGCTGCTGCTCGGTCTGGTTCATCGGCTTGTTGTAGAGGTCCGCCACCCGGGTGTGCACCCGCAGGATCGTCTGGGCGACGCTCAACTCGTATTCGCGCGGGGAGAGTTCGTAGTCGACGAAGGTGCCGGGCAGCTCCACCTCGCCGGTGTGGCCTGCCGACATGGCGATCTCGGCCTCGCCGCGTTCGTTCTGGGCCTGCTCGGGGAGGGCCAGGAACTCCTGGATGTGCGCCTGCAGGGCGGGGGAGCGGTCCAGGACGGCGCTGAACTCCCGCCGGGACAGCGTCAGCAGGGTGCCGCCGGTCTCGGCCGTGACGGTGTGCTGCCAGACGGCGTCCGCGTCGAGCAGGCCGCGCTCCCCGAACCGGTCGCCGTCCCCGAGCACGCCCAGCTCGGTGGGCCGGCCGTACCGGTTGCTGCCCGTCCTGCGCACCCTGCCGTGGGCGATGAGGACGATCCGGTCGGCGGGCGCGCCCTCCTCGGCGAGCACCTCGCCTGCCTCGAACTCGTGCTGGACGAAGCGTCCGGACAGGGCCGTCAGGACGTCCACGTCGTCGAAACCGCGGAACATGCCCAGCTCGCCGAGTTCGCGCGGGATGACCCGCACTTCGGAGCCGGTCTGGACGAAGTCGATCCGGCCGTCGCCCACCGTGTACGTCAGGCGCCGGTTCACCCGGTAGGTGCCGCCGTCCGCCTGCACCCAGGGGAGCATCCTGAGCAGCCAGCGGGAGGTGATCTCCTGCATCTGCGGGACGGACTTGGTGGTGGTGGCCAGGTTGCGTGCCGCCGCGGTGCTGAGGCTGAGCTGCTGCCCGTCCTGGCCTGCCTGACTGGCGTCTACCGACATCGGGAGCCATCTCCTTCCCCGGGGGTGGTCGGGCGATCGCCACGACGCTAGGGCCGGACCATAGGCAAAAAGCACAATCGGACGTGATGTGCGCCGAATGGAGTGAAATCCGGGGAGGGTGGGTTTGTTCCGCTCTTCCGAAGGACCGTTTCGGCAGGGGCGCGGTCGTCCTGTCTCAGCGTCGCGCGCGAGCGCCGGACGGCTCGACGAGGCGGTCACCGGAGAGCCGGGTGCCGGCCTGCTTGATGTGCCTCAGCACGGGTGAGACCTCCATGCTCTGCAGTCCGGCGAGGGACCCGATGCGATCCGACGTGAACTCGAACAGTTCGTCGAGGTCCCGGCAGTGTGCGACGGCGTGGATGTTCCAGGGCCCGGAGATGGCCGCGGCGAAGGCGATCTCGGGTTCCCGCGCGAGCGCGCGGCCCGCGCTCTTCACCGCCGACGGATGCACGCGGAGCCAGAGGTTCGCGCGAGCGTGATAGCCCAGGGCCGCTGGGGCGATCTCGACGTCGATGTGGACGACGCGGTGCCGGAGCAGAGCGTCAAGGCGTCGCGAGACACGTCCCGGAGTGAGGCCGGCGGCCGTACCGAGATCGACAAGGCCGGCGCGGCCGTCTGCGGCGAGCGCATGGAGCATCCTCTCGTCCTCGGGGGTGAGGCGCGGGGGTTCGCGCGTGACGACCGGAGACTCGGTGAAGGGGGGACCGCTGCCCCCCAGCGCCGCTTCCTCCTGCGGGGACAGGGTGCCCTGGAGGGCGGACCAGTAGTGGCCGCGGCCTCCGAGGAACTGGCGGAGCATGGCGAAGGCGTTGATGTCGATCACCGCTGCCGTGCGGGGAAGCCGGTGCCCCAGGAGGTCCTCGCGTTGTTCCCGTGTCCGGGACTGCGTCGCGCAGGTGATCTCGCAGCCCGCCGCGCTCAGGGCCACCCAGTTGATGTCGTCGCGATCGGCGAGCGCGTCGGCGATCGCCGCGACACTGCCGGGGCGGCAGCGCAGTCGCACCAGCCACCTGCTCTGTCCCAGGGCACCCGGGTTGACCACGCCGGCCACGCGGATGACGCCGTCGGCGCGCAGGCGGCGATAGCGGCGGTTGACGGCGCCCTCGGTCAGGCCGAGGGCGGTCGCGATCGCGGCGAACGAAGCGCGCGGAGCGATCTGCAGCGCCCGAATGATTCGCACATCGTCAGGCTCCACCGAAGCGGATTCCGCCATGAGCGCCCTCGCCATGTCGGCAATCGTACAGACGGGCGCTCGCGACTCGCCCGCGACGCAGGGGGGACGGAACACTTGAAGCGCGCGGGTGGAGGGCCGCGGCGGCGGGCACCACCCGGTGCTGATCCCGGGGCCTCGGCGAAGCCCGAACGGAGTACGAGTACGACGCTCGAAGAACGGAGATGGCGCCGGATGTCATCGACTGGCACCGAACAACACCCACCGACCGCTTGCATCGTCGGGGCCTCGCGCGGCCTCGGCCACGCGATGGCGGCGGAGCTTCTCGACAGGGGCTGGGACGTCGTCGGCACCGTGCGCGACGCCACGGCCCGAACGCCGCTGCACGATCTCGCGGACCACGCCGACGGGCGGGTGACCATCGAGCATCTCGACATCAACGAACCCGGCCGACTGCCGCCGCTGCACGAACGTCTGGCCCACCGCCGACTCGACGTGCTCTTCGTCAACGCGGGCACCACCAACAACGGGCAGACGCCCATCGGCGCGGTCGCGACAGCGGACTTCATCGACGTGATGGTCACCAACGCGCTCAGCCCCATGCGCGTCATCGAAGCTCTCGAGGACCTGGTGTCACCGGCGGGGCTCATCGGGGCGATGTCCTCCGGGCAGGGCAGCATCACGAACAACACCACCGGAGGCCGCGAGGTCTACCGAGCCGGCAAGGCGGCGCTGAACATGTTGATGCGGAGCTTCGCGGCCCGGCAGGGTGACACGCGGCGCGCCTTCGTTCTCATGGCGCCGGGCTGGATCCGGACCGCCCTGGGCGGTCCGGACGCGCCGTTCACCATCGAGGAGACCGTCCCCTTGCTGGTGGACGTCCTGCTCGCCCGGCTGGGCACGCCCGGCCTGGCGTATCTGGACCGCTTCGGCAACACGGTCCCCTGGTGAGCCCCGAGGGCGCCCGGCACCGCCCAGGGGCCGGCACCGGCGCCGGTGCCGGCCCGTCATGGTCCGGCCGGGGCTACTCGGCCTCCAGCGCGGCGATCTCCGGGTGGTGCAGGTCGAAGGCAGGGGACTCGGAGCGGATGCGCGGCAGGGTGAGGAAGTTGTGCCGCGGCGGCGGGCAGGAGGTCGCCCACTCCAGGGAGCGGCCGTATCCCCAGGGGTCGTCCACCTCGACCTTCGGCGCGTACTTCGCGGTCTTCCAGACGTTGTAGAGGAACGGCACGACCGACAGCCCGAGCAGGAAGGAGCTGATGGTCGAGATGGTGTTGAGCGTGGTGAAGCCGTCGGCCGCCAGGTAGTCGGCGTACCGGCGCGGCATCCCTTCCACGCCCAGCCAGTGCTGGATGAGGAACGTGCCGTGGAAGCCGATGAACAGCAGCCAGAAGGTCATCTTCCCCAGCCGCTCGTCGAGCATCTTGCCGGTCATCTTCGGCCACCAGAAGTGGAACCCGGCGAACATCGCGAACACCACGGTCCCGAAGACCACGTAGTGGAAGTGGGCGACGACGAAGTAGGTGTCCGAGACGTGGAAGTCCAGGGGCGGTGAGGCCAGCAGGACACCGGTGAGGCCGCCGAAGAGGAACGTGATCAGGAAGCCGATGACCCACAGCATCGGGGTCTCGAAGCTCAGCGAGCCCCGCCACATGGTGCCGATCCAGTTGAAGAACTTCACCCCCGTGGGCACGGCGATCAGCAGGGACATGAAGGAGAAGAACGGCAGCAGCACACCGCCGGTGACGAACATGTGGTGCGCCCAGACCGTCACCGACAGGCCGGCGATCGACATCGTCGCGCCG
>JBEHXI010000334.1:0-6453 GCA_048498775.1 Actinomycetota bacterium | reverse complement strand
CGTCCAGGCGGATGATCGCCGTCTCGGTGTCCCAGTGGTCGTCGCGGACCTCCGTCCGGCCGCCGACCACCCGCCCCACCGGCACCGAAACCACCTCGGTAGGAGTGCTGTCCTCCGGCATGCGCAGTCTCTTTCACTCAAAAGGCCGAGAAATCACTGTCGTTGGACCACCGTATCGATCGGCCCGGGTGCGGGTGCCTCGACCGGCGGAACGCGCACCGGCGCGCCATGCCAGAAGTGGTCCAGCCGCTCGCGGAGCTGTTCCAGCAGTGCGCTCAACTCGGCGTGGCCGGCCGCGGTTCCGTAGACCGTGCCGATCGCGCCCATCGTGCCCCGGCGCCAGTCGGTCTCCCAGTCGGCGGGAGGGGAGATGTCGACCAGGTCGATGCCGGGCAGTTCCGCGAGGGCGTCGAGGGACGAGGGCGGGCCGGGCCGTAGCGGGCCGGCGGGCGGGACCAGCAGGTACTGGAACGCCACCCGGTCCCCGTTCAGCCGGGTGGGATCCGGGCAGGTGACGGGCAGCCCCAGCGCCAGCCGCAGGGCCGCCGCCACCATGTCGTAGCCCGTGCGGCGCTGCACGATCTCGGCGATGAGCCCGCCCAGCCGCCCGTTGACCTCGATGATCCTCGGCCCGTCCGGGGTCAGCTTGACCTCGGTGTGGGTGATGCCGTGCCGTATGCCGAGGGCCCGCAGCGCCGCCTGTTCGAGCCGGACGGCCTCGGCCGCGAGGGCGGGCGGGACGGGGGCGGGCAGGACATGGCCGGTCTCCCGGAACGGCGGGACCATCGGCGGCTTTCCGTGGACCGCCGCGGTCCGCGGTTCGCCGTCGACGACCAGCGACTCCACGGAGACGAAGTCGGCCCAGCCGGGGCCGGTCCGCTCGGGGTCGCCGGGCAGGAACTCCTCCAGGACGAAGTCCTGGAGGTCGCGCGCGGTGAACTCCGCCAGCCGTGAGCGGCAGTCGTCGGCGGAGGTCACCAGGCAGGTGTCCACGCTGCCCGCGCCGTGGCGCGGCTTGAGCACGGCCGGCGTCCCGACCCGGGCGAGCGCGGCGGCGGCCTCGTCCGGCCGGCGGACCGGGACGCATCCGGTGCGTTGGACGCCCGCCTCCGCGAGCACCTGTCGCTGCCGGTACTTGTCGGTCAGGTCCGCCGCGGTCGTGGTGGAGTGGAAACGCAGCCCGCAGTGCGCGGCGACCGCGGCGGTGAGCCGTAGCCGGTACTCGCTGAAGGTGACGACACCCGCGGGATCCAGGCTCTCGGCGAGCCGGCACACCTCCGCCTCGCCGAGGCCGGTGATGTCGGCGACCTCGGCGTGCCGTGCGACCTGCCGCAACTCGGCGGCCAGCGCGGGGTGCCCGGGTTCGCACAGGAAGACCACCCGGCACAGACCGCGGGCCGCCGAGAGGATGCGCAGGGCACCGGCGGAGCCCTGGTCGTGGACGACCAGGACGACCGGTGGAGCGGGGTGTGCCATCGCTGCCTCCGTCAGGCCCGGCGGGCGGTGATGTTGAGTCGTACGTAGTCGACGACCGGCTCGGGCAGGCGGGCGGCGACCTCGCGGACGAATGCCTCGTGGCCGGACTCGGGCATCCTGTCCAGGTGGGAGCCGAGGACCACGGTGGCCAGGTAGCTGCACAACTGCTCGCCCGGCTCGAGCCGGGCCGGGTCGGGCAGCAGGTTGACCTCGATGTCGGTGAACCCGGCGTCCTCCAGGCGCCGCGTGGTCTCCGCCACGCCCGCGAAGTACCAGACCTTGTGCCTGTCGTCGGTCTGCCGGCCGAGCACGTCCTCCACGGCGGCGTTGATCCGCGCGACGTTGCCCTCGCCGCCGCACTCGGCGACGAACTGGCCGCCCGGCCGCAGGTGGCGGGCGAGGTTGGCGAAGAGCGCCGCGTGATCGGTGATCCAGTGGAAGGTGGCCACGCTGGTGATCGCGTCGACCTGGCCGGAGATGGGCAGGGGCTTGGTCAGGTCGGCGTTGACGACCTCGATCCGGTCGAGCCGGTCGGCGAGCTTGGTGCGCAGTTGGTCGAGCATGCGGCTGGAGCCGTCGACGCCGATCACCCGGCCGTCAGGTACCAGGTCGAGCAGCGCGGCCGTGTCGCGGCCCGTGCCGCAGCCGGCGTCCAGGACGGTCTCGCCGCCGTGCAGGTTCAGCCGGCCGAGGGTGCGCTTGCCCCACTGCTGGTGCGGCAGGGGAAGCGAGTCGTATGTCTTGGCGTCCCATTCACGGGGCACGGTGGCGCTCCTTCGTGTCGTGCGTGCGGTCGTTCTCGGTGTGCGGTAGGGGGACCTCGGTGCCGCCGAGGACCAGTCGGACCTCGATCCGTTGTGCGTCCCTGACCAGCCGGAGGGCATCGCCTTCGGCGAACCAGCGTCGTACGGCGCCGGCGGCCGTGTCGCCCGGCTGGTCCGGGTCGGCGGGCAGCAGCTGGACGAGGATGTTGCGCAGTCCGGCGGGGGCGTCCTGGGCGGAGTAGGGGCCGCGCAGGTCGATCCGGCCGGACACGTGCACGGACGGGGACGGCTCGCCGGGCGTGGCGGCCGGCGGGTCGGCGAAGCCGAGGGCCTCCGCCGCCAGCGCGGCCAGGAAGTACTCCTGGGCGCTCGGCGCGAGGTCGGCGCCGAACAGCTGCTTGGGCTGGTCGGACTCGGCGTGCACGCCATCGACCTCGGCGATGACATGGGTGCCGACCTCCCACATCACATGGGCCGTACGGTGCCTGACGGCCGTGAACGGCTCCGGGCCGGCCGGGGCGGGAGCGCTGGCGAGGTGCATGTCGCGGGCCGTCTGGACCACGGCCCTGACGTCGTTGGGCTCTTCCAGGGTGCGATGGGCGATGCCCCGCGTCCGGGCGGCCGCGACCGCCCGGACGGCCTGCTCGGTGGAGACACCGCCGTCGAGACGGATCCGGTACGAGAGCCTCGCGGAGCCGTCCGCCGCGAACTCGGCGCACGGCAGGACGTCCAGGAGCGCCGGAGCGCACCCCTCGGCGGACAGCTCGGTGACCACGCTGTCCGCGACGGACGCCCCGAGCGCCACCAGCAGCGACCCGACCGGATCGAGGCAGCCGGCCGCGCCGGACCCGCACCGCTGGTCGATGCCGAAGGCCCGGGCCACCCGGGTGGATCCCAGCCGCATCGGCTCGGTGCGTACCCGGCAGTGGCCGGCCGCCGCGGGCTGGGCCGCCACGCCGACGCTCAGCTGTGCCTCCCAGGAGTCCTCCGCGATCTGCTCGGCCAGGGCGTGCCGGGCCCGTAGATCGACGCCGTTCAGCATCGTCCGTCACTCCCGTCGCTGCGTGTGAGGGCCGTGTCCAGGGCGCGCCTCAACCGGCCGGCCAGGGCGCCGCTGTCGGTGACGCCCACCGCCAGGCGCACCAGTTGCCGTGTGATGCCCGCCTCCCGGCGGGCCCGCTCGCTCAGATGGGCGTGGCTGGTGTGGGCGGGCAGCCAGGCCGTGCCGGTGAGCGGGGTGCCGTCGCCGCGGCAGGCGGCCAGGACGCCGGACAGGTCGTCGATCTCCGGAACGACCTCGAAGGACAGCAGCCCGCCGAAGCCCTGGTGGGTCTCCAGGGCCCACGGCACCTCGGCGAACGACGGCCGGTGCACTGCCCGCACGGCGTGGTGCGCGCGCAGCGTCTCCGCGACCCGCTCGGCGCCGTCCCGCTGGGCGGAGAGCCGCAGATGCAGGGTGGACAGGGAGCGTTCCAGCAGGTGGGCGGCCCAGTCGTGGACCTCGCCGCCGAACCGGCCGCACTCTTCGGCGATTCTCGGCAGGTACCGGTCCAGGCCGGTGACGAGGGCGGCGCCGACGTCGCCCCAGCCGTCGAGGAAGGGGGCCGTGTCCTCGATGACGATCACGGCGCCGGTGTCCAGGGGCCGCAGTTCGGCGGGAGACAGCGCCGTGTTGTCCACGACCAGCAGCAGGTCGTTCATCTGGGCGTGGATGGCGATCTCGTTCAGCGGGGCCGGCCGCATCAGCGGGTCGCTCAGCGACTGCGCGTACACGACCTGGGTCTCGGGCCGCACCGCGGCGGCCACGGCGTCCGCGTCGGTGCAGTCCACGAAGGTCACCGTGCGTCCCAGTCCGGCCAGTTCCCGGGTGAGGACGCCGCGCAGCGGGTCGCAGGTCTGGTCGGAGGCGATGACATGGCCGCCGGGGTTGGTGAGGGCGAGCAGCGTGCCCGTGGTGGCGGCCACCACGCCGGGCAGGAGCAGCGCGGAGTCGGCGCCGTGCAGGGCGGCGAAGGCGTCCTCGACCCGGCGGGCCGCCCCCTGCGCCAGGGGCGCGGGGGCGGTCATGGGTGCGGTGTGCCGCATGGTCACCGCCGGCACACGGGCGCGTCGGACAGGCCGATGCGCTGGTGGAAGTAGTGGTAGATGATCTCCTCGTGCAGGGCCTCGCCGTCCAGGGTCGGCTTGAGGGCGCTGCCGTCCTGGACCTTCTCGACCAGTCCGCGCTCCAGCAGTTCGGCGAACGCGGAGGCGAACGGCTCCATCTGCAGCAGGTCAGCGCCGAACCGCTCCTGGTAGCGGGCCAGGACGATCGGCTGGTTCGCCTTGAAGTTGAAGCCGAGCGCGGTGCCGATGGCCTTGTGGCCACTGAGCCGGCGGCCGAAGTTGAGCGGCAGACCGTCGTCGTTCTGCATGAACGCCACGTACGCGCTGATGTCGGTGATGTTGTGCGTCTGGAGGAACTCCTCCTGGTCGCCGGTGAGCCAGCCGTAGGCGCCCGGCCCGTACGCGATCATGGTGTTGTAGTGCTCCCACTTGTTCTTCGAGGTCTGCGGGATGTTGCCGCCCTCGTAGGTGCCCGGGCGGCTCCACCAGCCGCACGGGCTGGGGTGGTACCCCTGCTCCAGCAGGACCTCGACGGCCTCCTGGCGCATCGCGTACGTCGACTCCAGGTCCGGGAAGCGGCCCTCACGGATGAGCCGTTCGCGCACGGCCGGGTTGTTCCACACCGCGCGGTTGCCGATGCCCATCTCCTCCCGGTCGGCGTTGCGCAGCCGGTAGATGGTGATGGTGGGGACGCCGAGGCCGGTGAGGACCTCCAGGTCGCTGCGCACCGACTGCGGGGTCTGGTACGGCAGGCCGAACATCATGTCGACGTTGAAGGGGCATCCGGTGGCGAGCAGGTTCTCCACGGCCTCGATCGACTGGGCGGCGGAGTGGCGGCGCTTGGTGAAGTCGTTCACCTCGTCCTGGAGTGACTGCACGCCGAGGCTGAACCGGTTGAAGCCGAGCTCCCGCGCGGTCTGCAGGTGGTGGCGCTGGAAGTTCTCCGGGTTGCCCTCGATGTTGAACTCGATGCCGTCCGCCAGGTCGTAGTTCTGTCTGACGTGTTCGACCAGTGGCTCGATGTAGTCCGGGCTGTTGAGCAGCAGGGCCGCGGTGCCGCCGCCGATGTAGAAGGACTCGATGCGCGCCTGGCGGATCCAGTCGTAGCGCTCCAGGTAGCGGCGGGACTCCTCGATCAGAAGGTCCGACCACAGGCGCAGGGCGCCGTCCTCCTTGCCGCGCGGCACGAGCCGTTTGACGTAGTTGCAGAAGTGGCAGATGTAGTTGCACAGCGGGAGGTGGAAGTACAGGTGCGCCGGGTGGCCGGCGCCCGGGAACCTGCCGTACTCGGCGGCCAGTTCGTCGCTGCCGAGCCGGTCGCCCTCGTTCGAGGTGACGTTGATGTTGTACTCGTCGCGGGGGATCTGCAGCTGGGGGTTGCGGTCGAGGAGACGGCCGAGGTTGAGCTCGAGGTCGACCGTGGTGCCGCCGGTGGTGGTGCGGACGGTCATGAGACTCCTTGGCTGAGGAGAGGCCCGGGTGGCTTGTGGCCGGAGCGGGCGCTGCGGAATGGCGCAGGATCCAGGACGTGCGTCAGGCGTGGGTCAGGTGCGGTAGTAGCGGGACATCGCCGCGTGGAGCCAGGCCGGTTCGCGGACGGTCTCCGCCTCCGGCTGGAAGAGCCGCTGGTACGGCTTGACGTCGAGGACCGGGGTGCCGTCCAGCGCGTCGAGTGCCCGCACGTGCAGGGTCAGGCCGTCGACTCCGACCAGCTCGCAGCGGGAGACGCCGAGCCGGTTGGGGCGTTCCTTGAGGCGCTGGGCGAGGATGCCCAGACGGGGCAGGTCCGTGCGGCCCCGGGGGTGGCAGTCGCCGGTCACGGCCGCGCTCTCGGGGACGAGATGGAAGTGGAAGACGACTTCGAGGTGCGAGAACTGCTCCAGGCCGGTCACGGACTCCGGCCGCAGCCGTTCCGGATCCAGCTCGATGGTCGAGGTGACAGCGCCCCAGTGGTCGTGTTCGGGCACGCTGCGGGGCGAGCGGACGACGCCGATGGGGTGGAAGGCGTACGAGGGCGACGCCTCCCGGGCCTCCTGCATGGGGACTCCTTTCGCCGGGGCGCTGCGGTCATCGGGTGGGGGTGGTCATCGGGTGGGGTGGTCATCGG
>JBEHXI010000333.1:0-6466 GCA_048498775.1 Actinomycetota bacterium | reverse complement strand
GGCCCTGGAAAAGCCCACAGTGAGCCCTCGGCGAGCCCTCAGATCCCTCGGTGAGCCCTCAGTGATCCCTCAGTGCCCGCTGCGGGCGGCGTCGTCCGCGGCGTCCTCGGCGCTGGCGGAGGCGTTCACCGCCTGCCGGGCCCGCTCGACGCGCTCCGAGATCTGCACCGAGGCCTGGTCGCGGACCCCGCGCAGCAGGACGTAGCTGAGCGCGCCGGAGACGATCAGGGCCAGCAGCAGCACCCACAGCAGGTTCGAGCTGCCCAGCCCGGCCGGCAGCACCCGCAGGTAGACCAGGCCCCAGATGACGAGGAAGCTCGCGACGAAGATGCCCAGGCGCATCACGGTGTAGCGGAGCATGGCGCTCGGCTTCCAGCTCACGGCAGATCCACTCTTTCCGTCCGGTTGGCTCAGATACACCCGATACCGGGCCACTCACCAGTGAAGCACGCCCCGCGCGCGGATCCGGCTCAGGGTCGCCTTCCCCGGGAGCGCACGGCGACAGCCCTCACAGCGGCAGCCACATGGTGATCTCGTCACGGTCGTCGCCGTCCGCGACCCGAATCGCGGCGGGCGCGCGGCCCACCTCCTTGTAACCGGCGGAGGCGTAGAAGTTCTCCAGACCCAGGCCGCCCCGGCAGGTCAGGCGCAGCCCGTCCAGGCCGAGCCCCCGGGCCCGCTCCTCGGCCTCGCGCAGCAGCGCGGCGCCGTGGCCGCGGCCCTGGAGCTCCGGATCCACCATGACGGTGTACAGCCAGGCCCAGTGGCGCATCAGCCGGTGGGTGTTGAACGCCAGGAACGCGGTGGCGGCCGGGCGCCCGTCCTCGCGGCCGAGCAGCAGCCGGGTGCGCCCCTCGGCGACCGCGGCCAGGTGCCGGTCCACGTCGGGCAGCACGTCCTCGTCGACGACCGGCGGGACGAGTCCCACCGCGCCGCCGGCGTTGGTGACCCGGGCCCACAGCGCGGCGAGCTGCGCGCGCAGCTCGCCGTCGACGGTCGGATCGAGTTCGAAGGTCAGCGCCACGCGAGCCTCACACCCGCATCGGCTGCGGCGCCTCGCGCCGGCCGGCGTCCGGGCCCGGGTACTCGCGGATGATCTCGTAGCGGGTGTTGCGCTCCACCGGCCGGAACCCGGCGTCCCGGATCAGCTCCAGGATGTCGTCGCGGGTCAGCTTGTTGGGGGTGCCGTAGTTGTCCGCGTCGTGCGTGATCTTGTACTCCACGACCGAGCCGTCCATGTCGTCCGCGCCGTGGTTGAGGGCGAGCTGGGCGGTGGTCAGCCCGTGCATCACCCAGAACACCTTCACGTGCGGGACGTTGTCGAACAGCAGCCGCGAGACCGCGAACGTCTTCAGCGCCTCGGCGCCGGTGGCCATCGTGGTGCGCTCCTGGAGGCGGTTGCGCACCTTGCCGTCCTTGACGTCCACGAAGTCGTGCTGGTAGCGCAGCGGGATGAAGACCTGGAAGCCGCCGGTCTCGTCCTGCAGCTCGCGCAGCCGCAGCACGTGGTCCACCCGGTGCCGCGGCTCCTCGATGTGCCCGTAGAGCATGGTGCACGGGGTCTTCAGGCCCTTGGAGTGCGCCAGGCGGTGGATGCGCGACCAGTCCTCCCAGTGGGTGCGGTGGTCGACGATGTGCTGCCGCACCTCCCAGTCGAAGATCTCCGCGCCGCCGCCGGTCAGCGACTCCAGGCCGGCGTCGATCAGCTCGTCGAGGATCTCGTCGGCGCTCAGCCCGGAGATGGTCTCGAAGTGGTGGATCTCGGTGGCGGTGAACGCCTTGAGGGAGACGTCCGGCAGCGCCTCCTTCAGCGCCCGCAGGGACCGCGGGTAGTAGCGCCAGGGCAGCGTCGGGTGCAGGCCGTTGACGATGTGCAGCTCGGTGAGGTTCTCGCCCTCCATCGCCTTGGCGAGGCGGACGGCCTCCTCGATGCGCATGGTGTACGCGTCCTTCTCGCCCGGCTTGCGCTGGAACGAGCAGTACGCGCACGACGCGGTGCACACGTTCGTCATGTTGAGGTGGCGGTTGACGTTGAAGTGGACGACGTCGCCGTTCTTCTGCGTCCGCACATGGTGGGCCAGTCCGCCGAGCCAGGCCAGGTCGTCGGACTCGTAGAGGGCGATGCCGTCCTCGCGGGTGAGCCGCTCGCCCGCGTAGACCTTCTCCTCCAGCTCGCGCTTGAGCCCAGCGTCCATGCCGCCTCCTTCGTCTCCGACTTCCCCGACGAGATTACGCCCCGGGGGTCAGGCGCCCTCGGGCAGCTCTCCGACCCGGTTCTCCCATTTGGTGGAGAGCACCACGGTGGTGCGGGTGCGCGCCACGCCCCGGATGCCGGACAGCCGGCGGATGGTGTGCTCCAGGCCGTCCACGTCCGGGACCCGCACCTTGAGCATGTACGAGTCGTCGCCCGCGATGAACCAGCAGTCCTCGATCTCGGCCAGCTCGGCCATCCGGCGGGCCACGTCCTCGTGGTCGGCGGCGTCGCTGAGCTGGATGCCGACCAGCGCGGTCGCGCCCAGGCCCAGGGCCGCGGGGTTGACGGTGGCGCGGTAGCCGGTGATCACCCCGGCCTGTTCCAGGCGGTTGATCCGGTCGGTGACACTGGGCCCGGACAGGCCGACGAGCCGTCCCAGCTCGGCGTACGAGGCCCTGCCGTTCTCCCGCAGCGCCTGGATGAGCTGCCTGTCCACCGCGTCCATGTACCCGGAGCCTTCCAATCCCTCAGCATGTCCCGCATTGACAGGTCGAATCTAAGGCACCCGGCCCCGGGGGACCGCATCTTACCTACCCGCCCCCAGCTCGCCGTCCCAGCGGCGGTACAGCTTGTGCGGTACCCCGATCACGTCCAGCGCACGCCCCGCGACGAAGTCGGCCAGGTCCTGGGCCGTCACCGCGCCCGCGTAGAACGCCGGGGAGGCGGGGAGCACCACGGCCCCGGCGTCGTCGAGCGCGACCAGCTGCCGCAGCGTGACGCCGTTCAACGGGGTCTCGCGCACCGCGACCACCAGCGGCCTGCGCTCCTTGAGCGTCACGCTCGCGGCCCGTTGCAGCAGGTCCTTCGACAGGCCCAGCGCCACTCCGGCGACGGCCGCGGTGCTGGCCGGCACGATCAGCATGCCCTTGGCCGGATACGAACCTGAGGAGGGCCCGGCCGCCAGGTCCCCGGCCGCCCAGTACCGCACCCGGTCCAGGCCGGCCGAATGGTGGGCGTCCGGGGTGCCGTCGGCGCGGCGGGCCAGCCACGCGGCCAGGTCCTCGCGCCAGTGCGCGTCCCGGAAGGAGATCCCGGTCTCGTCCAGGATGGTCAGCCGGGCCGCCCGGCTGACCACCAGGTCCACGGCCTCGCCGGCGTCCAGCAGGGCGCGCAGCACCGCGGCCGCGTACGGCGTCCCGGACGCGCCGGAGACGCCGACGACCCACGGCCGCCGCTGCTCGTCCAGGTAGTCCACGGAACCGAGCCTATCCGGCCAGCCCGCGCATGATCAGGTCGAGCAGCGCGCAGAGGAACAGGGCGATGCCGATGAAGCCGTTGACGGTGAAGAACGCCCGGTTCAGGCGGCTGAGGTCGTCCGGGCGCACGATGGAGTGCTCGTAGACGAACGCCACCGCGACGATCAGCAGGCCGATCCACCAGAACACCCCGGCCCCGATGGCCACGCCGTACCAGGCGAGCAGCACCGTCGTCACCACATGGCTGGCCCGCGCGCCGTACAGCGCCGCCGCGACGCCGAACCGCGCCGGCACCGACCGCACCCCGTGCGCCCGGTCCGCCGCCACGTCCTGGCAGCCGAAGATCAGGTCGAAGCCGCCGATCCACACCCCGACCGCCAGCCCCAGCAGCACCGCGTCCCACGACCAGCTGCCGGTGACCGCCAGCCACGCCCCGATCGGGCCCATGGCCTGCGCGATCCCCAGGATGGCGTGCGGGAAGTCGGTGAACCGCTTGCCGTACGGATAGACCACCATCGGGATGACGGCGACCGGCGCGAGCGCCAGGCACAGCGGGTTGAGCAGCGCCGCCGCGCCCAGGAAGACGACGACCGCCGCCAGCGCCCCGGTCCACGCCGAGCGCACCGACAGCGCGCCGGTGACCAGTTCACGGGTCGCGGTGCGCGGATTGCGGGCGTCGATCTCCCGGTCGATGATCCGGTTGCAGGCCATGGCGAACGTCCGCAGACCCACCATCGCCACGGTCACCAGGAACAGCTGCCACCAGTGCACCGAGCCGCTCTGGCCGCGCATCGCCGTCAGGGCGGCGATGTAGGCGAACGGCAGCGCGAAGACCGAGTGCTCGATCATCACCAGCCGCAGGAACGACTTCACCCGGCCGGGCGGCGCCGGCTCCGGCCCGAACAGCTCCCCGGCCGCCGACTCAGCACTCACCGTGCTCTCCGTTCGCTTCTCCGCCCGCGCGTGCGTCACTCACTGCGTGACCTTTCGTTCGCTTCTCCGCCCGCGCGGCACGAAAGCGCGGCCATCACCGCCGGCCGCGGCCCGGCGGCCGCGCGTGCGTCACTCACTGCGTGACCTCACTCTTGTTCCCCGAACCCCTCACAGCCCGTACTCCTTCCAGCGCCGGGTGACCCGTTCCGCGGTCTCCGGGTCGGGCAGGACCATCTCGGGCCAGCCGCCGTCGCGCGTGTACCCCTCCTCGGGGAGTTTGCGCGTGGCGTCGATGCCCGCCTTGCCGCCCCAGAACTGCTGGTACGAGGCGTGGTCCAGGTGGTCGACGGGCCCCTCGGCGACGACCAGGTCGCGCGCGTAGTCGGTGTTGCCGAACGCCCGCCAGGCGACCTCGTGGTAGTCGTGCACGTCACAGTCGGCGTCCACCACGATGATCAGCTTGGTGAGCGACATCATGTGGGCGCCCCAGATGGCGTGCATCACCTTCTGGGCGTGCTTGGGGTACTTCTTGTCGATCGAGACGATCGCGCAGTTGTGGAAGCCGCCCGCCTCCGGCAGGTCGTAGTCCACGATGTCCGGGATGATGATCTTCAGCAGCGGGAGGAAGAACCGCTCGGTGGCCTTGCCCAGCGGGCCGTCCTCGGTGGGCGGGCGGCCCACCACGATGGACTGCAGCAGCGGGCGGCGCCGCATGGTCACGCAGTCGATGGTCAGCGCGGGGAACGGTTCCTGCGGGGTGTAGAAGCCGGTGTGGTCGCCGAACGGCCCCTCCGGCAGCGTCTTTCCGGGCTCCAGCCAGCCCTCCAGCACCACCTCGGCCGCGGCCGGCACCTGGAGCGGCACGGTCTTGCAGTCGACGAGTTCGACCCGCCTGCCCTGCACGAAGCCGGCGAACAGGTACTCGTCGATGTCCCCGGGCAGCGGCGCGGTGGCCGCGTACGTCACCGCGGGCGGGCAGCCGAAGGCGATGGCCACCGGCAGGCGCTCGCCGCGCCGCTGGGCCACCTGGTAGTGGTTGCGGCTGTCCTTGTGGATCTGCCAGTGCATCCCGATGGTCCTGCGGTCGTGCCGCTGGAGCCGGTACAGCCCGAGGTTGCGCACCCCGGTCTCGGGGTCCTTGGTGTGCGTCAGGCCCAGGTTGAAGAACGAGCCGCCGTCGGCGGGCCAGGTGAACAGCGCGGGCAGCCGGTCGAGGTCCACGTCGTCGCCGTGCAGGACGACCTCCTGGACCGGCGCCTCCTTGACCTTCTTCGGCGGCACATGGGTCATCCCGGCCAGCTTGCCGAACGCCTCGCGGACCCCGGTGAAGCCGTGCGGCAGCTCCGGTTTGAGCAGCCCGCCGATCTTCTCGCTGATGTCGTCGTAGGAGCGCAGGCCCAGGGCCTTCAGCAGCCGGCGGTCGGTGCCGTAGACGTTCATCGCCAGCGGCATCGAGGAGCCCTTGACGTTCTCGAAGAGCAGCGCGGGGCCGCCCGCCTTGTTGACCCGGTCGACGATCTCGCCGACCTCCAGATACGGGTCGACCTCGGCGGTGATGCGCGTGAGGTCGCCGTCCTTCTCCAGCGCCCTCAGGAACGAGCGAAGATCGTCGTAGGCCATGCGTCCCAGTATCCGCCACGCACTACCCTGGTCCCGTCACGGGGGCCGCGCCCGGCCCGCTGCCGCTTCCAGGGGGACCCTCCGCCATGGTCAGGTACCTGCCGCTCCTGTTGCTGCTGGCGCTGTGGATCCACGCGTTCGTGGACTGCCTGAACACCCCTGACGAGCAGGTGCGCAACCTGCCCAAGCCGGTGTGGATCCTGGTCATCCTGCTGTTCGGCGAGGTGCTGGTCGGGCCCGTCGCCTGGTACGCGGCCGGCCGCCCGCGGCCGGGGAGCACCGGCTACGCCGAGCTGCCTCCCGAGCCGTCCGACTGGGTCGCCCCGGACGACAACCCGGAGTTCCTGCGCTCGCTGTCGCTGCGCCTCCGCGGTGACGAGGCCGCGCTGCGGGAGTGGGAGGCGGACCTGCGCCGCCGCGAGGAGGAGCTGCGGCGCCGGGAGCGCGACGCCGGGGCGGGCCG
>JBEHXI010000332.1:0-6526 GCA_048498775.1 Actinomycetota bacterium | reverse complement strand
GAGTTCCGCGATCCGCCGGTAGAGCGCCCGCTTCTGCTCGGGCGGGCGCCCGGACCGCATCGTGATGGCGACGAACACCACGCCGTCGTCGCGGTGCACCCCGAGGTAGTCGTCATAACGCAGCATGCTGCTGGTGCCGTCGTGACCGACCAGCACCTGGAACCGGTCGTCGGGCGGGAAGCCCATCGTCTCGACCAGGGCGTCATGCACGGCGCGGCCGAGCGCGTCGAGACGCTCACCGTCGGCCCTCAATGCGTCAATACGGACGAATGGCATGTCTGCGGTGTCCTTCCGGAGCCGTCGAACCCATGACCCGAGCAGTTCTGTACACACTAATAGGTACAGACTGCTGCGCGGATCAGCCCTGCGGGACGGCGCGGCGGCCAACCGCTTCTTCCCCGGACGACCGCGGTCTGCCGGTCGGCGGCGACGGAAACAAGGAAGCGGATCCAACCGCCCTGCTGTAGACAGACACCATGACGACTGAGGCAGCCCTCGGCGCCGTGGACCCGGACCACGCTCGCATCCCCGAGACCCCGTCCGGCGGCATGGTCATCCTGCTGAACGGCACGTCCAGTTCCGGCAAGTCGAGCATCGCCCGGGAACTCCTCACGATCCTCGACGGCACCTGGTTCCACATGCCGGTGGACGCCTTCCATGCCATGCGCTGCGATCGCGACATCGCCGACGAGGACCTCCAAGCCGAGATCGACCGCACAGCCAAAGGCTTCCACCGCGCTGTCGCCGGCATGGCCGCGGGCGGCAACAACCTCGTCGTCGACTACCCGCTCAGCCGCCGCTGGCGACTGCTGGACCTCCTCGGCCTGCTCGTCCCCGCGGACACCGTCTTCGTGGGAGTCCACTGCCCGCTGCCGGAGCTGGAACGCCGCGAGATCGAACGCGGCGACCGCCTGCGCGGACTGGCCGCCATGCAGTATCACCACGTCCACTCGCACGGACTTCACGACATCGACGTCGACACCGGCCTGCACACTCCGCGGCAATGCGCCCTCCAGATCAGCGACTTCCTCCCCCATCGACCGCGTCCCAGCGCCTTCGAGACGCTCCGGCGGACTCTGGGGCGGGGGTGATCTCGTGAGCAGTGGCGTGGTCATGCGGGGTCTGCGGTTCGGCCTGGCCGTCGGACTGCTCTGCACGCTGGGGTGGGGTGCCCTGTGGCTGGTCGGCCCCGAAAAGACCCTTCTTGGAGCGGAAGTAGTAGCTGAGCAGGGCCACGTCGACAGCTGGTGAAGAGACCCGGGTAAGGGCGCGGCCTCAGGCCACCCCTCCACGGACGAGGGCGACGCCGTCCACACCACTACCGAAACAGCCCATCCGGGCTGGCGATGACGCGTCTGGCCGCCCGTGCGAAATCGTCCCGTGTTCGTTCGACATTGTCGACCGCGGCCTCCAGTCCCGCGTCATAATCGCCTTGCGAGACCTCGCCGCGCAGCACTGATTGCAGGAAGTGCCGCAGGTCTCGGGCGGCTCCCCAGACATTGACGGCTTCTCCTACCACAGCCGAAGGCCCAACCAGATCGACACGGGCCTGAACTTTGTAGAGCGCATGCACGCCCGAATCGAGATCGTCAACCAATCCGCGGAGGACGGACTCATCCGGCGGCTGTATCACCCCCGGCGCGGGTGGATCATCTCTGTGGGCAATCGTGTGGAGTACCGAGTCAAGAGGTTCCGCAGCTTCGATGAAGGCCAGATACGTCTCACGTCGCTCAGCCCGCAACTCCTTGGCATGGTCGACCCTGCCCTGGTCAACCGCCTGCCGTCGAGCAGCGCCGTACGCCAGCAGCGCCGTGCCGAGAGTTCCCAACACACCGACACCGGCGCCCAGCACGGCTGCCAGCCCTTGGTCCATGGGCCGAATGATGCCCAGGTCGGCGCCGGGACACTATGGCTTTCTGGATACTGCCTGGTCGGCTGAGCCTTTCGAAGTAGTTCACGGCGCTTGGCGTCGCATTCGGCTCAGGTCTTGCCGTAGGCGAACTTGCGGGCGCGGGTGCCGTCCGGCTGGAGCCCGTAGACGGCGGCCTGGTAACGCCCGCCCTTGCGGCGGCTGATGGTGGCCGCGCCGTTGGGGTTGCGCTTGCGTGCGGTGACCATCAGGCAGCCGCCTCCAGTCCGTGGGTGACGTATCAGCGTCACCCTGGACGTGCACACCCACGTCGTCCAGGACACCGAACGCGAAGCGATCAGCCACACGGACAGGCTCCTCGGGCGGCGTACCGACCGCCTCTGACCAGCTGACAGCAGAGTCAATATGCGACAGCCTGGGCACTGGTGGTGATCCGGTGCTCTGGAGGCACCAGGCTGCTCTGGATCAGCCACGACGGTATCCCTCTGTGCCAAGCGCTCGACGACCTCTCGTGCTGGTAGACCGAAAACGTCGATATCCCGGAAGGTCACCGTGTCCGTGCTGTCCCCCCGGGCGCCACAGCTCGATCGACTCCAACTCTTCGCGAACGCACCCAATGCTGATCGTCAGTCCACTCGGCCGGACGATCTGCCGGCCTGGTCGGTCTACCGATGAGATCACCGCGGGCTCGCACAGCGCGTACAACGCGCTCTCAGCGGCGTGCCGCGGCATCCCGATCAGCAGCGGGCCAACGCCGTTGGGCGGCACAAGCTCGAAATCCATGGACGCAGGATGCCAGGAGCCCCGTCCTTCCCGACCGCCGCCCGGTGGTCGGCCACCTGACCTTGATCGGCCCGCGGCTTGACCGCTGCCAGAGGCGCTCGTGGACGGGCGCCGTCGATCTCTTCGTCCCGAAGCAGGCAACCGCCCTGGGGCCGTCGCTGATAATTTCGTGCTCATGCCTGATACTCCACGATTCCCCGGGCTGAAGTTGGCCGACGCAGATTGGTTGGTCCAAACCGCGTTGTCGGTCGGCGTGGAGCGGGGCTTCCCGCCGCTGGCGGTGGCCGTTGTCGACGCTGCCGGAGAGGTCATCGCCCTGCGGCGAGGGGACGGTGGTATGCCCATGACCAGCAGAATTGCTGTGGCCAAAGCTCGCACAGCGCTGCTGGCGCTGAAGCCCTCCGGCCTGATCGACCTACCCGGAGAAATTGTCGACAGCATCCAGCACCTCTACAGCGGCGACTTCATCCCATGGGCCGGTGGAATCCTGGTCACCGACGGTGAGTTGATCGTGGGCGCCGCAGGCGCATCCGGTGCTCGTGCCGTTGAAGACGAAGAGGCCGTTCAAACGGCGCTGCAGCGGTGGCAGGAGAACCGTTGCGCAGATTCCCCCAAGTGACCCCGCAGGACATCGCTGTTCGGGAATATTCTGCTGATGATTGCCGGTTCGGGTTCCACACCTCGTGAACTCGGAATAGCTGATCCCATCCGCACCGGACGACCGATCGAGGGCAGCGACGTCCTACGGTCGTTCCACCGGCTGAGCGAGAAGGCCGACCTGCCGCGCATCCAGGTCCACAACGCCCGGCACGGCGCGGCCACGCTGCCGGCGGCGGGCAACGTCGCCGCCTCCCCGGGTGGCGATGGAGATCCTGAGCCGCAGCAAGATCAGCGTGACGATGGTTGTCTGTGCGCACGGCCCAGCACATTGCCTGCTCCCCTGCCCTGGACTGCGGACCACCGCGTGTACCGCGTGGCTGGGCAACACGGTGGCTCTCAGGAATCGGGGCCCGGGATGATGCAGCGGTGAGCCATGTACTTGCCGATCCTCAAGGTCTCTCGGAGCGGGCGCGTTGCTTCTTGCGCACGCATGCCTCCTTGGCGCCCTTCGACGCCGCGGCGGGTCCGTCGGACGAGGAACTACGGCAGCAGTTGCGCATGTTGTTCGGTGCAACCGACGATGCGGTCCTGAGCCGACTGCGGGCGGCGCAGGCCCGGTACGGCGGCTTGCGCTACTACAGCCCGATGTTCCGCGAGGACATCGTGTTCGCCCCTTGGCCAGAGTATGAGGCCGAGGATGGGGAACCGATCGCCTGGTTCATCGACCACACGGTCGCCTACCCGTGGGTGGTGTGGATGCTGGCGGACGGGAAGGTCGCCTACTGCTTCCCCGGACCGCACATGGGCGAGGTCGTGCCGGTCTTTCCTACCGGCGACGCGCTGATCGAGTCGGACGCCCTGCACCAGGAGTGCACCGACTGGACCCCGGTGCACCCTGCGGTCCCCCTTGAGGCCGAGGCTGTCCAGGCCGCAGCCAATCGGGCCCGCCTGCCCTTGCTGGAGGCTGCTTCGGGATTCACTGAGTGGTGGTGGGAGCTGGACCGGTTCCGTCTGCATGTCTCGCTCACGTTCGCCAAGGTCTTCGGAGAGGAAAGGGAAGCACGTTGGCGGGTGTGGGCGGACAGTCCGGCCGGCGAGCGTGCAGCACGCAGCTTCCTCGCTCAGGCTCAACCTGGGCACTGAGGCATGGCGCCCATACCTGTCCCAAGACACGCCCCAACCGAGCCATGAGCTTGGGATTCACCGTGTAGGAGGCGCCGAGCTCTCATGGGCGGCTTGGGTACTTGGCCTTTTCCGCCCCCACCGCTGAGGCTCCTGCCAGCGCGGCGCCTGGTGGGGGACCATCGTGCACGGCGCGGTAGTAGAGGGTCATGCGGTAGATCCCCGCCGAGGTGGCATAGACAGTCCCCGCCAGCAGCCACAGCACCACGACGATGCCCGCCACGCTGAGCATGACGGTGGCGCTGTCCGTCTCGACGGCCAGAATCAGCGCAGCGACGCCCGCCAGCACCACGAACCCGGTCATCAGAAAAAGGCGCAGACCCCCGGCGACCCAGGAGCCGAGTTGCCGACGCCCCAGCGTCAGCGACCGCCGCAGGCTGACCAGCAGCCCGCCACCCTCCACCACGATGACCGGCAGCACGAAGAAGGTCAGCAGTGACCAGGACAGGCCGGCAAGGTCGAAGAGCCAGGAAAGCCCCGCGGTGGATTCCAGCACGCGCAGCACCGGTCCAACGCTGCTGCCGACAAGTGTCCAGCCGACGAGGACCGGAAGCCGATCCACCGCAGCGCCCAACGAAGCCCGAATGGTGGGCCGACCGCCCGCGAGCAAACTGTGCACGGAGTGCAGCAGCGCCGCCGTGAAGTAGGTTCCCACGCAGGACAACACGAACAGCAGCAGGAGAATCACAGCAGACTGGACCACGGTCGGCGACTGGTTGAGCCGCGCCCGTTCCCAGATGACCTGCAGCGGCGATATCCATGCCGCCACGAGCAGGCCCAACGTGGCCACATTCAGCGCGGGGAAGCACAGAAGGGCGGGTCTGCGTCTCAACGTCCTCACGACTGTGCGGACAAGGCCACCTCTCATGCCAACTCCTCTTTGTCGCCGCGAGGCGTCCCGGTCCCACCCGCGCTCAGCGCGGACATCAGCGGCACATGTTCGCACATGAGCTGCTGGCGGGTGCCTTGGGTCAGCTGCGGTCGGGGAGGTTGCTGTACTTCGCGGCCGTACCTGAAGACGCGGCTCCCGTCGGGCGGCGCCAAGGGGAGTCGTCCGTGCGAGTGGCCAACGTCGCTGGTGCGCGGTCGGCATCCGAGGCGTCCAGCTCCGTAGCAGTGTTGCGTCCCTGGTCCTGTCTGGGGGCGGCCCGGGATGCAGCCCGGGACCTGACCGACGACCGGGCTTGGTCGATGACGAGAAGGGGCCTGCCAACGCCGGCCGCGCAGACCGACCTCCGCTTACCAGAGAGGCAGGGGTGTGGGTCAGCTGACCTGGGCGGACGTTGGCGGTCTTGCCTGGTTCGCCGCTGTTGGCCGTGGCTGACCGCTGGACCTGGCTCGGTAGTGGCGCGCCGATGAGCGCACCCACCGAAACTCAGCTTCAGAAGGCCGGGGTCTTCATCGTCCGGTTCCCTCGGCCCGCTCCTGGGCCCAGTCCCTTCGGCTGAGGTACTTGATCCGCCAACTCGGCAACGGATGCTGAGACTCCCTTGTAAGGAAGTGCATCATGTCGATCAGCATTCTGCGGACATCGGCGATGGGCACCGCCAGGTCCTCCCACTGGCTGTAGTGCGAGTGGACGCGTACCTGATCAGGGGAAACACGTTCCAGAACGCAACTCTCGAACCCAAGGGAATCTTCTTCTCCGGCCTCGATCCTCAGCCACTGCAAAAGAACCGCCCCAACGGACCAGTCGGGCCCGCACTGCCAAACGATCTCCTCCGCGGCCCACGTCAACGCCTGCGGGGTGCCCTTGGGCGGCCGGATCACAGTCCTGTGGAAGGAGGAGGCAACCGGGCGACGATTCCCCTCCTCGTCCCGGGCAGCCGCTGGTATCTCCTCAAGGCCGAAGATCCAGCCGTCATCGGCCAACTCCTGGTGCGACGGGTCCACTCGCTTAGGATGGCAGCGCGGAAGCACGCCGTCTGCACCTGGTCAACGGCCGGGACCAGGCCATCGCCGCCCACGTGGACGAACAGATCCGCCATGTGCCACGAACCCACGGACGGCGGGGCTTCTGGCACGTAAGCGGCCCGGCCGCTCCCCGCCGCCCCCACACCACACAACGATCAAGGCCCAGGTTCCCGGGAA
>JBEHXI010000331.1:0-6544 GCA_048498775.1 Actinomycetota bacterium | reverse complement strand
CCCTGTCCGCCGGTGCCCTGTCCGCCGGTGCCGTAGCGGAACCAGCCCTGGCCGGTCTTGCGCCCCAGCCGCCCGGACTCGACCAGCCGCCGCTGGGCCAGCGAGGGCGTGAACTTCGGGTCCTGGAAGAACGACTCCCACACCGAGCGGGTGACCGCCTCGTTGACGTCCTGCCCGATCAGGTCGGTCAGCTCGAACGGGCCCATGGCGAAGCCGCCGCACTCCCGCAGGACCGCGTCGATGGTCGCCGGGTCGGCGACCCCCTCCTCATGGGTGCGCAGCGCCTCCGCGTAGAAGGGGCGGGCGATCCGGTTCACGATGAAGCCGGGGGTGTCCGTGCAGCGCACCGGGGTCTTGCCCCAGGCGGCGGCGGTCCGCTGGGCGAAGCGGGCCACCTCCTCGTCCGTCGCGTGCCCGGACACCACCTCGACCAGCGGCAGCAGCGGCGCCGGATTGAAGAAGTGCAGGCCGACCACGCGCCCGGGCCGGCGCAGCCCGCCCGCCACGGCGGTGACCGACAGCGAGGAGGTGTTCGTGGCCAGCACGCAGCCCTCGCCGACGACGTCCTCCAGATCGGCGAAGAGCCGCTGCTTGACCGGCAGTTGCTCGGCCACCGCCTCGATGACGAGGACGGCGGGCGCCAGCTCGCCGAGGTCGCCCACCGGGGTGATCCGGGAGCGCGCGGAGTCGCGGTCCGCCGCGGTCATCCGCCCCTTGTCCACCAGGCGGTCCAGGCGGGCGAGCACCGCGGCCGCCGCCTCGGCGGCACGTCCCGGCAGGGCGTCGTACAGCAGGACCGGATGCCCCGCGACCAGCGCGACCTGCGCGATTCCCTGGCCCATCGTGCCGGTGCCGACGACGGCGACCGTCCCGGCGGCGGCCGCCGCGTCCATGGCTGCGTGCTTCCCGGAGTTATCCACAGGCTCGATCCACCTCTTGTCCCGACCGAACATTCGGTTAAGACTGTTCCCCGCGAGCGGTGAGCGCGCAAGCCCCACCGCCGCGGCAGTCCGCAGTCCGGTCGGCGGTCCCCCAGCCCGGCGGTCCCCGCCGTCCGGCGGTACCGCAGTCTGGCAGGCCGCCGTCCGCGGCGCCGGGGCGCCCCGCGTCCTTGCCGCCGGGCGCCTCCGGGCAGCCCCGAGCCCCCGTCCACCGCAACGCCACGTTGCCCGTCCCCACTCGACGAGGAGTGGTCCGCATGTCGGCAGACGTTTCCGCCGCCCCATCGATCGAACGGCACCGCGCCACCTTGGACAGGGCCCTGGAGGCGATCCGCTCCCGGGAGTACTGGTCGCCGCACCCCGAGCACCCCAAGGCGTACGGGGACGGCTCCGGGCTGGGCCCGGCCGAGGGCAGGGCCGCCTTCGAGGCCCTGCTGGGCCGGCCCTTCCCGCTCGACCAGCCGGCCACGGACGAGTGGGTCGGCGGCGAGGTCTCCCCCTACGGCCTGGAGCTGGGAATCACCTACCCGCACCCGGACGTGGACGCCCTGCTGCCGCTGATGCGCGCCGGCATACCGGCCTGGCGCGACGCCGGACCGCTGACCAGGGCACTGGTGTGCCTGGAGATCCTGGCCCGCATCAACGCCCGCTCGCACGAGTTCGCGCACGCGGTGATGCACACCACCGGCCAGGCGTCCGCCATGGCGTTCCAGGCCGGCGGCCCGCACGCCCAGGACCGCGGCCTCGAGGCGGTCGCCTACGCCTACGCGGAGCAGACCCGCACCCCCGCGCAGGCCGAGTGGGTCAAGCCGCAGGGCAAGCGGGACCCGCTGCGCCTTCGGACGACGTTCACCGCCGTGCCGCGCGGCATCGCCCTGCTGATCGGCTGCAACACCTTCCCCACCTGGAACGGCTTCCCCGGGCTGTTCGCCTCCCTGGCCACCGGGAACCCGGTGCTGGTCAAGCCGCACCCGCGCGCGGTGCTGCCGCTCGCCCTGACCGTCGCCACGGCCCGCGAGGTGCTGGCCGAGCAGGGCTTCGACCCGAATCTGGTCTGCCTGGCCGCCGAGCGGCCGGACGAGGGGATCGCCCGGACCCTCGCCGTGCGCCCGGAGATACGGATCATCGACTACACCGGCTCCGCCGCGTTCGGCGAGTGGCTGGAGGCCAACGCCCGGCAGGCGCAGGTCTACACCGAGAAGGCCGGGGTCAACACGGTGGTCGTCGACTCCACCGACGACTACCGCGGGATGCTCGCCAACCTGGCCTTCTCCCTGTCCCTGTACAGCGGCCAGATGTGCACCACCCCGCAGAACCTGCTGATCCCCCGCGACGGCATCGAGACCGACGCCGGGCACCGCACCTACGACGAGGTCGTCGCCGATCTCTCCGCCGCGGTGGGCAAGCTGCTCGGCGACGACGCGCGGGCGAACGCCCTGCTCGGCGCGCTGGTCAACCCGCAGGTGCGGGAGCGTCTCGACGCGGCCGGCGGGCTCGGCGCGGTGGCGCTGCCGTCGCGGACCGTGCCGCACCCGGAGTTCCCGGACGCCGTCGTGCGCACCCCCGTGATCGTCACGCTGGACGGGCAGAAGCCGGACGCCGAGGCGGCGTACCTGTCCGAGTGCTTCGGGCCGGTCGCCTTCGCGGTCGCCACGGAGTCCACGGACCAGTCCGTGGCGCTGCTGCGCCGGACGGTCCGCGAGAAGGGCGCCATGACGGTCGGGGCCTACACCACCTCGCCCGAGGTGGAGCGCGCGATCGAGGAGGTGTGCCTGGAGGAGTGCGCCCAGCTCTCGCTCAACCTGACCGGCGGGGTGTACGTCAACCAGACCGCGGCCTTCGGCGACTTCCACGGCAGCGGCGGCAACCCGGCGGCCAACTCGGCGCTGTGCGACACCGCGTTCGTGGCGAACCGCTTCCGGATGGTGGAGGTGCGCAGGCCGGCCTGACCACGGCGGCGGAGGCGGCTCCCCGGCCGGGCGGGCCGCCTCCGCCCGCGGCGGATCGCGAGTACCGCGCGGACCGCGCGGTACTCGACGTGGCCAGGATCACCGGCCCGGTGGTACGCGGCACCCTCCGCCCCACCGCAGGCTGAAGGCATGAGCGAAGACGGAGCCGTGAGCCACGCCGTGAGCCACACCGTGCATCACACCGAGCGCTGGCGCGAGATCGCGCCCGACGCCGTCCTCCTGGACGGCTTCCACGCCATCAAGCACGCGCTCCGCTTCGGTGCCGCCGTCTCCCTGGTGCTCACCAGCGACAAGGCCGCCGTCCTCGCCCTGGCGCGGACGCTGGCCGACGACGTCACGGCGATGATCGACGCGCTGGCCGTGGAGGTCCCGGCGGACCGCCTGCGGACCCTGGTGCCGCGGGTGCACCCGACCGGGATCGCGGCGCTCGCCGAGCGGCCCGATCCCGAGGCGGGCCGCAAGGCGCTGGCCGCGCTGCCCCGGCCGGCCCCGGTCGTCGTCCTGGACAACCCGCGCAACCTCGGCAACGTGGGCGCCGTGGTCCGACTCGCCGCCGGGTTCGGGGCGACCGGCGTCGTGACCACCGGCGACACCGACCCCTGGCACCCCAACGCCGTGCGCGCGGGCGCCGGGCTGCACTTCGCCACCACCGTCGACCGTGTGACGGCCGGCGATCTGCCGCCCGGACCGCTGTACGTCCTGGACCCGGAGGGCCGGGACATCCGCTCGGTGACGGTGCCGGACGACGCGCTGCTGGCGTTCGGGTCCGAACGGCACGGCGTGTCAGAGGAGTTGCGTGCCCGGGCGACGGAGCTGGTCGCCATCCCGATGCGGCCCCAGGTCTCCAGTTTCAACCTGGCGACCAGCGTCGGGATGGCGCTGTTCCACTGGGCGTCGTCCGGGCCGCGCCCGGCCGCGTAGGGCCCGCCGCCTCAGGATCCGACGAGGCCGGAGGAGGCCGGCTCCTCCGCCGTCCGCTGCCGCGGCAGCCGGACCCGGGGCGCGATCCGCAGCCGTCCGGCCCGGCGCCCCAGCCAGCGCAGGAAGCCGGTGGGCAGGAAGACCGAGTCCGCCGCGATCATCGCCAGGGAGAAGACCGGCAGTCCCAGCATGACCGCGATCGCCGCGTGCTCGCACATCATCACCGGCAGCAGCACGTTCTTCACCCGCCGGTTGAACAGCGTGAACGGGAAGGCGACCTGCACCCAGACCGTGCCGTACGAGATCAGCATCACCATCAGCCCGTTGGCGGCCAGGGTGTGCGACAGCGCGGGCCACGGGGTGAAGTCGTTGAGGTGCAGCGGGTAGTACAGCGCGGTGCCGTCCTCCCACCGCGATCCCTGGATCTTGTACCAGCCGGCGGTCGAGTAGACGACGCACACCTCCGCCATGATCACGAGCATCGCGCCGGCGTGCACCACGTTCGCGATCATGTCCATCACGAGGCGCGGCTCACCGGGCGCGTACCGGCGCACCAGCCACCAGGCCGCCTGCCCGACCAGGACGCCCCAGAAGATCAGCGCCCAGCCGGTGCTCAGCCGGCCCAGCACGGTGGCCGTGACCAGCGCGGCCCCGAGCACCGCCCACAGCGCCACCCCCACCGGATCGCCCGTGCCGGCCGTCCGGCGCGCCCGGCGGGCGTCCAGCGACCAGACCCGGCCGCACCGGGTGAAGGCGAGGTAGATCGCCATGATGTGCAGGACGTTGTCGCCGCCGTCCCCCATGAAGACGCTGCGGTTCTGCAGCGACAGCACCCCGATCATGAACAGCAGTGCCGCGGTGCGCGTCCGCCAGCCGAGCAGCAGCATCACGCACGCCACGATCGCCGCCGTGTAGACGGTCTCGAACCAGATCCCGCCGCGGGACCACATCAGCAGCGTGAAGGCGTGGTTCGAGCTGATCAGGCGGTGGGCCAGATCCCAGGTCCACGGGCTGGCGGGGCCGTAGAGCTCGCTGCGGTTCGGCCACTCGCGCAGCAGGAAGACCAGCCAGGTCAGCGAGAACCCGATCCGGATCACCGCCGACTGGTAGCGGGCGACGGTGGAACCGGTGATCCGGTCGATGCCCTGGCGCAGCAGGTCCTCGACCCGCCGGGCGGAGAACGGCGCGCCGGTCGCGGCAGCCCCGGCCGCGGCGGGGGTCGGCTGATCGGTCACGAGAAGTCCTCACTGCTGACGTTCCACCACGGCACGACGCGGTAGGCGGGCCGGGTGTCGATCCGCTCGGTGCTCCACGGCGGCGCCGCCACCGCCCAGGTCACCGACCGCACCTGGACCCGCTGCACGGTCCCGCCGTTGAGGTGCGGGCCGAAGCGCTGGGCGACGATGTGCAGGACATAGCTCTGGGCGAGGTCGCCGCGCGGGCTGGTGGGCCGGTCCTGGGCGTCGTGGGTGTCGGTGTAGAACGACCAGGCGCGGCGCAGCTCGTTCTGCTTGGTGTGGCTGGGGAACGGGTTGTGGAGGATCTTCGTCTCGTCCATCGCCGTCAGGTCGACCCAGCCGGTGGTCTGCACCGTGCCGTCCGGGCGCAGGACCTCGGCGCGCGCCTGGACGTCGGAGTTCGACTGGAGGGGATCGGGCGCGAACAGCTTCCAGTTCTGCTCGAACTCCGGGTAGATGTACCCGTTGATCGTCGTGGCGTCCGCCTTGGACAGCGTGTTGGGCGGGGACACGTACAGGAACACCATCGCCAGGTGGACGACGGCGCCGACCGCGACGGCCGCCAGCACGACGCCTATGACGATCCGCGAGGCGAGTGACAGCCCCGCCATCCCGGTCGGCTCCGCGGCCTGCCCGGCGGGCTCCGGCCCGGTGTGCCCGGCGGGCTCTCCCGGCTCCGCCGGCTCCGCGGCGTCCGGTGCCCGGTCCGCGGTGCCGGCGGGCGCCGCGCCGGCGGTGTCGTCCGTGCTCGCCTCGGTGTCCCGTCCGGGAGCGGGCGCCGCGGCCGGCCCGCCTCCCCGCGCCGCCCCGGTCTCGGGTGGCTCCATGCTCGTTCCCCGTTCCTCAGCTGTGCCCTGTGTGCTTCGGAACGGTACTCACCCCGTGCGCGCGGCGACCAGCGGTACCGGCTTTTCCCGCCGCACCGCACGGGCCGCGGGGCCACGGCTGTTACCGAACGCCCGCCGGGCTGCCGTCCTCGCTCACCAGCGGACGGCCCGCGGCCTCCCAGGCGAGCATGCCGCCCGCGACGTTCACCGCGTCCAGGCCGCACGCGATCAGATACCCGGCCACCTGCGCCGACCGCCCGCCGACCCGGCAGACCACGTGGACGCGCCGGTCGGCCGGGATCTCGCCGATCCGCGCCATGACCTCGCCCATCGGGATGTGCACGGCCTGCTCGGCGTGACCGGCCGCCCACTCGTCGGGCTCGCGTACGTCGAGCAGGTAGCCGTCGGCCGGCACGGCGCCCGCGTCGACCGCGGGCAGAGAACCGAAGCGCATGGGTCAGCCTTTCCCGGTGGCGAAGTGCGGCCAGTATGCCAACCGGGCGGCCTCCCCGACCCCGGCCGGCGCCGGTCGGCGTCCGGCCCGCACCGGCCCGGCCGACACCCCGGCCGACACCCAGGCCGACAGACCTCGCCCGCACCGGCCCGCACCGGCCTGCCCCGGCCCGCACCGGCCCGCACCGGCCCGC